>NZ_JASCOZ010000150.1 GCF_029960115.1 Stenotrophomonas sp. PS02289
GGGTGCCCGGGGGGGCCCGGGGGGCATGGGGGGCGGGGGGGCCCGCAGCGGCGCCCCCCGCCAGCGGCGTCTACCTCCGCCGCCCCCGCTGCACTACCGGGCCGGCGTAACGCGGCCGCCAGGACATCGACCGCCACCGCACCGGCAGCGCGCACCGACCCTCGTCTTGCACCTTCCATGCTGGAACGCTTCGGCGGCACCACCGCACCCCAGGAGAGCACGCCATGAGTGATGTCATCCGTACCCTCGCCCACCTGCATGCCGCCGTGCTGCTGGCGATGCTGGGCACTGCCCCGGCGATGGCCCAGCAGCGGCCGTTGACCGGGCAGATGCTGGGCGAGCAGCCAGCACCGCCACCCCCACCGCCGCCAGCGTCGGTTGCACCCGCGCCGGTGGTGGCTCCAGTGCCCGTGGCACCGCCGCCGGTCACCCTCGCACTGCCGCCGCGTCCACAGCTGGGCGACACCACCCGCGCCCTGCTGCAGCTGCAGGCCAGCGGCGAACGCGCCGGCAAGCCGCACACCCTGCTCGGCGACCAGGCCAGCCGCAGCTACGCGCGCTACCTCAACAGTTTTGACCACCCCATTCCCGAATACCTGGAATACAGCGTGCGCAAGGATGTCGCCAGCGAGGGCGGAGAATAATCCATGAACGGCACGCGCACGCGGCCACCTGTTCATCACCGCGCCCAGCGCGGTGGCATGTCGGTGACGATGATGCTGGTCATGGTCGGCCTGCTCGGCATGCTCGGGCTGATCGAGATCGGCTATCTGTACTGGGCCAAGCGTGACGTGCAGAAGGTCGCCGACCTGGCCGCACTGGCCGGTGCCCAACGCCTGGACCTGTGCACCGCCGACCGCGCCGACAACGCCGCAGCGCGCAGCAATGCAGTCAGCGCCAATCGTTTTCCCGGCGTGCTGCGCGTGCAATGTGGCAACTGGAATCCAGCCCACAGCAGCGAGGACAATTTCGCCAGCGTGTCCGCGGCTGAACCCACCAATGCGGTCAAGGTGGTGGCCGAACGCTCGGTGCTGCCGTTCCTGGGTCAGAACACCCGCCTGCCAACCGTGCGTGCCCAAGCGGTAGCCACCCGCGCGCCGCCGTTCGCCGTCCTCAGTGTCGGTTCGCAGCTGCTGCGGGTGAACGGCAACACGCCGCTGGGCAGCGTGCTCAAACTGGTCGGGGTGGACCTGGACCAGACCACCCTGCTGGGCTATGACGGCCTTGCCCAGGCCAAGGTCACGCCGCACGGGCTGCTCAAGGCGCTCGGCATTCCCGTCGATGCCGACATCAGCATCGGCGACTTCAACGCCCTGCTGGCCGCCCACAAGGTATCGCTGGGTGATCTGGTCGATGCCACGGCCACGGTACTGGCCCAGAGCGGAGTTTCCGATGTCGACCTCGACGCGTTGCGGAAGGCACTGGCGGCCAAACTGGATATCGACCGGCTGGCGATCCAGCTCGGCAGCAACGACGCCGCCAGCGGCCTGTTCGGCCGCATTGTCGCGCCCGACGGTCCGGCTACCGCCGCGCTGGATGCACAGGTGAACGCACTCGACCTGCTGACCACCGGCATCAGCATTGCCAACAGTGGCCGCGCGGTGGAGGTCAGCCAACTCAACGTGCTCGGCGTGCAGGCCAAGGCAGCGATCATCGAGCCCCCGTCCATCGCCATCGGCGGTGTCGGCACACGTGCCTACAACGCACAGGTCCGGCTCCACCTGGACATCGACAGCAACAACCTGGCACTGGGACTGGGCAAGGTGCTGACCGCGCTGGGCATCCGCCTGCGACTGCCGATCTATGCCGACGTCACCAACGCCATGGCCACTGTCACGAGCCTGCAGTGCAGCGCGGTGCCGGCCACCGCCACCGTGCAGGTCGACTCTTCGGTGTTGCGCGCCTGCGTGGGCAAGGTCGCCGACAGCGACAAGTTCTCCACCCGCAACGTCTGCGAAACCAATCTCCAGAACGAACAACTGCTTACCCTGCTGGGCGCACCGCTGATCAACGACCGCATTCAGATCAACGCCCTCAGCCACAGTGAAAGCCTGACCCTGGCCGCCGGCGAGACACAATCCACCTGGATCAATCCCGCGCAGATCGGCACAGCGGTCAGCGACCTCGTACAGCAGTTGCTGCGGGTACTGGGCGGCATGCTCAATCCCGCTGCCAAGGGCATGAACACCGCCAGCACCGCCGACCAGTTGGCCGATCAGTTCCTGAAAGCGTCCAACCCCGGCAACGGCCTGTACGACGTGGACCGCACCATCGCACTGCTGCGCAATGGCAACGCCGCGCAGGGCATCAACGCCTTCGGCGACTGGACCGTGCACAACGGCGTGCCGTATGCCTGCGCATTCGGCCTGGGGACCTGCTACCGCGACGGCTCGGTCTGGGAGGGCTATCGCGCCACCGTGACCGGTCAGGGCCTGGGCCTGCTCGACGGCCTGCTCGGCACGCTGCTGGGCGGGCTGGTGATCAACCGCTGCAGCGGGCTGGTCAGCGCGCTGCTTGCCTACAACGCCTGCGTCAAGGGCAATCTGGCCTCGTACATGCAGACCGCACCGGCCGGTGTGCTCGACAGCTACCAGGGCAGCGGCAGCGTCACCGACCCCAGTACCAATGCAGTGGCGTGCAGCGGCCTGCTCTGCACCCTGCTGCGCCCGGTGCTGGAAGGTGTGCTCAAACCTCTGCTCAACGGCGTCGGCACGCTGCTGACGACCACCCTGGCCAATGTGCTGGGAATCGAACTTGGCCGTACCGACGTGCACCTGCAGGCGACCCAATGCAATCCCGCGCAGCTTGTCTACTGAACCTACTGATGGAAGCCCCGATCATGACCACCACCACCTCCTTCGTTTCCCTCAGCCGCCCGCTGCTGGCCATGGCCCTGGTGCTTGCTTCGCTGACCCTGATTCCCGACGCCCATGCCCGTCGCGGCAAGAACGACGCGCCGGACATCGACCGCAGCGCTCCGGTGGTGCGCAACACGGTGGACGAGCTGCGCCAGTTGATGGACGGGCAGCAGCTCACCGAACTGCGCACCACCTACAACGGCACCTACGGGGCCAGCCTGCTGTTCAATGCCAGCACGCTGCAGTATTACGTGTCGCTGTTCCAGGGCAAGGAATTCTGGCGGGTGATCAAGACCGATTCGGTAGAGACCGCCGAGAATGTGTATGAGACGTTCGTCAAGCAGACCCGTGATCTCGCCCAGGTGAACATCGACACCATCCGCCTGGAAGCCGGCAAGCGGTATACCGAAAGCCTGGTGGCCTACAACGAACAGCGCCTGCGCAGCCTGCAGCAGGAAGCCGATCTGCAGCGCCAGCAGGCGCAGCAGGTCAGCAGCGCGATCCAGCAGGCCAAACAGCAGGCGGTGTCACTGAGCACGGATCTGCGCAGCAGCAATACCCAGCTGGAGCAGCTGAACCAGCGTATCCAGGCCCTGCAGGCGCAGCAGGGCAACCCGGAACTGTCGCTGCCGACGCCGCCGCACCCGACCGCAAGCACCGCACATCCGGCGGCGGGGGAAGCAGGTACGCCGTAACACCGGGCGGTGTTCGAACACGGGGAATTCTGGCGGTTGTGGGATGCTGAGGATGCTGGAGTGATGGGGGTGATGGTAGGGTCGCACGACAGTCGACCGCCGATAGCGACCGGTACTGCATTGGGGCATGACCACTGAACGAAGTCGTCGTTCGGTTCAACGGTCATGCGTTACCGGGCGCGGACAGGCGATCGGCGGTCGACTATCGTCCGACCCTACCCGCCCCCAGCCATCGTTGAACCCGGAACATCCGCGCGAAACGAAGGGGCTCCATAATGCACACCGTGCCCATCTGGAGCGTCACCATGTCATCCCCCGATTCACCGCTGGTCTTCTACGTCCGCCTGCAGGTCAAACCCGAGCGCGTCCAGGACTGGCTGGACGCGGTACACACGCTGATCGACCGCATGTCCGAGGAACCGGCCTTCATTTCATGCGACCTGCATCGTGACGCGCACGATCCGACGCTGTTCACCCTGTATGAGCGCTGGGATGAGGCCTCAGTAGCGGCGTTTCTGGAGCACCAGTCCACCGATTACCGTGCCGCCTATGACGCCCTTTTGCCTGATCTCCTGCAAAAGCCGCGCGAACCGCAGGTGCTGGATCTGCTGCAGAGCTGGAGGTGACGCCTGACAGGCGGTCCGCCGGAAGGCCGGTAGGGTCGCACGATAGTCGACCGCCGATAGCAACCGGTGTTGCATTGGGGCATGACCACTGAACGAAGGCGTCGCTCCGTTCAACGGTCATGCGTTACCGGGCACGGGCACGCCATCGGCGGTCGACTATCGTCCGACCCTACCCGTCCCAAGCATCCCAATCATCCGCAGCATTCCCACCGCCCCCATCGCCCGAACCACCGTTAGCACGATTTCCCATCGCGCCATCCCATCGCGTCATTCCACAAACAAAAACGGCGACCCGAAGGTCGCCGTTTGCATATCACATCACCGGCGTAATCAAGCCGCCTGGGCCTGCTCGCTCTGGCGCTTCACCAGCGCGTTGAAACGCGACAGCGAGGTCAGGTGGTGGTGCACCAGTGCCAGCCAGCCGTTGCGGTGCCAGGCCAGCACGACGTCGTCGGGCAGCTTGGCGAACTTCTCGACATCGACGACATGGAAGCCGTTCACCGACATCTTTTCACCGTTGCTCAGGGTGACGTCGATGCTGCGTTCCACCAGCAGGTCCTGGGCCAGCAGCGCGGCGCTGAACTGACGGGTCTGCTCGTATTCACGGGTGAAGTCGGCGCAGAACTTCATGGCGTTGTCGACCAGCTCGGTGGCCTTGCCGTCGACGAACAGCGGCTCGCCTTCGTCGCTGTCACCCTGGTTGACCTGGTCCGAACCGGCGTCCAGCGCCAGCAGGAAGTTGCCGTCTTCATCGGACTGCATGAACACGAACGGATAACGGCGCAGGTAGGCCGGGGCGTAGGTGTCGTCGGCCCACTTGCCGTCGTTCACGAACAGGTTGCTGCGCGACAGACCCACCGCCACGATCGGCGAGGCATCCTGGCCGGTGAACAGAATGGGGAAGTGCTGGGAAGCCATGCCGAATTCGCCGATCACCGCCGGAATGGCATTGGTTTCAGCAGCGAATGCCAGCGAACCCGGGCGCAGACGCCAGTTGGCGTGCTTGTCCGATTGCAGCGGCAGCGGCTCGCGGTAGAACAGCGGACCGGAAGCCTGGGCCGGAGCGGCCGGCGGAGTAGTCGTTTCAGCAGTCATGGAATTGGTCAGGTACGACGCGCCAGACAGCCCGGGCGCGAAAGCGGGCACCACATTGATCGACCACTATAGCGTGGCTTTTTGACGATTTCTGCCATGCCCGTACGCCTCGCCGAATTCAGCGTACGCCGTCCAGCGCCTCCTGGGCCCCGGTCAGCACGGCGCAGGCGTGGTCCTGCAGCTCTTCACCACTGGCCTGGTGGCCGGCGTCGGCATCGGCCTGGGTCGCCAGCAGCACGAATCCGGGGTCGCGACGGTCCTCGCCCTGCCCCACCACCACCAGCGACCAGCGCCCCATCTCGCCGGGTGCGGCCAGGTCATTGGCGAGCAGGCGGATGGGATCGGCGCTCAGCGCTGCGCCGTCCAGCCGTCTGGCCTGGTACACATGGCCGCGCAGCGGTTGCGGCAGGGGCTGCCAGGTGGTGCCGATGGCCGGCCGCATGGAACGCAACTGGTCGCGGATGTCCGCGCGCAGGCAATCCACATGGATGTGCAGCTGGTTCTGCGAACGGCCGTGCGCCGAATTCAGCGCCAGGCTGGCCACGTCACGCGGCAACGGCTGGCCCAGTGCCCGCTCGGTGTAGGCACGCGCCTGCCACGCGGCGGCGAAGTAGTTGGGCGTCCCCGCCTGCAGCAGCTGCGGACTTTCAATACCGCTCACCTTGTCCAGCGGCATCAGCAGGAACTGGTAGTCGCCGTGGGTGTCCTTGACCAGCACATCGCGGCGCTCCGCGGCCGTTGAGACCACCAGGCAGGAACCGCGCGGGGTATCAGGGCCGACGCAGTCGCGCTGGATCACGCCCCACAGCGCATCGGGATTGGGAGCCGGTTTCGGCGGCGGCGCGGTGGTGCAGGCGGCCAGGCACAACGGCAGCGCCAGCAGGTAAACACGGAGGGAAGACACAGGACAGCAGTTCCAACGCCCAGCCCGGTGCGGGGGGCTTTCGCGGGCATTGTACCGGGCGGGGTGGTATGGTCGCTTGAGGCTACCGCAGGAGCGACCGATGTCCCGGCATACCCGCATTGCAGTTCCCGTTCTGGCCGTTGCGGCCACCCTGCTCTCAGGCTGCGTCAGCAGTCCCGGACCGGAGGTCCGCGGCAGTGGCCAATGCCACGATGCACCCCTGCAATGGGCGGTAGGCCAGCCCGCCGCCGAAGACACCATGCGCAAGCTGTTCCGTGAAAGCGGTGCCGGTCTGATCAATCCGATCGGCCCGGCCACGGTGGTCAGCAAGGACAAGCGCGACGACCGCCTGCGGGTGTTCATCGACAAGGACAATGTGATTACCGCCGTGCGTTGCGAATAACGGCGATCCCGGCATCACGACGCGCAGGGCGCGTCGCTACGCCAGCGCCCCACGCCCGATCTCGGCAATGTTGCGCGCGCCGGTCAAGGTCATCGCGACCCGCATTTCCTTGGCAATCAGATCCAGCAGATTGGCCACCGCGGCTTCTCCGCCCGTGGCCAGCGCATACACGAACGCCCGCCCCAGCAACACGGTGTCGGCTCCCAGCGCCAGCATGCGCACCACGTCCAGACCGCTGCGCACGCCCGAATCCACCAGCACCTTCAGCTCGCCCTGCACGGCGTCGGCAATGGCCGGCAATGCGCGCGCGGTGGACAGCACGCCATCCAGCTGGCGTCCGCCGTGGTTGGACACCACGATGCCATCAGCGCCGAAGCGCACCGCATCACGCGCGTCGTCCGGGTCCAGAATGCCCTTGATCACCATCGGCCCGGTCCAGAACTCACGGATCCACTCCAGGTCCTTCCATGAAATGGACGGATCGAAATTGGCTCCCAACCAGCCGATGTAGTCGGCCAAGCCAGTCGGCGCGCCACGATACGCGGACACATTGCCCAGGTCGTGCGGTCGCCCGAACAGACCCACATCCCATGCCCAGCGCGGATGGGTGAACGCCTGCAGCATGCGTCGCAGCGGTCCGTTTGGCCCGCTCATGCCCGAATGCGCATCACGGTAACGCGCCCCCGGTACTGGCATGTCCACGGTGAACACCAACGTGGTCACACCCGCCGCCTGGGCGCGCTCCAGCGCATTTCGCATGAAGCCGCGGTCCTTCAGCACATACAGCTGGAACCACATGGGCCGGGGAATCTTCGGGGCCACCTCCTCGATCGGGCACACGGACACCGTCGACAAGGTGAATGGAATGCCCCGGCTGGCGGCCGCACGCGCGGCCTGCACTTCGCCGCGCCGCGCGAACATGCCGGTCAGGCCTACCGGGGCCAATGCCACCGGCATCGCCAGCCGCTCACCAAACAGCTCGGTGTCCAGGCTCAGCTCGGACATGTCGCGCAGCACACGCTGGCGCAGCGCCACGTCGGACAGGTCGGCCACGTTGCGGCGCAGGGTCTGCTCGGCGTACGCACCGCCGTCGATGTAGTGGAACAGGAACGGCGGCAGGCGACGCTGCGCGGCAGCGCGGTAGTCCGAAGCGGCGGAAATGATCATGGGGCAGCAACACCGGGCGACAATCCGCTCACAGCATACCGGGGCACCCTGCCCCGCTGCGCACGGCGCGCATTAGACCAAAGGGTAGGTGCCGACCGTTGGTCGGCACATCGGCCGCAGCCGGTGCTTCAGCAGCCGCAGTCGCTGCTCGGTCCCTTCAGCTCCACGCCATTGCCATCGGGATCCTGCACGTACAGCGACAGTCCATCGCCCTCGGCCCCGAAATTGCTGCTGGCCGGGGCATCCACGGCGATGCCATGCATCTGCAGGTGCTCGCGCAGCTGCGCTTCGTTGAACGGCTCCACGCGCAGGCACAGGTGTGCCATGTTGCGACCCTGCGCGCCGGCGGCTGCACCACCGGGCACGCCCAGCTTGCCGTGGATATCCACCAGGTCGATCATCGAACTGCCCGCGTGCAGATGCACCATGCCCAGCGAGGGCCGCTCACGCGCCACCGTGCAGCCCAGCACGTCCCGGTAGAAATGCAGCGCGCGCGGCAGGTCGCTGACCCGCAGCACCACGTGGTCCAGGCACTGCACGGCGAAGGTGGGTTGTCCGGCGGCGGTGGCGTTCATAGTTTCTCCAGCTTGTCGGAAATCCGGCGGAACACCGCCAGCACCAGCACGCAGAGCACACTCACGCCCAGCGCGATCACATATTCACCAATGCCCACGGCAATACCGATGGCCGCGGCCATCACCAGCGAGCTGGCGGTGGTCAGTCCGCTGACCTGGTCGTCGCGGCTGCCGCGCAGAATGGTGCCGGCGGCCACGAAGCCCACGCAGGCCACCACGGCCTCGATCAGACGCACCGGGTCGACCTGCAGCAGGTCGCGGTAGCGCTCCTGCTGGAAATGTTCGGCAATGCTGTCGCCAAGGCCGACGATCAAGGCAGCGGCCCCGGCGATCAGCATGTGCGTGCGCAATCCGGCGGCGTGCTTGCCGAGCTCGCGCTCGATGCCCAGCACCCCGCCGAACAGCATGGCTGCGGCCACCCGCAGCAACAGCGACAGATCCTGCTCCCAGCCCATCCGCGTCTCCTCGGCGATGGAGGAAGCGTTGCGCGAAGCGCGTGGCTGTACCGTGAAGCGATGTGAATGCGGCCGTGACCGACGCCAGTCAGTGCGCCAGATAGCCGCCGTCGATGGCGTAATAGGTGCCGGTGGCAAACGAGGCATCGTCACTGGCCAGCCAGGCCACCAGTGCCGCCACCTCTTCGGAGCGCCCCAACCGGTTGAGCGCATGCTTGGCTTCCAGCGCCTTGCGCACCGTCGGGTCCATCTTGTCCAGCAGCGGCGTGGCGATGAAGCCCGGGCCGACCGCATTCACGCGGATGTTGTCAGCAGCATGTTCCCAGGCTGCGGCCTGGGTCAGACCGACCACGCCGTGCTTGGCCGCCACATAGGCCGCCGAGTTGTCGAAACCGACCTGGCCCAGGATCGAGGCCATGTTGATGATGCTGCCGCCTTTGCCGGCCTTGCGCAGCGCCTGGATCTGCGCGCGCTGGCACAGGAACACACTGTTGAGGTTCACGTCGATCACGCGCTTCCAGCCATCGACCGGATAGTCGCCACTGGGTGCGGAGGGGCCGCCGATACCGGCATTGTTCACCGCGATATCCAGGCCGCCGAGTTCCTGCACGGTCTGCTTCACTGCCGCGTCGACGGCGGCTTCATCGGTCACGTCCAGGGCGATGCCGATCGTCTTCACACCGCGAGCGGCCAGCGCCTCGGCGGTTTTCTTCACCGCGTCTTCCTTCAGGTCCCACACCGCCACCGCCGCACCGGAATCAGCGAACAGTTCGGCCACGGCCAGGCCGATGCCGGATACGCCGCCGGTGACGATGGCGACCTTGCCCTTGAGCTGGTAATCAATCATTGCGTGTGTCTCCACAGGTATCAGAGGGGGGAAAGCATCACTACGCTACGCCTCCGATGCGTTACACAAGGTGCATGCAACGCACCTGCCGACCGCAACAAACCTTCCCATCGCTGCAACGCACGCGGCCGTATGCTGGAGGTCGTACCGCTCTTCCCTTCCCCACAAGGCCCTGCACATGACTGCACCGACCGACGGCTTGCTGTTCACCCCCACCCGGCTGGGTTCCATCGACCTGCGCAACCGCATCGCCATGGCCCCGCTGACCCGCAACCGCGCCCTTGAGGGCCGCGTGCCCAATCCGCTGGCGGTGCAGTATTACCAGCAGCGTGCCAGTGCCGGCCTGCTGATTGCCGAAGCCACCCAGATCAATCCGCTCGGCCAGGGCTACCTGGACACACCCGGCATCTACAGCCAGGCCCAGATCGAGGCGTGGCGCAAGGTCACCGACGCGGTACACGCCGAAGGCGGGCGCATCGTGCTGCAGCTGTGGCACGTCGGCCGCATCTCGCACACCAGCCTGCTGCCGGAAGGCGAAGTACCGGTGGCCCCCAGCGCGCTGCAGGCCAAGGGCAAGACCTTCACCGCCAAGGGCTTTGAGGATGTCTCCGCGCCGCGTGCGCTGGCGCTGGAGGAGATTCCCGGCTTGATCCAGGACTACCGACAGGCGGCGCGCAATGCGATCACTGCCGGGTTCGACGGCGTGGAAGTGCATGCCGCCAACGGCTATCTGATTGACCAGTTCCTGCGCGACGGCAGCAACCTGCGCACCGACGAGTACGGTGGCAGCATCGAGAACCGCACCCGTCTGCTCGACGAAGTGGTGCGCGCGATTGCCGCCGAGATCGGTGCCGAGCGCACCGGCGTGCGTCTGTCCCCGGTGACGCCGGTCAACGACGCCCACGACTCCAACCCGCAGCCGCTGTTTGAACGCGCGGTGGAGCGGCTGGATGCGATTGGCCCCCTGGCCTTCGTGCATGTGATCGAGGGTGCGACGGGCGGCCCGCGCGACAACATCGCCTTCGACTATGCCGCGCTGCGTGCGAAGTTCCGGGGTCCGTGGATCGCCAACAATGGCTACGACAAGGACAGCGCCGAAGCCGCCCTCGCCAGCGGCTATGCCGACGTGATCGCGTTCGGTCGCGCCTACATCGCCAACCCGGACCTGGTGGAGCGCCTGCGTTTCGGCGTGCCGCTGTCCGAGTTCAACCCCGACACACTGTATGGCGGCGGGGCTGAGGGGTACACCGATTATCCGAGCGTGTCGGGGTCCAACGTCGCTGAATGAGGCCGACCGGTGGCCCGCCGGGGGGGGGGCCGGCGGGGGGGCAAAACACTGTGGTTTTAAAAAA
>NZ_JASCOZ010000151.1 GCF_029960115.1 Stenotrophomonas sp. PS02289
CCCCCCCCCCCCCCCCCCCCCGCCCCGCCGCCGCGCCGCCGCCCCCCCCCAAGTTCAGTTGGCCTCTACCTGTGATTTGAGATCCAAAACCTCGCCATTGACGAAATCCAGAGCGGCGCGTAGGATCTGACGTAAGGCGGGTGTAGTACGGCGCAATACATGGGTATTTGTCGCTTGAGTAGCCTCGCTGACAATTGGCTAATTACCGCAAAATCATAGGCTTAAGCATGTTAACGATACGGCTGGACAGTGACACGACCGATCTGCTGGACGACTATGCGCGTCGCAGCAAGACGACGAAGAGCGAGATCGCACGGGAGGCGATCCGCGTGTATCTCCGGGCACAGTTGGATCGCCCCGACCTCGATGATGAAGAGGTGGACAGCAAGCTCTTGGCTAAAGCCAAGGAGTCGCGCTTTGAGCGCTTCCAGTTGGCGTGGGATGAACGGGCAGAGCACTACCGCGATGCAACTGAGGTCGCTGACTGGGTCGACCGAGGGGTTCTCTTCTCTCGCAGTGGGGCGGCGACTGGCGACCGTGTGCTGACGGGCATCAACGAGGTCATCGGCTTCACTGCCGAGCTCGATGACGCCAAACAGGTCTATGTAATCGTCCGACACCGCGCGGCGATCAAACCGGTTGGGGCGGATCGCTTTCACTACTATGTCTTCCCCTTCAAAGAGTGGAAGCACAATATGCGGCCCCATAGCTTCTCGTAAACGTGAAGAGATGTGATCTCCGAAGCAGGGCGAAGAGGCAATCTGGACCTCCGCTCCACGGCTGAAGGAAGTGGAGCGGAGGTTGTATCAGGAAAGTCTATATCTGAAGGCAATTGGTTGTAATCGATCTATCTCTACTTGCCATGGTGTCGATACAAACGGTACGCCACCAACCGCTGTTGCTTGGGTCGAATCCCGGATCAACTGTACTTCGGAAAGCACAAAGAGCCCGTTGTTGGGGTACTGCTGTAAATGATGGTCCACTTCATTGCGAGTCAGGACAATGTCGCCAAGTGAGCAGGTTGTTCCCTTGACCTCTATATAGAGCGTGGCTGGGCCCAGCTTGACCATGAGGTCATATGACTTTGTAGCGCTAGTATCTTCGACGGAGTAGCCTTGACCCGCAAAGTAATCAATTGCAGCGGCCATAGCCCTTAGCTCCACTGCTCGTCGCTCGGCTGGTGATAAGCCAAATCCCTGTCCGGCGCGAGCACGGCCAGTAGTGGTCTCCTCTACCGCTTCAATGACAGAAATCACGTCCAGCGAGGTTTCCCGCGTACGTATCTGAGCATCGTCAGCCGAATAGACCTTCCCTAGAAGCACGGCCATGAAGCGCAGATCAT
This sequence comes from Stenotrophomonas sp. PS02289, assembly GCF_029960115.1. GTDB lineage: Bacteria > Pseudomonadota > Gammaproteobacteria > Xanthomonadales > Xanthomonadaceae > Stenotrophomonas. Next base: position 1,343 of record NZ_JASCOZ010000151.1, read on the forward strand.
CTGCGATCTGTTCATCAGAGGGGATGTCATCGACAGGGTAGAAGTAGCTGGTCGCGGTTGTGCTCTCGTAGGACCGGCCGAGCTTCCCCTGCCCAAGCTCGATTTCCTCCGATAGGCGGCCATCCCCTCGGATATCACTGCCAATCAGGTCTCTCGCCCACTTCACGAGTCTCGTGGCCTCAGCGGCCGACCTAGAAACGAATCCACCGGAAGCGGACTCGTTAGAAGCATGGGCAAGCCCGAGATAGGCTCCAGATCCGTCTTCCCTGAAGAGCAGGACCACGTACCACCCCTTAGTCGCCGAGGGTGAGCGCACGCGTGAACTGAAACGCACCCATGGCACGAGCGAGCGGCGGCCCTGCCCGTCGCTGCCTTCCAGCAGGAATTCTCCAGGCCTGATTCCAGCACCAATGCGGAGCTCTTCAGCGATGCGGCTGAGACCGCGCGGTAGGGCCTGCCGAATGATCGAGCCTCGTCTCGCCATGGACTCGGTCACGCTTGGGCTGTAGTCCTTCTGTAATCGGAGAACTTCAAGCACGTCGTCCTTGATTCCCATGCTAAGCCCTTGCGGCATCTCAACTTGAGCAATCTAACCATGGTGTCGCAATCGGCCGCAACTCGAGAATTGAACGTCGCTGGATACGGTTAGCTCTGCAAAGCCAGGCCAAGCACCGGCCAAACCCGATCCCGCCGACAAAGATCAAAGTCCTCCCCAAACGCCACCGCCGCTTCCCCGGCCGGCAGGTCGCAGTACCACCCCAATTCTTCCCGATCCAGCCCCGCATCCGCGTGGTCTATCGCAAAAAGTGCCAAAAGCGCCTCGTCAAACGCGGCCAGCCACTCCGAATCAATCTGCATGTTTTCGTCCGAGTCCTACGGGGGAGGTGCATGATCTGTGGATTGCGTCTCAAATCCTGCGTCAGAACCGGGCATTTGCGACAGCCACTTGTCGTTTCCGAAATATCACCCTAAGTCAATGATTTTGCTGAGGTACTTTTCCAAATTGGAATCCGCCAAGGTACACGGACGGAGCGTGGAAACTCCCAAGCGAGAACAATGATGGATGTAGGCCCGAGGTCGGGAGGGTGGTTAATACAACACCCTCTCCTCGGGGGAAATGCGCCACGCCGTTTCTCGCTTGACGGTTCCAACCTCCCGACCACCCCTCGCCACCTCCGGCGAGGGGGGCCTACTCCATGAGGCTGTCCATCATGCAAAAGATCTGGCCCGAAGCACCCAGCCCCGACTTGGATCAGGCGGCGAACGATCCCGCCCCCGAAGTGGAACCCGAAGCTCCACCCGAGCTCCCTCAAGCCGCCACTCCCCCCGGCGGCAACGAGCACCGTAAGCCCCCACCCACCAGCAATAACGAAGACGACGACTACGTCCCGTTCTTCCTCACCCGCGGCCGCTGGCTGCGCTACATCGGTCTCGGCAAGGGCACCACGCTCGAGCTCGAGTGGACCGGTGAGAAGCTGGTCATCACCCCCCATCTACCCGCCGGGCTTCCGCACCCTGCACATGCCCACCAAGCTCGTGCGCGAGGTGCACTACATCACGGTGGAGGGCTACGCCCACCACCCCGCGCCGAAGGGGTTTACGCCATGAGCATGAAGAAGCGGGCGTACATGCGGTTCAAGGTGGAAGACGACCTGCGCTGCCGCTTCAAGGGCGCGGCCACGCGGGCGCATTACTACCCGGCGGAGGCGTTGCGCTTGTTCATGGAGCGCTTCGTGGAGCTTGAGTTCGACCCGCATGCGGTGGACCTCACCTGTTGGAGCGACGCGGTGGATCGCGCGGCCAACCAGGTGCGTAAGGAGATGCCGCCGGTGGAGCCTGCGTTTGGTGAGGAGGATGAGGTTCAACGGGCTCGGCGGGAGGGGTGGGCTGGTTGTCGGTTTGGCCTTGAGTAATTGAATGGTGGGTTCGTTCGTGGTTGCCACGCAGGGCGTGGCACTACGGGACTTTTGGTCATCGTGTGAACGGTGGCCCGGTATCGCCTGATTTGGAGAAATTCATGAGTGTTGTTCTTCTCCCGCGCTTGGCGCGGGCAGGGCACCTGCGTGCCAAATTCCGCTCGGTGCGCGAGCGTGCCAAGCCAGTTGCCGTGCGTGCACTGCGCGGCCTGCTGCGCTGGTATCTAGATAACTCGCACTATTCCTACTGCTGCCCGGACCTGCGCCGCATGTACGAAGTACGGCTGTGGCTGCGTCGCCGCGCCATCGCCCTGCTCAAGCGCTTGCCAGGTCCCGCGCCCCGGCGGCGCAGGGTGCCGGCCTCGCTGGATCTGGAGGCGCTGGTGCAGCGCCAGTACGGCTGGCGCAATGCCAACCACTCCCGCCGGGAGGGCCGCCGCCATGCTGCGCAGTGAGGAAGTGCCACCGCTGCACCCGGGCATCATCCTGGCCGAAGACTTCCTGGAGCCGCTGCGGCTCTCCGGCCGTGCCCTGGCCTGCGCGCTGCAGGTGTCGCACACCCGCATCGCGATGATTCTGCGCGGCGAGAGCGCCATCACCGCCGACACCGCCATACGCCTGGGCCGCTACTTCGACACCTCGCCGTGGTTCTGGATGAACCTGCAGGTGCGCTTCGACCTGGAGATGGCCGAAGGCACCACCCCGCACCCGGCCGCGCGCATCCGCCCGGCGGACGTGGGCAGCGACCTGGCGTGGCTCATCGGTGGCGACGACAAGGCGATCGAATGGTGATCAAGCGCCTGCGCCGCGTGCCGCCCGCGGTCACCCGCCCGCGCAGGCCGCTACCGCCGTTACCCGCGCAGCTGCGCGAGCAGCTGCAGAACTACCCCGACCACGTGGAGCGCCTGCAGCTGGCGCTCCACGGAGTAGCGCTTGCGCCGCCCTCGCGCCTGTCTCGCATCGAGATGGCCCTGTGGGCGCTGGAGGACCGGGTAGGGCGGTTCCTGGCCGAGGCGCAGCAGGAGCTGGATGCCGCGCGATGCAGTGGCGATGCGGAGCGGTTTGCGCGGGCGCAGGAGGCGGAGCGGGTGATGTTTGGATTGCGGCTGCGGCAGCAGTGGGTGAAAGATGAGGTGTTTGTGGGGTTCTTCAAGGAGCTGAAGTGACCTGTAGAGCCGGGCTCTGCCCGGCTGAAACGTCCGGATGCTCACCGGTAGGGTCGGCCGACAGGCGACCGCCGTGGAATGATCAACGCCCGGTAACGTATGACCATCGAACGGGGAGACGCTTCTCCGTTTATGGGTCATGCCTTACCGGGCCGATCACCGTTATCGGCGGTCGACTGTCGTGCGACCCTACCGGCCAGGTCTGGCCCGGCGAATGGACCGACCCGATCTCCGAGACGTTAATCGCTAATACTGGTGCAGTCGTAGCGTTAAGGCGACATCCAGTAGGCGGTTCCAACGACGTCACCTTGTTCGTTGATCTCAAACGACCATGCTTCACCCGTCAAAGAGGACCGATTCAGGTACCAGAGTCTCTTCGCGCAGGAGGCTTCGCACTTGGATTCCTCATAGCCACCGGGTGCTTTCGCGCCCCGCTCCTGGACGTGCGATGGCTCACCCATCGTGAGCAATACGTCATCAACAGAATCGCCCGCCCGGACATTCTTGAAGTTCCTCTGCCCGGACTCCGAGATGTAGGTGCAGGAGCCGACATACAGCGCAGCAAGCACCGCAATCGAAGCAACCATCACCTTACCAAGGCTCCACTTCATCGCGCGTCTCCTTTCATCGGCTGCCCTTCTCGAAATCAAGCAGGAGATCATCAGCCACTTGCTCGCCATAGACACCTCTCTCTTTACCATTGATCATGGCTCTGAGTTGTCTACGAGATCCTGGCCGTTCCAATGCGGCGTTTGTGGAGTATTCCATTAGAGTGCCGTGAGAGGCATGGATCGCGACGCCCACGGCGCGTCGCCACAGGGAGATGAAATGCTGGATGCTCGTGTTCCGTTGGCCAACACCCGATCGATCAGCTTTGGGCTGGGATTTCTGGGGTTCATGGCTTTCTGCAGCTACAAAGGTGGTGCGCTGATCGGCGTGCCGGCGATTGCCATTTACGTCCCGTACTTGGCGGCAACGATGTATCGCTGCCGGTTGAAGATCAGCGCGCAGTCGGTTGAGGTGGGCGCGCTTCTGTACCGGACCCGGGTGGAGATGAGTCAGATCAAGCCTGAGGAGGCGGTGGTGTTGCCGGATGGTGCGCACCCCAGGTTGCGGTGGTCTAAGAGCTCGTTGCGGCTGCCTGGGCTGCAGCTTGGGTGGTTTACTAGTTCGCGTGGGAAGTCTGTTTTTGCGGCTACTGGCGGGCCGAAGGGTCGGGTGCTTATTCCTACGACGGGGAAGCATGATCTGATGGTGTCGTGTGAGGACCCTGAGGCGGTGTTGGAAGCCCTGCGTAGGGTCGGTCGATAGACGACCGCCGTGGAATTTTTAACGCCCGGTAACGCATGACCGTCGAACGTAGAGGCGTTCCTCCGTTTTTGGGTCATGCCTTACCGTGCCGATCACCGTTATCGGCGGTCGACTGTCGTGCGACCCTACCGGCCAGCCGCCCTCTCTTACTTCACGTTGCGATCCAGGAACTCCAGCATGCGCGTCGCGATCTCGTCGCCGTGGGTCTCGATGGCGAAGTGCCCGGTATCGAGGAAGCGCACTTCGGCCTTCGGATTGTCGCGCTTGTAGGCTTCCGCACCGGCAGGGATGAAGAAGGGATCGTTCTTGCCCCAGATGGCCAGCGTCGGCGGCTGGTACTGGCGGAAGAACGCATGCAGTTGCGGGTATTGGCGAACGTTGCTGCCGTAATCCAGCAGCAGGTCCATCTGCGGCTCGACACCGATGCGCTCGATCGCGGCGGACGCCAGCTGATAGCTTTCCGGCGCGATCAACGACGTATCACGGACACCTTCGGTGTATTGCCACTTGATCATGTCCGGCGTGTTGAAGCGGCGCAGCGCTTCGCGGTTCTCGGCGGTCGGGTCCGCCCACGCCTTGCGCATGTCTGCCCAACCCGCGCTCAGGCCTTCTTCGTAGGCGTTGCCGTTCTGGCTCACGATGGCGGTGATCTTTTGGGGATTCGCCACGGCCAGGCGCCAACCGACGGGCGCGCCGTAATCGAACACGTAGATCGCGTAACGATCCAGGCCCTTTTCGACCGTGAAGGCGTCGATGACCGAGGCCACGTTGTCGAACGTGTAGTCGAAGGCGATGCCCGGCTTGACCGTGGTCTGCCCAAAGCCCGGCAGGTCGGGCGCGATCACTCGATAGCGCTGCGCCAGGACCGGGATCAGGTCCCGGAACATGTAGGACGACGCGCCGAAGCCGTGGAGCAGCAGGACCGCAGGGGCGTCCGCCGGGCCGGCCTCGCGATAGAAGACGCTCACCCCTTGGATGTCTGCGGTGCGGTAGTGGACCTGCGCCGACGGCTCGGCGGAGGCGGAGAATGCGGTGCCCAGCGTGGCGGCGGCGAGGAGGAGGCTCTTGAGGTTCATGGGGAAGCTCGCGGAGGAAGGGGGGGGGGCGGAATAACCATCTAAGTGTGCATTTAGAGGTTATGTGGCCGAACTCTGCCCGAACTGTGGTAACCTGTCAACAGTTCGTTTAGGGGTTACTTTGTGGGCACTCCCTCACTACAGGACACGATCACAGAGGCTCCCCAGGTGGGCGACCATCTGGCGCTGGACCTGCTCAACACCGAGGCCCGCAGCCAAGGCCAGGTCGTCGACCATTGGACGACGGATGAGGATGTCCGCCGCTGGCTGCTGCGCCAGGGCGTGGCCCAGGGGCCGGCGAGCCAAGCGGCCCCCTCGGGTCTGCTTGAGCGTGGCCGCGAACTGCGGGCGGCGGTGAGGGAAGCCATCTCCGCGCGCAAGGCGGGCGGGGCAGTAAGCATCGACGGCCTCAACGCGTACCTGCAGGCGTACCTGACGTCCCCGCAGCTGCGCCATGACGAAACCGGTGCGCTGACCCTGACGCGCACTGCGCGCGGTGACGCCACGTCATCGCTGCTCGGCCCCGTGGCCGAAGCCGCCGCCCAACTGCTAGTGGAAGGCGACTTTGCGCTGGTCAGGCAATGCGAACACCCCGACTGCATCCTGTGGTTCTACGACCGCACCAAGTCGCACAAGCGCCGCTGGTGCAGCATGGCCCAATGCGGCAACCGCCATAAGGCCGCACAATTCCGCAAGCGCAACCCTCTGCCCGGCTGAACCACCGATAGCCCCGTAGAGCCGGGCTTGCCCGGCTGAACCACCGATAGCCCAACGGTAGGGTCGGCCGACAGGCGACCGCCGTGAAATGCCCAACGCCCGGTAACGCATGACCACCGAACGCAGAGGCGCTCCTCCGCGTCGTGTTCATGCCTTACCGTGCTGATCACCGTTATCAGCGGTCGGCGTTGCTGGTATACCTGTAACGCTTCAGCCGGGCAGAGCCCGGCTCTACACCCCATAAGGACCTGGACCCATGCTGGCAAAACCTACTCTCCTGGTGCTTGCAGTAGGCCTGCTCCTGGCGACAGGGCTGGCTTGGAAGCACCTCTCCCCAACGCCGTTATCCGCCGCCGCCCCGGCCGAGTTGCAAGCGCCAAACCCAGCACCGCTTCCCCCTCCACGCAGCGCGAACTCAGCAGCCGCAACCACGGACCCACATTCCACCAAGCTGATTCGCCAGTTCCCCGTACTGAAAGAACGTGCTGAACTCGGAGACGTGAAGTCACAACGATTGCTCGCCGACGTGTACGACGCCTGCAGGACTGCCAAGGCCGACCCCGCAGACTTCCTGGAACGCCATGCGACCACGCCATTTCTTTCAGCAGAGAACACGGACGAACTGAGCCTCGCGCTGGCCCATGCCAGAGTGGACGACTGCAGTGTGGTGGACGAAGGCGGATTTCCAACGTGGCAGCTGATCCGCGAGTGGTACGCGAAGGCCGCAGATAAGGGTGACCTCGCCGCGCGCATCCGTGATCTTGCCGCGGAATACAGCGTCGGTCCGCCATTGGATGCCGACGAAGCGAACCAGCTTCTCGAGGACGTAATCGCCTCACAGGATCCGGCGGCAATCTACGCGTATGGCGAGAAAACGGGAGGTCCACTCACCCGCAATATCGGCAAGGACCGATCATTCCTGGTAGAAGACAGGTCCGCCGACCGCGTGTGGCGACTGGCGGCCTGCCGCATGGGCTACGACTGCAGCCCGCAAAGCATGATGTACAGCAACTTGTGCTTGCAGGAAGGTGCATGCGCTTACGGTGATTACGAGCAGGTGCTGAGAAGCGGGGGAATGACAGAAGCCGAGCGCAATCAGCTTGAGCCGCGGACGCAGGCGCTGCTCAAGCTTCTGCAGGGGACGTTGTGACACGCTAGGGTGAGGGATGTAGAGCCGGGCTCTGCCCGGCTGAAGCACCGATAGCCCCGTAGAGCCGGGCTCTGCCCGGCTGAAACGCCGGTAACGCCTCAGCGGGGCAGAGCCCCGCTCTACGTTGGTGGTATACCTGTAACGCTTCAGCCACCCATGGCGTGGCAATACACCCCAGAAGGATTTGAGGCCATGCGCACACTCGCCAGACTCTTCATCATCTTCACGGCGTTGCTCGCCCCGGAGGTCGCCTTCGCATGGCGGCACTTCACCGCACCAGCCAAACCAGAACACGCCCCACCCACCGCAGCGGCCCTCTCACTCGCGAACGACAGCCCATCCACAACCGGCCCTCAATACCGCACCCCATCCGCCACGCCAGCTACATCCACCAACGTAGACGCATTAGCCGCCTTCGAAGCCCTCAAGCAACGCGCCAAAGCCGGCGACGCCGTCTCCCAGCGCTTGCTCGCACAAACCTACGAAGCCTGCTACCTGCCCAACGTCCAGCGCGCACACTTCATCAGCAGCATCCAGTACCTGCAGAAGGTGAACCCCGACCAGGCTGCAGAACTGGACCGCGTATTGCGTCTGCGCCTGCAGCAGTGCGATGCCGTGGACGGTGGGGCCATCATCCCGATGCAACTCATCAACGGCTGGTACGCGCACGCGGCGGCCAATGGCGACCTGGCTTCCCGCGCTGTGACTTATGCAAGGCAGCCTATGCCGCTGGAAACCGCGACGGTTACGCAGTTCATGGACGACCTGGTCGATTCAGGCGATCCGGCCGCGATGTACAGCCTGGGCAACACATTGGGCGAGCGCTTCGTCAGCAACGTGAGAGGGCCTTATGCATCGTTGGTGACGGGCCAGATCGCAGGAACCGCCTGGGTGTTGGCCGCCTGCCGCATGGGCTATGACTGCGGCCCCGACAGCATCGCTGCCACCGACTTCTGCCTGTCGATCGGCCGCTGTCAGGGGGAATCGGTGGAAGCGCTGATGTTCGCCATGGTACTCGCGGACCAGGATCGCGCGGCGCTCGAACAGAAGATCCAACAGATCCTGGACGCCACCGCCCCGTAGAGCCGGGCTTGCCCGGCTGAAACACCGGTAACGCCTCAGCGGGGCAGAGCCCCGCTCTACGTTGGTGGTATACCTGTAACGCTTCAGTCACGCATGGCGTGGCAACGCACCCCAGAAGGATTTGAGGCCATGCGCACACTCGCCAAGCTGTTCATCATCTTCACGGCGCTGCTCGCCCTTGCGGTCGCCTTCGCATGGCGACATTTCACCGCACCAGCCAAACCCGAACACCCCACACCCACCGCAACGGCCCGCTCACTCGCGAACGACACCCAATCCGCAACCGGCTCCCAAGGCCGCACGTCATCCGCCACACCAGCAACATCCACCAACGTAGACGCAGTAGCCGCCTTCGAAGCCCTCAAGCAACGCGCCAAAGACGGCGACGCCGTCTCCCAGCGCCTGCTCGCACAAACCTACGAATCCTGCTTCCTGCCCAACCTCCAGCGCGCAAACTTCATCAGCACCTACCAGTACATGCAGAAGGTGAACCCCGATCAGGCCGCAGAGATGGACCGCGTCGTGCGTCTGCGCCTGCAGCGGTGCGATGCCGTAGACGGTGGTGCCGTCATCCCGATTCAACTCATCCACGGCTGGTACGCGCAGGCGGCTGAAAATGGCGATCTGGCTTCCCGCGCTGTGGCTCTTTCAAGGCAGCCCCTGCCGCTTGACACCGCGACGGTCACGCAGTTCATGGACGACCTGGTCGCTTCAGGCGACCCGGCCGCGATGTACAGCCTGGGCAACACACTCGGCGAGCGCTTCGCCAGCAACGTGAGAGAGCCTTATGCATCGCTGGTGACGGGCAAGAACGCAGGCACCGCTTGGGCCTTGGCCGCCTGCCGTGTGGGCTACGACTGTGGCCCCGACAGTACTGCGGCCACCGACTTCTGCCTGTCGATGGGCCGCTGTGAGGGTGAATCGGTCGAAGCGCTGATGTTCGCCCTGGCGCCCACGGACCAGGATCGCGCGGCGCTCGAACAGAAGATCCAACAGATCCTGGACGCCACCGCCCCGTAGAGCCGGGCTCTGCCCGGCTGAAACACCTGTACCGCATCAGCCGGGCAGAGCCC
>NZ_JASCOZ010000152.1 GCF_029960115.1 Stenotrophomonas sp. PS02289
TCACGGTCCCGTACCCCCCACCCGCCGGCCCCTTGATACATGGTCGGTAGCCATGGGGAAATGCCAGATCAACGGCGGTGTCGATCCGGGGTCATGCGTCAACGAATGTTGGGAATTTCACGGCCGTCGTCTGTCGACCGACGCTACCGGGCCGGAACCGCGAGCGGGCTTTTGATCTTCGATGGCCACCGACGCACTGTCGTGGCGGGTCGGGGTGGGCTGGAGGGGGCGTGAGCCGCATGGATGCGGCGATCGAGCTTACATGGACGTACTTGCAGCGTCCCCCGGAACGCCCATCCCGATCCGCCAAGCCAGAGAAGCAATGACCACCGGCTGTTCGCCAAAAACCAACAGCAGCCGGGCAGAGCCCGGCTCTACGTAAGCCGTCCACGGGCAATAAAAAACCGGCTCCCATAGGAAGCCGGTTTAAAGAGACTCACATCGAGCGATGCAGCGGTTACAGCGCCTGCATCTCTTCGTTGGCGTTGCGCTTTTCCTTGACCGGAGCGGCAGGTGCGGCCGGGGCCGGCGGGGTCAGCATGACCGCCGCGCTGGTGTCAGCCGGCACTTCCAGGAAGGGCAGGTTCAGCGCTGCGCTGGTCTGGCCGCGGATCTCGTTGGTCAGCGCCGCGCTGTCGTTGAGCTTGCGCCCGTACGACGGCACGATTTCCTTCAGACGTGCTTCCCAGCCGGCCGCCATCTGTTCCGGGAAGGCCTTCTTCAGCAGGTCCAGCATGATCGGCGGCGAGGTCGAGGCACCCGGCGAGGCACCCAGCAGGGCGGCAATGGTGTGGTCCTTGTCGGTCACGATCTCCGTGCCGAACTGCAGCACCGAACCCTTCTCCGGGTCCTTCTTGATGATCTGCACGCGCTGGCCGGCGGTGACCAGCTCCCAGTCCTCGCGCTTGGCGGTCGGGAAGTACTTCACCAGTTCGGCCTGACGGTCCGCATCTTCCAGACGCGCCTGGCCCATCAGGTACTTCACCAGGTCCAGGTTTTCCAGGCCCACGTCGACCATCGGCACCACGTTGTTGTGGTTCACCGACGAATACAGGTCGAACCACGAGCCGTGCTTCAGGAACTTCGTGCTGTACAGCGCGAACGGCCCAAACAGCACCACCGGCTTGCCGTCCAGCTTGCGTGCATCCAGGTGCGGCACCGACATCGGCGGCGAACCCGTTTCGGCCATACCGTAGGCCTTGACGCTGTGACGGCCAGCGATCGCCGGGTTCTTGAACGCCAGGAACTGGCCGCCCACCGGGAATCCCGCGTAGTTCTTCGACTCCGGAATGCCCGACAACTGCAGCAGCTTCAGCGCTGCACCGCCGGCACCAATGAACACGAAGCGCGACTTCACCGTCGATTCCGTGCCCGACTTCAGGTCGGCCACGGTCACGTTCCAGCTCTTGTCGTCGTTCTGACGCAGCGCGCGCACTTCATGCTCCAGCTGCAGCTTGAAGTTCGGGCTGCGCTGCAGGCCGGCGGTGAGCTGGCGGGTGATCACACCGAAGTTCACGTCCGTGCCCAGCGGCATCCAGGTCGCGGCCACCTTCTGCTTCGGGTCGCGGCCTTCCATCAGCAGCGGAGCCCAGGCCTTGATCTGCGCCGGGTCTTCCGAGTACTGCATGCCGTAGAACAGCGGGTTCTTCGACAGCGCCTGCTGGCGCTTGTGCAGGTAGGCGATGTTGTCATCGCCCCAGACGAAGCTCATGTGCGGGGTGGGATTGATGAAGTCGCTCGGCTGGCTCAGCCGGCCTTCCTTCACCTGGTGCGACCAGAACTGGCGCGAGACCTCGAACTGCTCGGCAATGCCCACCGCGCGCTTGGTCTCGATGCTGCCGTCCGGCAGCTCCGGCGTGTAGTTCAGTTCGGCGAAGGCCGAATGCCCGGTGCCGGCGTTGTTCCAGCCGTCGCTGCTTTCCAGCGCCACGCCGTTCAGGCGCTCATAGACCTGGATGTTCCAGTCCGGCTGCAGTTCCTGCAGGAAGGTGGCAAGGGTGATGCTCATGATGCCGCCGCCGACCAGGACGACGTCGACCGGCTTGTCGTTTTCCGCCGCCGGGACCGAACGCTGGTACAGGGGCCAGTACAGGAACACGGCCGCTGCCAGCAGCAACAGCACGAGCAGGCCGAGGACGACCTTGGCTAACTTTTTCATGGATATCTCTTAGGGGGAGATGGGAGGAGGATGACCACGCCCTGGGGAAGAAGCGTGAAGAAACAACCGTTTGGCGCATCCTGCGGGCGATTTTAGCCCGAAACGGTACGGATTTGGTGCAACGCAGCATCGCGTGGCGCGCCGCCAGCGCTCAATCCGCCGCCAGACTGAAATACTCGACCAGGAAATACCCGCACTGGTACACCAGCGCGGCTGTCGCCAATGCCATGTGTACGCCCCGACGGCGGCTGGCCATGCCCAGCGCCGCCACGGTCAGCATCACCGCGGTGTGGATGGGGTAGGCCTCCCCCAGCATGACCCAGCGGCTGTGGCCCTTGATCGCGGTGTCGCCGAGGTCCAGCAGGGTGACCAGCGCCAGCATGCCGAAGAAGCCGCCCCGACGCTGCAGCAGGTAGTGCTCGTAACTGTCGTAATCGCGCAGGTCGTCGGGGAACAGCAATACGCACAGCAGGTACCAGCTGGCGCAGTAGGCCAGCACGAACAGATACAGCCCGAAGGTCCAGCGGTGGACCTGGATCAACCGGAATTCCCACCACCAGAAGGTCACCACCGAGATCAGCGCCCACAGCACCCAGGCGATGTGCAGCCACGAGCAGCCCCGGCGCGCCGGGTTCTCGATGATCTGCGCCAGCCCGCGCAGCAGGGTGGTGATGCTCAGCCCCAGGATGATGCTCAGCACCACCCGGATGTGCAGGTAGACCGGATCGCTGTCCATGCCGCGGATGCTGCGCGCGGCCGGGTGGGTTCCATGTCAACGCTTCTTCCGCACCAGGCCGGTCGACGCCGCCAGCACCGCCCGGGTCAGCAGGGCCATGGTCTTTACGTCGCCCTTCCAGTGCTGCCAGTACAGCGGCACGTCTTCCCAGGCACGCGGCTTCATCAGCACCAGCCGGCCGGCTTCCAGATGCCGCTTCACCAGCGGCAGGGGATTCATGGTCCAGCCCAGCCCGCCCAGGTTGGCCTGCACGAAGGCGCGGGTGGACGGGATCCACCAGGTCGGGGCGGTCATCGGCAGTTCCTCTCCCGCCAGCCGGCGGGCGAAACGTGCCTGCATGTCGTCCTTGCGGTTGAACACCAGCACCGGGGCCTGTGCCAGCGACTGCGCGTTGACCCCCTTGGCGAAGTACTTTTCGTGAAACGCCGGGGTGCAGGTGGCGGCATAGCGGATGCTGCCCAGCGGGTGGATCTGGCACCCCTGCACCGGCTCGTCCAGCGTGGTCACCGCGCCCAGCACCGCGCCCTGGCGCAGCAGTGCCACGGTGTGGTCCTGGTCCTCCAGGCGCAGGTCCAGCGTCGTACCGGTCTGCTCGGCAAAGCGCAGGGCGGCCTCGGTGAACCAGGTTTCCAGACTGTCGTGGTTTACCGCCACCGGAATGCTGGCCTGCGGCAGGTCCTCGTCGGCGATACCCATCCGGTGCAGCGCGTCATGCTCCAGCAGGGCGGTCTGCTCGGCCAATTGCACCAGCACCTGGCCTTCGTCGGTCGCCACCGCCGGCGAGGAGCGCTTCACCAGCAGCCGGCCGACCCGGTCCTCCAGTGCTTTGACCCGCTGCGACACGGCCGAGGCGGTCACATTGAGCGACTGTGCGGCGCGCTCGAAACTGCCCTCGCGGATCACCGCTGCCAGGGCCCGGAGCTGGGCATGGTCGATGCGCATCGTCTTAAGTTCCGCTAAAGATGGTTTAGCAAGTTTAGCTCTACTTTTTCATGTTGCGGCGCGACAATACGCGCCATCCGGTGCTGTACGCCTTGGCGAGGCACCACCCCCACAGCAAGACAGGCGGTACTCCCATGTTCTCTCTCATCTCCGGCGGACCCGGTCTGGCCGCGTGGTTCAGTGGCGCAGCTGCCGGCATCGGCCTGTTCGCCGTGGTTGGTGCGCAGAGTGCCTTCATCCTGCGCCAGGGCATCCTGCGCAAGCACATCGTGCCGGTGGTGGCGACCTGTGCGGCGATCGATGCGATCTTCATCTTCGCCAGCGTGGCCGGCCTGAACACCCTGACCCGCGCGCTGCCGTGGCTGACCACGGTGGTGCTGTGGGGCGGCGTGACCTTCCTCGCCTGGTACGCCTGGCAGTCGGCGCGCCGCGCGCTGGCCGGTACCGGTGGCCTGCAGATGGATGACAGCGACAATACGTCGCGCCGCGCCGTGCTGACCGCCGCGGTAGGCTTCTCGCTGATCAACCCGCACTTCTGGCTGGACATGATGGTGATCGGCTCGATTGCCGACAATTTTGGCAACGAGCGCATGGCGTTCGCGGCCGGCGTGGTCACCGCCAGCTGCCTGTGGCTGACCGCCCAGGGGCTGGGCGCGCGCCTGCTGGCCCCGTTGTTCACCAAGCCCAAGACCTGGCGCATCCTCGACGGCACCATCGCGGTGATCCTGTCGGTGCTGGCGCTCAGCCTCGCGTTCCGCGGCGTGCACTGATACCTCTCTCCATCCGTGCAGGCCACCGATGGCACCGCGCAAGCGGTGCCATTTTCTTTTGTGCGGCTCCAACTGTGTCTAGAATCGCCCATCCGGACATGGGGTCCGGTCCCGGGGGGGAATGGATGCGCAGGATGATGATGGCCGTGCTGCTGGGCACGGTTTGTGGCGGGCTGTCGGCAACCGCCGGCGCGGTGGACCTGGAGCGGTTCCTGCGCGAGGAAACCTTCAACGACATGAAACTCTCGCCCACGGGCCAGTACCTCGCGGCGACCGTGCCGATGGGGGACTCCACCGCCGTGGCGATCCTGCGCTGCAGCGACATGCAGCTGGTAGGTGCCTTCCGGCCACAGAAGCACAACCATGCCGACACCTTCGAGTGGTTCAGCGACCAGCGGCTGGTGATCGGGCTGGCGAAGAAGTTCGGCCGTCTGGATGCGCCGCAGGCCACCGGCGAACTCTATGGCATCAATGCCGACGGCCAGGACGGCGAACTGCTGGTCGGGTACCGCAAGGGCAGCGTGGCATCCGGCAACCACGCCGAGACCCGGCAGGCCTGGGGCATTGCCGCGGATTTGATGGATGCCGCCCCCGTGGGCGACAGCACGGCGCTGATCGAAGTCAGCCTGTTCTCCACCAAGGCCTCGTCCCAGGTGGAGCGCATGGATGTCCTGACCGGCAAGCGCACGTTGGTGGTGCGCTCGCCGATTCCCCGCGCGACCTTCCGCACCGACGCCCAGGGCGAGGTCCGCTTTGCCACGGGCTTTGCTGATGACCGGGTGAGGCATGCCTATTACCGCGAGGCGGGCTCGGAGTGGCGCGAAATAAGTGAGGCCACCACCTACGGTCGGACACAGGTGCCCATCGGTTTCTCGGCCGAGGGGCAGCCCTATCTGCTGGTCGAGCAGCCCGAGGGCCCCGACGCCATCGTTGCCTGGGATCCGAAAACCGACGCACGGCGCACCGTGCTGCGCGATGCGGTGGTGGACCCCGGACGGATCATCTACCAGCCCGGTACCCGCATTCCGGTCGGGGCGCTGTTCTTCGGCGACACCCCGCACACCCGCTTCTTCGACGAAGGGTCCAGCACTGCGCGGCTGTATCGCAGCCTGGAAGCCGCCTTGAAGTCGCCGCTGTTCATCACCTCCAGTACGCGCGATGGGGGGCTGGTCCTGGTGCGGACGTGGTCCGGCCGCAATCCCGGCGACTTCTATCTGTACGACACCGTCAAAAAGCACGCTTCGCTGCTGACCAGTCGCAGCCACTGGATTGACGCCGAAACCACCGCCCACGTGCAGCCGGTGTCACTCAAGGCCCGCGACGGTCTACCGTTGCACGGCTATCTGACCGTGCCACACGGCAAGGAGCCGAAGCGCCTGCCGCTGGTGGTGCTGCCCCATGGCGGGCCGTTCGGTGTGTTCGACGACGGCAGTTACGAACGCGAGACGCAGTTGCTGGCCGATGCGGGTTACGCGGTGCTGCAGATCAACTTCCGCGGTTCTTCAAACTATGGCTTTGCCCACACCACGGCGGGCAAGCGGCAGTGGGGAGGGACCATGCAGGACGATGTCACCGATGCCACCCGCTGGGTGATCGATCAGGGCATTGCCGATCGCGATCGCGTCTGTCTCTATGGGGCCAGCTACGGGGCGTATGCCGCGATGATGGGGGCCATCCGCGAGCCGGGACTTTACCGCTGTGCGGCGGGTTACGTGGGGGTGTACGACCTGGCCATGATGTACAACCGGGGCGATACCGGTGACAGCAAGACGGGTCGGACGTATCTGCGCGAGTGGGTCGGCCCGGAGCAGGACCTGGCACCGCGCTCGGTGATCGCACGTGCGGCGGACATCAAGGTTCCGGTGTTTCTGGCGGCGGGCGGTGAGGACGAGCGCGCGCCCATCGCGCATACCCGCCGCCTGGAAGCCGCGCTGAAGAAGGCGGGTACGCCGGTCGAGGCGCTGTATTACAAGACCGAGGGCCACGGGTTCTATACCCCGGCCCATCAGCGCGAGTACTACACGCGGTTGCTGGCGTTCCTGTCGCGCAGTCTGGGCGGCAGGACCGCGACGCCGTCCACGGCCGCTGCCACGCCGTAACCGACACGCGCACTGGTTGCCGCCGTGCGCTTCTGCATAGAATCAGAATTCACCGGACAAGGTGTCCGGTATCAATCGGGGGAAGGATGCGTTACTCGACTCTGGCGGCAGTGGCCGCCGCGACACTGCTGTGCCTGCCGGTGGCGACCGCCACCGCAGTGGATCTGGAGCCGTACCTCAAGCGCGACTCGTTCACCGACATCAAACTGTCGCCGGGCGGTGAGTACTACGCCGCCACGGTGCCGATGGAAGACCGCACCGCGGTCGCCATCATCAGTCGCGCCACCAACAAGATCGAAGGGTCGTTCGTACCGCCGCGCAACAACCATGCCAGCAGTTTTGACTGGGTCAACAACGAGCGCGTGCTGATCGGCCTGGCGGAAAAGTTCGGCTCGCTCGACGAGCCGCGGCCGACCGGCGAGTTGTACGCCATGAATGCCAACGGCGGGCGCGGTGAGTTGCTGGTGGGCTACCGGGTGGAAAGCCAGGGGCCGGGCACCCGCATCCAGCCCAAGAAGGTCGAACCGGTGGCGGCGTTCCTGATCGACTCGGTGCCGCAGCAGGACCGCAGCGTGTTGATCGCGGTGTGGCCGTTCTCTGAAGACCCCTTCACCCGTGTCGACAAGATGGATGTCGCCTCCGGGCGCCGTCAGACCGTGGCCCGTTCGCCGGTGCGCCGCGCCGACTTTGTCAGCGACCTGCAGGGAGAAGTCCGCTTCGCCCACGGTGCCGGTTCGGACAACGTCAACAAGCTCTATTACCGCGAAGCCAAGGGTTCCACCTGGAAGTTGATCAACGACGAAGCCGTCACCGGCCGCATCGAGTCGGCGCAGGGCTTCTCCGAAGACGGAAAGCTGGCCTATCTGCGGGTGGAGCAGCCCAACGGTCCGGATGCCATTGTCAGCTGGGATCCGCTCACTGACGCCCGCGTGGAGGTGCTGCGCGATCCGGTGGTTGATCCGAACCAGCTGATCTTCCGCCCCGGCACGCGCATTCCGGTGGGCGCATTGTTCCTCGGCGACAAGCCGCGCACCCGCTTCTTCAACGAGCAGTCGGCCGATGCGCGTCTGTATCGCAGCCTGGAGGCGGCCTTCGGCGGCGATGCGGTGTTCATCACCTCCAGCACCCGCGACGGTCGGCACGTGCTGGTGGAAACCTGGTCAGGTCGCAACCCGGGCGATTTCTACATCTTCGACACCGTGGAGAAAAAGGCCGACCACCTGATCAGCCGCAGCGACTGGGTGGACCCGGAGAAGAGCGCCAAGGTCCAGGCCTTCGCGTTCAAGGCCCGCGATGGCATGCCCCTGCATGGTTACCTGACCACGCCGGCCGGTGCCACCGGTCGCACGCCGATGGTGGTGATGCCGCATGGCGGCCCGTTCTCGGTCTTCGACGACGGCAGTTACGACCGTGAGTCCCAGTTGCTGGCCGCTGCCGGTTATTCCGTGCTGCAGTTGAACTTCCGCGGCTCAGGCAATTTCGGCCGTGCGCATGAGGCGGCCGGTGCCAAGCAGTGGGGCGCATCCATGCAGGACGACATCACCGACGCCACCCGATGGGCCATTGAAAACGGGCATGCCGACGCAGCGCGCATCTGCATCTACGGGGCCAGCTATGGCGCCTATGCAGCGCTGATGGGGGCCGCACGCGAACCCGGCCTGTACAAGTGCGCCGCCGGCTATGTCGGCGTGTACGACCTGCCGCTGATGCACACCACCGGTGACATCCAGCAACGTGGCTCTGGCGAAACCTATCTGAAGGAGTGGATCGGCGATCCCAAAACGCTGGGCGCGGTGTCGCCGGTGAATCTGGCCGGAAGCATCAAGGTGCCGGTGTTCCTCGCCGCAGGCGGCGAAGACCAGCGTGCGCCCGAGCAGCACACCAAGCGCATGGAGGCCGCGCTGAAGAAGGCCGGAGTACCGGTGGAATCGCTGTATTACCCCACCGAGGGCCACGGTTTCTACACCGACCCGCATCGTCGTGAGTACTACAGCAAGCTGCTGGCGTTCCTCTCGCGCAGCCTCGGTGGACAAACCGCTGCGGCTGCGGCGCAGCCGTAACAGCGGCCATCGCTGGCGCCGGCCAACAGCCGGCGCTAGCGGACGCCGTGCATCATCCTGCGCAACAGCGGTGCGCTTAGCAGGGCAAGCACCGCACACCCCAGTCCGATCCACATCAGCAGCCAGAACAGGTGCTCGTAGCTGGCGGCCGCCGTGGCGATGTTCAAGGTCTCACCTTCGGGCACCTCAATCGCCGCGAGCTTGCCGAACAGCGCCGCCAGCGTTTCCGAGAACGCCGTGGCGAGGAACCAGGTGCCCATCATCAAGCTGACCACGCGCGGCGCGGCCAGCTGGGTGACCGCTGACAGGCCGACCGGTGACAGGCACATCTCACCGATTTCCAGCACCAGGTAGGCCAGCACCAGCCACCACACGCTGGCCATCTGTCCGGTGGCCCCGACCTGCTGTGCCGCCAGTGCCAGCGGCACGAAGGACAAAGCGGCGAAGACCAGCCCGAAGGAGGATTTCAGTGGCTTGTTCGGATCCAGGCGACGGCGGTCCAGCCAGGCCCAGAGTGCGGCGAACAGGGGCGCGAGCACCACCAGGAACAGTCCGCCCAGGTAGGTGAGCGAACCTGCGGTCTGCGGAATCACCAGACAGTCGCGGATCAACATCACCAGCATCAGTGCGACGATCACGACGAACAGATTGCGTGGGGCACTGGATCCCGGATTGCGTTCGGACAGACGCGCGGCCACCACGAAGCCCAGCGGTGCCAGCAGCAGCGAGGCGATCGACCACGGCAGTGGCGTGCCGCCCTGGATCACCAGCGCCGGCACCAGGTCCTTGGTCAGCATGCGGTCGGTAAAGGTCACCCACGAGCCATACGTCTGCTCGTACAAGGTGAAGAACACCAGCGCCATGAAGATCAGCGCCATCAGCGCGATCATCTGCTGGCGCTGCACCGGCGTGCAGCGGGTGCCGGTGAACCAGGCAAACCACAGCAGCACGCCGCCCAGCACCACGATCATCAGCATCAGGGCCAGGCTGATTTCTCCGCCCAGCGCGAAGGCCCCGTTGGCGGCCGCCCACATCAGCGCCGCGACCGGCACGACGCCCAGCACGGCGACGGCATAGATCAGCCATTCGCGCGGCAGGCCCAATACGCGTTCGCGCAGCGCACGCGCATCAGCAGGCTCTGCGTGACCCTGCAGATACTTCTGGCCCCACAGGAACATCGCCAGCCCCACCACCATGCCGATGCCGGCTGCGCCGAAGCCGTACTTCCATCCATAGGCCTCGCCCAGGAAGCCGCACACCAGCGAGGCGAACAGTGCGCCCAGGTTGATGCCGGCATAGAACAGCGAGAAGCCGGAATCGCGGCGCGGATCGTTCTCCGGGTAGAGCTTGCCGACGATGGTGGAGATGTTGGGCTTGAGGAAGCCCACGCCCATGATGATCAGGGCCAGCGACAGGTAGGTCACGCCCAGGGCGGTGGTATCGCGCACCACCTCGCCGTTGACCCGGGTGGCCTGGTGACCCTCGAAGGCCATGCCCAGGTGCCCAAGCACGAGCAACACCCCGCCGAACACCACCGCCTTGCGCATGCCCAGCCAGCGATCGGCCAGCAACCCGCCGAACACCGGAATGCAGTACACCAGCCCGCCGTACGCCCCCAGCAGGTCCAGCCCGGCCTTGTCCCCGAACAGGTGGTACTTGGTCAGGTACAACAGCAGCAGCGCCTTCATGCCGTAGAAGGAGAAGCGCTCCCACATCTCGGTGAAGAAGCAGACGTAGACGCCCTTGGGGTGGCCGAGGAAGTCGTCGGAGGCGGGCAGGGCAGTGGCGGTCATCAGGTCAGAGGCGACAGATCAGGGCGCGATTATGACCGTTCGGCGTCCGCGCGAGTTTGCAGCATCGGTAGCGCCGGCCGTTGGCCGGCCCAGACGCTGCGTGGGCCGGCCAA
>NZ_JASCOZ010000153.1 GCF_029960115.1 Stenotrophomonas sp. PS02289
GCTGGCAATGGGGCCAGCCGGGCACGGCCCAGGAATTCCGTTTCAATGTTGGCCCGGCGAATGCCGGGGGAACTACAGCCTCTTACGCTCCAGGTCGCGGGTTCGAATCCCGCTCGTCGTGGCAACACGACGGTAGCTCAGTGGTAGAGCAGGAATGTTCCCTCACTCTTGTCGCCTGGCCGGCACCTGTTTTGTTTTGCGGCGAATGCCGGTGGAACTACATCTTTGGTTGAGCCCTTCGGGGTCGGGTTCGAGTCCCGGTTGTCTGCGTCAGGTTGAGCAGACGTACGTTCCACTTCCCTTGTCGCCGCACCTTTTTATATTTCTGGCAGAAGGAAACACGCCATGTGCAACACCCACAACCATAACTATGACGTCATCCAGCAGCCGGGCGCTGCGCCGATCAAGCTCTGGACCCGCGGCGTGCCGCTGGAAGATGCCGCGCGCGAGCAGCTGCAGAACATTGCCAAGCTTCCTTTCATCCATCGCTGGATCGCGGTGATGCCCGACGTGCATCTGGGCAAGGGAGCCACGGTGGGCTCGGTGGTGCCGACCATCGGCGCGATCGTGCCGGCGGCCGTCGGTGTGGATATCGGCTGCGGCATGATTGCCGCGCGGACCACGCTGGTGGCCAGTGACCTGCCCGACAACCTGGCCGAGCTGCGCAGCGCGATCGAGCGCGCGGTGCCGCACGGTCGTACCGTCGGGCCGCGGGACAAGGGTGCATGGAACGCCCCGCCGGCGCTGGCGATCGAAGGCTGGTCGCAGCTGGTGGCCGACTTCGAGCTCATCTGCCAGCGTCACCCGCGCCTGAAGAACACCAATAACCTCAAGCACCTGGGCACCCTGGGGACCGGCAACCACTTCGTGGAAGTGTGCCTGGACCAGGAGCAGCGCGTGTGGTTCATGCTGCACTCCGGCTCGCGCGGCGTGGGCAACGCCATCGGCAACCACTTCATCGAGCTGGCCAAGCAGGACATGCGGCGCTGGATGATCAACCTGCCGGACCAGGACCTGGCGTACCTGCCGGAAGGCAGCGAGCACTATGGCGACTATGTGTTCGCGGTGAACTGGGCGCAGCGTTATGCCCGCCTCAACCGCGAGATCATGATGCGTCATGTGGTCGAGTCCGCGCGCAAGGTGATCAGCAAGCCGTTCGAGGCCGCGGCTGAGGCGGTCAACTGCCACCACAACTACGTGAGCCGTGAGCACCACTTCGGCAAGGACGTCTTCGTGACCCGAAAGGGCGCGGTGAGTGCACGCAAGGGCGAGCTGGGCATCATTCCGGGCAGCATGGGGGCCAAGAGCTTCATCGTGCGCGGTCTGGGCAATGCCGACAGCTTCAACAGCTGCAGCCACGGGGCAGGGCGGGTGATGAGCCGTACCCAGGCGCGCAAGTTGATCACGGTCGACGAGCACGCCAAGGCCACCGCGCACGTGGAATGCCGCAAGGACGCGGAGGTGGTGGACGAGTCGCCGGCGGCCTACAAGCCGATCGAGGCGGTGATGGAGGCCCAGCGTGACCTGGTGGAAATCGTGCACACGCTGCGTCAGGTGGTGTGTGTGAAGGGATGAAGCAACACGTGCGCGGCGTACACTGCGCCGCGCACGGCACTACGCAGGAGGAACGACTACATGGAGATGATTGAACTGGACGGTACCGAGGGCGGCGGTCAGCTGCTGCGCTCGGCGCTGACCTTGAGCCTGTGCACCGGCATTGGCTTCAGCATGAGCAACATCCGCGGCCGCCGTCGTCGCCCGGGCCTGATGCGCCAGCATCTGACCGCGGTGAATGCGGCGGTCAGCGTGGGCCAGGCGGCGGTGCACGGTGCGGTGCTGGGTGCCACCGCGCTGCGCTTTGAACCGGGCGCGGTGCGCGGCGGCGACTACCACTTCGCCACCGGCAGCGCCGGCTCGGCCACGCTGGTGCTGCAGACCGTGTTGCCGGCGTTGTGGCAGGCGGCGGTGCCGTCCACGCTGCAACTGGAAGGCGGCACGCATAATCCGCTGGCTCCCAGTGCGGACTTCATCGCTGAGAGCTATTTGCCGGCACTGGCCCGGATGGGCGTGCAGACCACCTTCGCGCTGCACCAGCATGGGTTCTACCCGGCCGGCGGTGGTCGCTTCGAGGTGCAGGTTGATCCCTGCGCCGCGCTGCAGCCGTGCACGTTCGAACAACGCGGCACGCCGTTGACGGTGGAAGCCGGCGTGCTGATGTCGGGCTTGTCCGGCAGCATCGGCCTGCGTGAGCTGCAGGTGCTCGCCGACCGCCTGGGCGTGGATGCACATCCGCGCCACGTGCAGTCGCTGCGCCCGGCAATGGGGCCGGGCAATGTGGCCCAGGTGCGCGTGCGGCACGGAGACCAGGTGGAAGTGTTCACCGGTCATGGCGAGCGCGGCATCAGTGCCGAGCAGGTAGGCGCACGCCTGGCCGATGAGGTGCAGCAGTACCTGGACGGCGGAGCCTGCGTCAACGAGCACCTGAGCGACCAGCTGCTGTTGCCGATGGCCCTGGCCGGTGCCGGCTCGTTCACCACGCAGGTCATCAGCGACCATCTGGCCAGCAATGCCCGGTTGATCGAAAAATTCCTGCCGGTGGAATTCGAATGGGTACAGGGCGACACCGGCTGGCGGGTCTGGGTGCAGGCGTAGCGCCCCACCGCCCATCCCCCCATTTCCCAACCCATCCCGCGTTTCCCCCGCTTCGTCGCATCCCGCTTGAACCCCCCGGGGCGCGCGCCCAGAGTCGGACACTGTCCGCTGGGAGCGCGCAAATGAACAAGGGAATTCCGTATCTGCTGGCTGTACTGGTCGCGCTGACGCTGTCGGCCGGCTGGGCAGCACCGGTACTGGCCCTGTTCGAGCACGCCGCCACCTGCCTGGGCAGTGGCGGCAGCCTGGACCTGGTGCGGCTGCGTTGCGTGCCGGCGGCACCGGTGGCGCTGGGCTGGTCGTTCTGGGCGACGCTGGCGGTGACCTCCCTGCTTGTGATGGCGGTCACGAACCGGCGCGGCCTGCACCGGCGTTGAGCCCAGCAGCCGGTCAATTGATCCGGCTCAAGGCGGTGCCTGCACGCCGGGTGTGCAATGGTAGTCCACACCTCATTGCACGGAGCCCGCCATGTACAAGCGCATTCTCATTGCCACCGACGGTTCGGAACTGGCGGCCAAGGGCCTGGACAAGGGCCTGGAGCTGGCCAAGGACCTGGGCGCGGAAGTGGATATCGTGACCGTGTCCGAGCCGTGGGCGGTCGGCATGTACGACGCCATGGGCTGGAGCGTGGGCTACATGAACAGCCCCGAGTACAAGGCCGACCGCGAAACCAGCGCGCAGGAGATCCTGACCCCGGCCAAGGCGACCGCCGATGCCCAGGGCATCGCCGCCAACACCGTGCACGTGCTGGACCGCTATGCCGCCGACGGCATCATCGACACCGCCACCGAACGCAGCAGCGACCTCATTGTGATGACCTCGCACGGCCGCCGCGGCGTGACCCGCGTGCTGCTGGGCAGCCAGACCGCCGAGGTGCTGGCGCGCAGCACGATTCCGGTATTGGTCATTCGTTGAAACGGGACATCCCGTTACGGCCGGATCTTCAACGTCTGCGATTCGTCCAGGGTGCCGTCCGCGTTCAACACCACGTACTTGCTGCCGGTGCTGTCATACAGCACCGGAATCGGATCGCGGAACAGCGGGCGGCGCACAAAGCGCAGCGACCAGCCGAAAAACTCCAGCGTTTCAACGGCCTTTGACTGTTCCGGGGTCAGCCCTTCGCGCAGAAGGGCGGGATCCAGCGGCTTGCGACGTTCAGAGGTGTTCATCAGGTACTGCGGACCACCCTCACCAGCTGTAAAGCTTCCAGTACACCGGCGAGACGCCGTCACGGTTGCTGTCCAGCTTGCCGTCGCCGTTGCCGTCGTACATGTAATACGGTGCGCCGCGCGCCGGGGTCACCTTGACCATGCGCAGCTGGCCGCTCACCCGGTATTCCTCGATGGTGTCGCCATTGTCGAGGGAGCGCTTGGAGACCTCCGCGCCACTGACGTCGACCGGGGGCATTCCGCCACCACCGGCGGTGGCACATCCAGCCAGTGCGAGCACGACGGCCAGCAGCAGGATCTTCATGGGCACAGGCTCCAGAGGCGGGGATTCATGATTATGCCCCATGCCTTGTGATGCCGGTGCCGCGAATGTACATGGCCGGGTGCGTAGAATCGTCGCATGAGCAGATTAGTCCTGATTGACGGGTCCAGTTACCTGTACCGCGCGTTCCATGCGCTCCCGCCGCTGTCCAACGCCGCCGGTGAACCGACCGGCGCGCTGTTCGGTGTGGTCAACATGCTGCGCGCGACCTTGAAGGAACGTCCTGAATACGTGGCGTTCGTGGTCGATGCGCCCGGCAAGACCTTCCGCGACGACCTGTACGCCGACTATAAGGCCAACCGCCCGCCGATGCCTGACGACCTGCGCCCGCAGGTGGAGCCGATGTGCCGCATCGTCGAGGCGCTGGGTCTGACCATCCTGCGCGTGCCCGGCGTCGAGGCCGACGATGTGATCGGCACCCTGGCCCTGCAGGGCCAGCAACAGGGCCTGCAGGTGACCATCTCGACCGGCGACAAGGACTTCGCCCAGCTGGTCCGTCCCGGCATCGAGCTGGTCAACACCATGACCGGCAGCCGCATGGACTCCGACGCGGCGGTGATGGACAAGTTCGGTGTGCGCGCCGACCAGATCATCGACCTGCTGGCGCTGATGGGTGACACCGTGGACAACGTGCCCGGGGTGGAGAAGTGCGGGCCCAAGACCGCGGCCAAGTGGCTGGCCGAGTACCAGACCCTGGACGGGGTGATGGCCGCTGCGCCGACCATGAAGGGCAAGATCGGCGAGAACCTGCGCGCGGCGCTGGAGCGCCTGCCGCTCAACCGTGACCTGGTCACCATCCGCACCAACGTGGAACTGGACGCCGGCCCGCAGAGCCTGGCCCTGCGCGATCCGGACGTGCCGACCCTGAGCGAGCTGTACCTGCGCTATGGCTTCACCCAGGCCTTGAAGGAACTCGGCGGAGCCGCTCCCGCCCCGGCCGCCGCCAGCGACGCCGCAGTGAGCCTGCGCGGCACCGCCGCCGGCTTTGCCCGCAGCAGCGGCGACAGCGCCCCGGCCGCGCTGGACCCCGCGCTCGCCGCGCCCGGCGAGTACGAGACGGTGGTGACGACGGAGCAGCTGCAGGCCTGGGTGGCCCGGCTGGAGGCGGCCGAGCTGATCGCCTTCGACACCGAAACCGATGCGCTGGACGCCATGCAGGCCAACCTGGTCGGGGTCAGCGTGGCGGTCGAGCCGGGCAAGGCGGCCTACATCCCGGTCGGCCACAACTACCCCGGCGCGCCGGCCCAGCTGCCGATGCAGCAGGTGCTGGACGCGCTGCGGCCGGTGCTGGAGAACCCGTCAAAGAAGAAGCTCGGCCAGCACGGCAAGTACGACCTGCACGTGCTGCGACGGCATGGGGTCAACCTGCAGGGGTACCACGACGACACCATGCTCGAGAGCTTCGTGCTCAACTCCACCGCCACCCGCCACGACATGGACTCGCTGGCGATGCGCTACCTGGGCTACAGCACGATCAAGTTCGAGGACGTGGCCGGCAAGGGAGCCAAGCAGATTCCGTTCTCGCAGGTGGGGCTGGACGAGGCGGCCCGCTACGCGGCCGAAGACGCCGACATCACCCTGCGCCTGCACCGCGTGCTGAGCCCGCAGCTGCTGGCGGTACCGGCGCTGGACAACGTGTACCGGCAGATCGAAATGCCACTGGTGCCGGTGCTGGCGCGCATTGAAGCCAACGGCGTGTACATCGACGCGGCCGAGCTGCGCCGCCAGAGCCAGGACCTGGGCGCACGCATGCTGGCCGCCCAGCAGAAGGCGACCGAGCTGGCCGGGCATACCTTCAGCCTGGACTCGCCCAAGCAGCTGCAGGCGGTGCTGTTCGACGAGCTGAAGCTGCCGGCGCTGGTGAAGACCCCCAAGGGCCAGCCCAGCACCAATGAAGAGGCGCTGGAGGCCATTGCCGACCAGCACGAGCTGCCCCGGGTGATTCTGGAATACCGCGGCCTGGCCAAGCTGCGCAGCACCTACACCGACAAGCTGCCGGAGATGGTCAATCCGGCGACCGGCCGGGTCCACACCAGCTACCACCAGGCCGGCGCGGCCACCGGCCGGCTGTCCTCGTCCGACCCGAATCTGCAGAACATTCCGATCCGCACCGACGACGGCCGCCGCATCCGTCGCGCCTTCGTCGCCCCGCCGGGCCACAAGCTGCTGGCCTGTGACTACTCGCAGATCGAACTGCGGATCATGGCCCACCTGTCCGAGGACCCGGGCCTGGTGCGGGCCTTCGAGCAGGGCGTGGACGTGCACCGGGCCACCGCCGCCGAGGTGTTCAGCCGCGCGCTGGACGAGGTGACCCCCAACGAGCGCCGTGCCGCCAAGGCGATCAACTTCGGGCTGATGTACGGCATGAGCGCGTTTGGCCTGGCCAAGAACCTGGGCATCGACCGCGGCCAGGCCCAGGATTATGTGGCGCTGTACTTCAGCCGCTATCCGGGCGTGCGCGACTTCATGGAGCGCATGCGCCAGCAGGCCCGCGACCATGGTTATGTGGAAACCCTGGAAGGCCGGCGGCTGTATCTGAACGATATTCACGCCCGCAACCAGGGCCTGCGCGCCGGGGCCGAGCGCGCCGCCATCAATGCGCCCATGCAGGGCACGGCCGCGGACATCATCAAGCGGGCCATGGTGAAGGTGGACGACTGGCTGGCCGGGCAGGGCGGACGCGCCCGGATGATTCTGCAGGTGCACGATGAACTGGTATTCGAAACCGAAAGCGAGTTTCTGGAAACCTTGCGTTCACAGGTGGTGGAATTGATGTCGTCTTCGGCGCAGTTGCGGGTGCCTCTGGTGGTCGACGCCGGGGTCGGCGACAACTGGGATGAGGCGCATTGAGACGCATTTGACGTGAAAATGGCTGAATTGGTTCAGTGGAAAGCCAAAATCTGACTCGATGATGAATCTTTCTGGATTTTCCCAAGAATTAATGGGCTTCCTTCACGAACTATCAATGTTCGAGGTGCTTTTATAGACCTCGACAGGCGCAACGCCTGTTGTGGATCTCTCCCATCCCCTGGAGCAGATCTCGGAACGGGGGCTCCTCCCCAAGCGCCCCGTTCCCCGGCCCCGCTGACCTCCCCCTGGTCGGCGGGGCTTTTTATTTTGGGTGTTTGGCCTCCGTCATTCCCCCATCACCCCGCTTCCCCGC
This sequence comes from Stenotrophomonas sp. PS02289, assembly GCF_029960115.1. GTDB lineage: Bacteria > Pseudomonadota > Gammaproteobacteria > Xanthomonadales > Xanthomonadaceae > Stenotrophomonas. Next base: position 7,307 of record NZ_JASCOZ010000153.1, read on the forward strand.
ATCCTCCTGCCCACACGATTCTGGCGGGGGACCCATGACCGACCTGTTCAACCTGGCCATGCCGTGGTGGGAGTTCATCCTGCGCGCGGTCGTGGTCTACACGGTGGTGCTGGGCATGGTGCGGTTGTCCGGCAAGCGCGCGCTGGGCCAGATCACCCCGTTCGACGTGCTGCTGATCGTCCTGCTGGGCAACGCCGTGCAGAACGCCCTGCTCGGACAGGACACCTCCCTGGGCGGTGGTCTGCTGCTGGCGGCTACGCTGATCCTGCTCAACTACGGGGTGGGCTGGCTCACCACCCGCAGCAGGCGGATCGAATCGCTGGTCGAAGGCGAACCGGTACTGATCGCCCGCGACGGCCAACTGCTGCCCTCGGTGCTGAAGCGTGAACTGGTCACGCGCGCGGATGTTGAGGCCGCCATGCGCCAGCAGGGGTGCCTGCGAATCGAGGATGTCGGATTAGCCCTGCTGGAGATCAACGGGCATATCACCATCGTGCCAAAGCGCAAGCCGGGCGCTTAGGCGGCGTTCTCAGGCGAACGATTCGTGGAAGCTTCCAGAATCGTATGCGGTTCCACTATGCGGCCTCGTCGTCCCGGTCGGAACCGTCATGCTGCCAACGTCCATTCAAGCAGGAGCGCCTGCCAACGCTTCGCGCTCTACAGAAACCGCCTCGCCCCGTGACACATCCCAGTCCAGTATCCGCTCAGAGCTGGTGGAGGTGGCCAACGGTGAGCGCCCCTCCTGTTCTACAGACAGCAAACGTACTGATGTTTCCACACTGTCGGCGGAGATCGGATGGCTGAGTAAAGAGGCTAGCGACGCGCGAGCAAAAAGTGACCTCTGGTGCCGTCTGCGAGACCAGATCAGCTCGTACTTCTGCGACCCAAGCGAAGTGCTGGTCTTGGCACGGAAGCTGGACTTGGACATACCCGTAGACAAGTGGCCGACGGAAGAGCTGTGCCAGGTGAAAATCCTCGAGTTGACGGAGTACGCCCGCAGGCAGGAGGAGAAGGTCGATAACATCAAGGCCGCGCATCCCGAACTTGATCCCGCAAACGCTGAAGCGCCGGTACGTTACGAGTACGCCAGCTCAGACCCGAGCGACGATGCGGAGGAAACAATGAAGAATCTGCAGCGTAGGCGAGCAGAACTGACGGCACCTGGCACATTCGATCTCCTTAAATTTCTCTCGACGGATCGGCGCCTCTAGGGCCGCCGCATGTAGTCACGCGGAGAATGCGCGATATCTGCAAGCGCAACCCGTTCCGAGTCGGTGCAATCGTCTGACCGCGCCCCAACCGGGGCGCCTTCTGCAGGATGTCCTTCGTGATAGTCGAACCACAGAAGTCGCCGCACCTTCCTTCCCACCAGCCCATGAGCGCACCCGGTACCCACACCGGTTCGCCGGTCATGAACCTTCGAGACATGATCAATGGCGGCTCAGTGCCGCCACCCACACCGAAACAGGCGCAGCGAGTGGAGCGCAACCTCTGCAAGCTGGAGAACGCGCAGGCCCAGCTGCAGGCCGTGCGTCAGCACGAGGCATCCCCCTCGGGTCGCCTGCAGGCACTGGCCTTTGACGGTGGCCTGTTCGCAAACGACACCGGCGAGCTGGCCCAGGCGGAACGGCAGGTCCGGCACTACGAAGAAAAGCTGGCGTCGCTGCAGCGCTCGTTCGGGCAGTAAGCCGCCCCGTCAGCCTGCGTCCAGCCACTCCCGTGGCACCAGGTAATCCGGCAGCGCCGCTTCGGCGCTGCCGGGTTCCGGGGTGAAGCCGTATTCCCAGCGTACCCGCGGTGGCAGGCTCATCAGGATGCTCTCGCTGCGGCCACCGCTCTGCAGGCCGAACAGCGTGCCGCGGTCGTACACCAGGTTGAACTCCACGTAGCGGCCACGCCGGTACAGCTGGAACTCGCGTTCGCGTTCGCCGAATGCGGCGGCCTTGCGGCGCTCCACGATCGGCAGGTAGGCGTCCAGGAAGCCGTCGCCCACCGCGCGCAGGTAGGCGAAATCGCGTTCGAAGTCGCCGTGCAGGTCATCGAAGAACAGCCCGCCCACGCCCCGCGTTTCATTGCGATGGCGCAGGAAGAAGTACTCGTCACACCAGCGCTTGTGCGCGGCGTAGCGTTCCTCGCCGAAGGGCGCGCACAGGTCATGGGCCACCTGGTGCCAATGCCGCACGTCCTCGTCGAAGGGGTAGAACGGGGTCAGGTCGAAGCCGCCGCCAAACCAGGAGGCCACCTGCTCACCGTCGCGCTCGGCGCGGAAGTAGCGCACGTTGGCATGGGTGGTGGGCAGATAGGGATTAAGGGGATGGAACACCAGCGAGACGCCGGTGGCGCGCCACGAGGCACCGGCCAGCTCGGGCCGGTTGGCCGAGGCCGAAGGCGGCAGGCGCGTACCGCTGACGTCGGAAAAGCCGATACCGGCCTGCTCGAACACCGCACCGTCGCGCAGCACCCGGGTGCGGCCACCGCCGCCTTCGGCGCGCTCCCACAGGTCCTCGGCAAACCGGGCCTGGCCGTCGGCCGCCTCGATGGCCGCGCAGATGCGGTCCTGCAGGTCGGTGAGGTACTGACGGACGCGCTCGAATTCGTTCATGCCCGTATGTTAACGCGCCCGGCGCTACGTCAGCGGGCGAACCAGCGCTTCACGTCCGGCTTGCCCAGCCGCACCAGCAGCCAGCCGTGCAGTACCGCAAAGCTCAATGCGGTGGCCAACGCGATGCCGGTGTAAAGGATCCGCTGCACCAGCAACTCGCTGCGCAGCTCGCCCTGATCCACGTCATCCACGGCGGCCGGCAGGTGCAGCGCCAGCTGGCGGAAGATGTCGTCCACCACCCACACCGCGAAGAAGTTCAGAACGGCGGTCAGCACCAGCAGCACGATGAACAGCTGCAGCGCCCAGTTCAGGCGGCGCAGCAGGCCCCAGCAGGACACCGCACCGGCCACGCAGATCGCCGTCATCGCCAGGTTGAACGCCACCGCATGCCGGCCGAACCAGCGCAGCGACGGCGGCATCCAGGACAGGTCGGAGCTGGCGGTCAGTTCCTGCAGCCATTCCCACTGGTGCAGGACCACGGCCAGCACCGCGCAGCCGGCCCAGGAAATGGCCGACACGATGCAGACCACCAGGATCGACTTGGCCAGCGGCGAGATGAATTTCGGAGCCCCATCGGGCGTGTGCGTGGCGCGCGGGGCGGCCTGGGTCTGCAGCGGGGGCGGAACAGTCGACATCCGGTGTCCTGGGGTGAGCGGCGGGGGGGGCAGGCCCAACAAGCCTGCGGCCGCACAAGGCGGCCGCAGACAGGATAGGGGGAATTTTTGCCCGTAGTTACTTCAGCGTGGTGT
>NZ_JASCOZ010000154.1 GCF_029960115.1 Stenotrophomonas sp. PS02289
GGTGGGGGGTACGGGACACGCCTTAAATCTCCAGTTAGGCTCGGGCGGCACATCCATGTGCCTTTACGGTCCCGTACCCCCCACCCACCGGCCCCTCGATACAGGGTCGGTGGCCATGGGAAATGCCACGACCACTTGCCTTTGATCTTCGATGGCCACCGGCTGTTCGCCCAAAACCAAAAACGCCGGGCAAAGCCCGGCGTCTGGGAAACTTTCGAATGCCGACAGAATGTCAGCCGGCCAGCACACCCGCAGGCAACTGCATGGTGATGCAGTGCAGGCTGCCGTTCTGCCAGATCAGCGAGCGGCAGGGGACCTGCACGATTTCGCGGTCCGGGTAGGCCTGGGCCAGCACGTCGCGGGCGGCGTTGTCCGCTTCGTCGCCGTAGGCCGGCATCAGCACTGCACCGTTGAGGATCAGGTAGTTCGCGTACGACGCGGCCAGACGGCGGCCTTCGTCGATCACCGGGCGGGCCCAGGGCAGCGGGAACAGGCGGTACGGCTGGCCGGCGGTGGTACGCAGCGCGGCCAGTTCGTTGCCCATCGCCTGCAGTTCGGCGTAGTGCGAATCGGTGCTGTCATCGCAGGCCTGGTAGACGATGCTGTCTGCCGAGGCGAAGCGTGCCAGCGTGTCGATATGCGCGTCGGTGTCGTCGCCTTCCAGATAGCCGTGGTCCAGCCACAGCACCCGATCCTGCGCCAGCCAGGTGGCCATGTCCGCGCTGAGCGAGGCGCGGTCACGGTCCGGGTGACGTTCGTGCAGGCACTGCCAGGTGGTCAGCAGCGTGCCTTCACCGTCGGTTTCGATGCCGCCGCCTTCCAGGGCGAACGGAATGCTCTGCAGTTCCGCGTTGGCGAACAGACCCTGCGCGTGCAGCACGCCCACCAGCTGGTCGTCCAGGCTGGCCTCGAACTTGCCGCCCCAACCGGTGAAGCGGAAGTCCAGCAGACGGAAGCCGCCGTCGGCGCGACGCAGCGTGATCGGGCCCGAATCGCGCAGCCACGTGTCGTCGTACTGCGCGGTGACGAAACGCACGCGCTCCATGTCGATGCGGTTGGAGCGCAGGCGCGCGTCCGCATAGGCCTCCAGGTCATCGTCGGCGACGATGATCACCACCGGCTGGAAGCGGGTGATGGCCGCAACCAGGGCGATGTAGGTCTCTTCCACGTCGGCCAGGCGGTCAGCCCAGTCGGTGTCAGCATGGGGCCAGGCGATCAGGATGGCCGACTGGGATTCCCATTCGGCTGGAAAGCGGAGCGTTTCGTTCATGGTCTCGGTGCAATGGCCCGCGCCAGGCGCGGGCATAGGGGGGTCAGCGGATCGCCGGCTTCGGGCCGACTTCCTCCGCACTGGCCTTGTTGGCCACCACGTCGATCACCTTCGCCTTTTCAAAGTAGACGGTGAACTGCGGGTAGACCCAGCGGTTGATGGTGGGCCACTGGCGCTTCTGGCCGCCACGCGGTTCCAGCTTCTCAGTGGGTTCGCCGAAGGTGGCCAGCACCTGGGTGGCGGTCTGCCCGCGCACCGGCACCATCGCAGCAGGCTGCTCCTTGGTGCGGTCGATCAGCAGGGTGTCGGCGTGGGCGCTGGCGCAGGCCAGCAGGGCAAGCAACGGCAGGGTGGTCAGGTAACGCTTCATCTCGATCTACTCCCCAGTGTCAAGAAATGCGATTACAACAAAAAACGGCAATAAAAAACCGCCCGTAGGCGGTTTTTCATTCAGGTAGGACGCGGCCGGTGGCCGTGACCTGCCTAAGGCTCAGCGCTGGCGAGCCTTGAAGCGCGGGTTCGACTTGCAGATCACGAAGATCTTGCCGCGACGACGGACGACCTTGCAGTCGCGGTGACGGGACTTGGCCGACTTCAGAGAGGACAGGACTTTCATTGCATACCTCGGCGTAAACGTGGATTCAGGTGGAGCGCGGCCGCGATATGCAGATGACAATCGGCAGGTGACGCTCGTTCAAGCCCGCCATTCTACCGGCCTTTTCTCCATCCTTTCAAGTGGTTGCACCAAAAAGGTCTCAGCGGGGGTCGGGCAGGGGCTAGAATGGGGGGTCCATCACACAGGGAAACCCATGAATCCGCATCCCCCCGTGCTTACCATCGACGGTCCTTCCGGGGCTGGCAAGGGCACCGTCAGCCGCATTGTCGCACGGCGGCTGGGCTGGCATTACCTGGATTCGGGGGCGCTGTACCGGGCTGTGGGCGTGGCCGCCAGCTGGGCCGACATCGACACCTCCGACGCCTCGGCGCTGGTCCGGTGCACCTTCGACACCAAGGTCCGCTTCGTCGAGACCGCGGACGGCGCACTGCGTGTCATGGTCAATGAGACGGATGCCACCGACGAGCTGCGCCTGGAAACCACCGGCGCGCTGGCCTCGGCCATTGCCGCCATCCCCGAAGTCCGGTCCGCGCTAAAGGAACGCCAGCGCGCATTCAGGGTCGAGCCCGGCCTGGTCGCCGACGGCCGGGACATGGGCACGGTGATCTTCCCGGATGCCCCATTCAAGGTCTTTCTGACCGCCAGTGCCGAGGAGCGCGCCGAGCGCCGGCATAACCAGTTGAAAGACAAGGGGGTTTCTGTTAACTTTGATGACCTCCTGCGCGAGATCATGGCCCGCGACGCCCGTGATGCACAGCGCACAGTGGCGCCCCTGAAGCCGGCAGACGATGCCGTCGTCATCGACACCAGTGGAATCGGCATCGACGAAGTCGTTGCCAGGGTTCTGGATCTGCTTCCGGTTTCGGGTGCCTGATCCGTTGTAAGGAGGCCGTCAATCCATCGACGGTAGTCGCACCATTGCAAGGCAACACAAGCTCCGTCCCGCACTGATGCGTGGCGGTTTTCCTACTTAACACACGACCTGCTTTTCCGGGGTCGACCAACAGGCGGGCAGTACACGGAACCCTTGAAGGGAACCCCTGCCCATGTGTCCAACAGAGTAAATCTAATGACCGAATCATTTGCCGAACTGTTCGAAGCCAGCCAGGCCAATCTGGCCAAGCTGAAGCCGGGCGCCATCGTCACCGGTACCGTCGTGGAAGTCCGCGGCGACGTGGTGGTGATCAACGCTGGCCTGAAGTCTGAAGGCATCGTGCCGATCGAGCAGTTCCGTAACGACGCTGGCGAAATCGACGTCGCCGAAGGCGACCTGGTCAAGGTTGCCCTTGACTCGATCGAAAACGGCTTCGGTGAAACCGTCCTGTCGCGCGAGAAGGCCAAGCGCGCCATGGTGTGGGACGAGCTGGAAGAAGCGTTGGAAAAGAACGAAACCATCACCGGTCGCATCAGCGGCAAGGTGAAGGGTGGTTTCACCGTGGACATCAAGGATGTCCGCGCGTTCCTGCCGGGTTCCCTGGTCGATGTGCGCCCGGTGCGCGATCCGGCCTACCTGGAAGGCAAGGAGCTGGAATTCAAGCTCATCAAGCTGGACCGCAAGCGTAACAACGTTGTTGTGTCGCGCCGCGCTGTCGTCGAAAGCGAGCACTCGGAAGAGCGCGAGCAGCTGATGGACAAGCTGCAGGAAGGTGCCATCCTGAAGGGTGTCGTCAAGAACCTGACCGACTACGGCGCGTTCGTGGACCTGGGCGGTATCGACGGCCTGCTGCACATCACCGACATGGCATGGAAGCGCGTGCGCCATCCGTCCGAAGTCGTGAACGTCGGCGACGAGCTGGACGTGCGCGTGCTGAAGTTCGACCGCGAGCGCAACCGCGTTTCGCTGGGCCTGAAGCAGCTGGGCGAAGATCCGTGGGACAACATCGCCCGTCGTTACCCGGCCAACAGCCGCGTGTTCGGCAAGGTCTCCAACGTGACCGATTACGGCGCGTTCGTCGAGATCGAGCCGGGCGTCGAAGGCCTGGTGCACGTTTCGGAAATGGATTGGACCAACAAGAACGTCAACCCGTCCAAGGTTGTGCAGGTCGGTGACGAAGTCGAAGTGATGGTGCTGGACGTCGACGAAGAGCGTCGCCGCATCTCGCTGGGCATGAAGCAGGTTGCCGCCAATCCGTGGGAAACCTTCGCTGCCATCCACAAGAAGGGCGACAAGGTGTCGGGCCAGATCAAGTCGATCACCGACTTCGGCATCTTCATCGGCCTGGACGGCGGTATCGACGGCCTGGTGCACCTGTCCGACATCAGCTGGAACACCACCGGCGAAGACGTGGTCCGCAACTTCAAGAAGGGCGACAACCTGGACGCCGTCGTCCTGGCCGTCGATCCGGAACGCGAGCGCATCAGCCTGGGCGTCAAGCAGCTGGAGCAGGATCCGTTCGGTCAGTACATGGCTGCCAACCCGAAGGGTTCGAAGGTCGAAGGCGTGGTCAAGGAAGTGGACGCCAAGGGCGCAACCATTGAACTGGCTGACGGCATCGAAGGCTATGTGTCGGCTCGCGACGTTGCCAATGAGCGCGTTGACGATGCGACCCAGTTCCTGAAGGTCGGCGACAAGGTGGAAGCCAAGTTCGTGGGCATGGACCGCAAGGGCCGTACCCTGCAGCTGTCGATCAAGGCCAAGGACGACGCCGAAATGCGCGAAGTGCTGGAGGAATACCAGTCTGCTTCGGGCGGCACCACCCAGCTCGGCGCGCTGCTGCGTGCACAGCTGAACGGCAACAAGTCCGAGTAATCGGTCTTACCCGTTTGCAGTAGTTTCCTGAGCGGCCCGGACATCTGTCCGGGCCGTTTCAGGGTTGGAATCCCTCGAAGCGAGTCCGCAATGACCAAATCCGAGCTGATCGAAATCCTGGCGCGCCGACAGGCGCATTTGAAGTCGGACGATGTCGATCTGGCGGTAAAGTCGTTGCTGGAAATGATGGGGGGTTCGCTGGCTGGCGGTGATCGCATCGAGATCCGCGGGTTCGGCAGTTTTTCGCTGCACTACCGGCCGCCCAGGCTGGGGCGCAACCCCAAGACCGGTGAATCGGTCGCGTTGCCGGGCAAGCATGTCCCGCATTTCAAGCCGGGCAAGGAACTGCGCGAGCGCGTCAGCGCCGTGGTTCCGCTGGAAGGCGATCCCGCCTGAGTCTGCACGTCTGCCACGCCGCAGGCTGGTAGAGCGGACCGTCGGTCCGCTACTCTTGGTCCCTAACGGAATGGGAGCTGCCACATGAAAGTTGCACGTCTGTTGATCCTGTTGGCCGTGCTGGTCGCCGGGCTCATTGTCGGTGCCCTCAATTCGCAGGAAATGACCCTCAAGCTCGGGTTTACCGAGATTCATGCCAGTACGGGCCTTGCGATCACCATTGCGCTGCTGGCTGGCGTGCTGATCGGAGCCGGACTGGTGCTGGTGGGCATGGTCATTCCCCTTTACTCGAAGCTGCGCAAGGCGCAGAAGACGCTGCCGGTCACGCCGGCTGCACCGGTTGCACCTTCTACTTCTTCTTTTGACGGACGCTGAGCGCCGATGGAATTCGTCTCCGAGTGGTTCTGGTTTTTCCTGTTCCTGCCGCTGGCAGCGGTCTCTGGCTGGGTGATCGGTCGGCGCGGTGGCCAGCGCCACGGTGACAACCAGGTCAGCCGCCTTTCCAGCACCTATTTCCGCGGCTTGAACTATCTGCTCAACGAGCAGCCGGACAAGGCCATCGAGCTGTTCCTGCACATCGCCGAGCTCGACAAGGAAACCTTTGAAACGCAGGTCGCGCTGGGGCATCTGTTCCGTCGCCGTGGCGAGGTCGACCGCGCCATCCGCCTGCACCAGGGCCTGGTCAACCGCACCGACCTGAGCGACGCACAGCGCGTGCAGGCGCTGCTGGCGCTGGGCGAGGACTACATGAAGTCCGGTCTGCTCGACCGTGCTGAAACCGTGTTCACCGAGCTGGCCCGGATCGACCAGCGTGCCCCGCAGGCGCTCAAGCACCTGATCGGCATCTACCAGGCCGAACGCGACTGGGAAAAGGCGATCGACAACGCCACCCGCTACGAGGAAGTGACCGGTGAGCCGATGGGCAAGCTGGTCGGGCAGTTCGAGTGCGAACTGGCCGAGCGCTTCCGCGGTGCCGGCAAGATCGATGAGGCCAGGGAGGCGATTGCGCGGGCCTATCAGGCAGATGCCATGTCGGTGCGCGCCGGCATCATCGAAGGCCGCCTGGAAACCGATTCCGGCAACGCCGAAGCGGCCGTCCGCGCATTCGAGCGCGCCGCCCGCAACGATCCCGAGTATCTGCCCGAAGTACTGCAGCCGCTCATGCAGAACTACCGCAAGGTCGGGGACCTGGGCGGGGCGCGTGCCTTCCTTTCGGAAATGACCGAGCACTACCGTGGCATCGCCCCGGTGCTGGCCCTGACCCAGCTGATGGAAGAGCAGGAGGGTGTGGCTCCGGCCCGCGCCTACCTCGGCCGCCAGTTGAAGGACCGCCCGTCGGTGCGGGGTGAGTCGGCGCTGATCGACCTGACCCTGGCCGAAGGCGCGGATTCCACCGCGACCCTGCACGACCTCAAGCACATCACCGACCAGCTGCTGGTCCGCAATCCGGCTTATCGCTGCACCCGTTGTGGCTTCGGCGCACGCACCCACCATTGGCAGTGCCCGAGCTGCAAGGAATGGGGCACGGTCAAGCCGCTGCTGAACTACGCGGTGCTGTAAGCCATGGTGCCGACAGCTGGGCTGGGGTTGCTGGCGGTGCTGGCAGCCTCGGCGGCGCTCACCTGGGGTGCGCGCCATTACGCGCTGCGGCGCAACCTGATGGACCAGCCGGGCGAGCGACGCAGCCACGTCGTGGCGACGCCGCGTGGCGGCGGTATCGCCATTGTCCTGACCCTGCTGCTGGCGGCAGCGGCTGGTGCCCTGATCTGGCCCGCCGCCCGCCTGGCGCTAGGGGTATTCAGTCTGGGGCTGGCACTGGTGGCAGGGATCGGCTGGTGGGACGACCACCGGCCGTTGCCGGCGGTGCGCCGACTGCTGGTCCACGTGGTAGCGGCGGCGCTGCTGGCCGGGCTGGTCTGGCAGGCGACCGGCAATCCGCTCCAGGCCGTGCTGGCCCTGCTGTTCACCACGTCCCTGATCAACATCTGGAACTTCATGGATGGGATCAACGGGATTGCCACCACCCAGGCGGTGCTGGCCGGTGTGGCCTTTGCCTGCGTGCTCCCGGGACCGTTCGCGCTGGCGGGGTGGGTACTGGCGGCCGCCTGCCTGGGCTTTCTGCCATTCAACTTCCCGCGCGGGCGCATCTTCATGGGCGACGTCGGCAGTGGGGCGCTCGGCTACGCCATTGCCGCGCTGGTGTGTCTGGGGAGTGCCGTTACCGACATTTCCTGGCTGCTGCTGCTGGTCCCGCTAACCGCGTTCCTCGTGGACGCTGGCTTCACACTGTTGTCCCGCATGCTTTCGGGACAACGCTGGATGGAACCCCACACCCAGCATCTGTACCAACGCGCGGTCCAGCGCGGCTCAGGTCACACTTTTGTGACTGGTATGTACTTTGTTTTTGGTCTGTTCAGTATTACAGTGTTTAATGCTTGCACGTATTTGCAGCCGAGGTGGGAGGCTGCCGTGGCCGTCGCGTGGTTGATTCTGGCGACCGGTCTTTGGCTACTCCTGCGCAAGGGAATGCGCCACTTATAGGATTGCTCGTTTTATGACGCCTTGGCAGGACCGTTTCACCAGTCTGCTTCCACGCGCCGCGATTGTGGTGCACGACCTGTTCATGGTCTGGGCATGCTGGCAGCTGCTGCACGCAGGCCGGTACTCGATGCTGGCTGACGCCCCGTCGCTGCCCCTCTGGAACGTGGATACCTCGCTGGTCCTGGTCATCCAGGCCATCGTGTTCTGGCGTGTCGGTCTCTACCGTGGCCTCTGGCGGTTCGCCAGCGTGGCCGACCTGCTGCATATCTTCAAAGCCAGCTTCATCGGCCTGCTCGCCATTGTGGTGGTGCTGGCCTACAAGCGCTTTGCCGGCGTGCCGATGTCGGTGCTGGTGATCTACCCGTTTGCCTTGTCCGCGCTGCTGGGCGCGCCGCGCCTGCTGTATCGCGCGTGGAAGGACTACCAGTCGCTGCAGACCGATGCCAGCGCCCGCCGCGTGCTGATCCTCGGTGCGGGCCAGGCGGCCGAAGCACTGGTCCGTGACCTGCGCCGTTCGGGCGACTTCGAGCCGGTTGGCTTACTGGATGACGCCCCGCATCTGCAGGGGGCCAAGCTGCAGGGGTTGCCGATCCTGGGCACGCTGGACGATGCCCCCTCGATCGTCCGCGAAACCGCCGCCAAGCTGCTGGTCATCGCGATTCCCTCCCTGGATGCCGCCGGCATGCAGCGGGTGGTGGCCATCTGCGAAAGCACGGGCGTGCCGTTCCGCACCGTGCCCAAGATCAACGACGTGCTGCTGGGGCATTCGCTGCCCGGCGAGCTCAAGGAAGTCGCCATTGAAGACCTGCTGGGTCGCAAGCCGATCCTGCCGGACTGGTCGCTGATCCGCGGCTGGCTGGGTGGGCGCACCGTGCTGGTCACCGGCGCGGGCGGCTCGATCGGCTCGGAACTGTGCCGCCAGTGCGCCCGCCATGGAGCAGGGCGGATCGTGCTGCTGGAGATGAGCGAGCTGCTGCTGCTGACCATCGAAGCTGAACTCAAGCGCAGCTTCCCGGAACTGGAGGTCGAGGCGGTGCTGGGCGACTGTGGCGACCCGGCGGTGATCCGCCACGCGCTTTCGCTGTCCCCGGTCGATGCCGTGTTCCATGCCGCTGCTTACAAGCAGGTGCCCGTGCTGGAGCGCCAGCTGCGTGAAGCGGTGCGCAACAACATCCTGTCCACCGAAACGGTGGCGCGGGCCTGCGTGGAAGCGCGCATCGAGCACTTTGTGTTCATCTCCACCGACAAGGCAGTGGATCCGGTCAACGCACTGGGCGCCAGCAAGCGCTATGCGGAGATGATATGCCAGAGCCTGGATCAGAAGACCACCAACACCCGGTTCGTCACCGTGCGCTTCGGCAACGTGCTGGCCTCGGCCGGCAGCGTGGTGCCGCTGTTCCGCGAACAGATCCTCAAGGGCGGTCCGGTCACCGTGACCGACCCGGAAGTGACCCGTTACTTCATGACCATTCCCGAGGCCTGCCAGCTGATCCTGCAGGCAGCCGCATCGGCTTCGCATGGGGCGATCTATACCCTGGACATGGGCGAGCCGGTGCCGATCCGGGTGCTGGCCGAGCAGATGATCCGTCTGGCCGGCAAGCAGCCGTACAAGGACATCGCCATCATCTACACCGGCCTGCGTCCGGGCGAGAAGCTGCACGAGACGCTGTTCTATTCCGACGAAGACTATCGCCCCACCGCGCATCCGAAGATTCTCGAGGCCGGTGTGCGCACGTTCGCGCGCGACCAGGTGCTGGGCAACCTCCCGCGCCTGCGCGAGGCCATTGCGAACTACGACACCGATGCGATCAATAGCATCCTGTTCGCGACCATGCCGGAGTTCTCGCCGCTGCAACAAGAAAATCACGTCGGATCGGCTAATGTAGTGCCCTTTCCGGCACGAGAGGCCAGCAGGCAGTGACCCAACAGCGTATCCGCAAGGCGGTGTTCCCGGTGGCAGGACTGGGAACGCGCTTTCTTCCCGCGACCAAGACCGTTCCCAAGGAAATGCTGCCGATCATTGATCGGCCGCTGATCCAGTACGCCGTCGACGAAGCGATCGAAGCAGGGTGTGACACCCTGATCTTCATCACGAACCGCTACAAGCACGCGGTGGCTGATTACTTCGACAAGGCCTACGAGCTGGAGCAGAAGCTCGAGCGCGCTGGCAAGCATGAGCAGCTGGAGCTGGTGCGGCATGTGCTGCCCAACGGTGTGCGTGCGGTGTTTGTCACCCAGGCAGAAGCGCTGGGCCTGGGCCATGCCGTGCTGTGTGCCAAGGCCGTGGTCGGTGACGAGCCGTTCGCGGTGCTGCTGCCCGACGATCTGATCTGGAATCGCGGCGATGGTGCGCTCAAGCAGATGGCCGACCTCAATGAGGCCACCGGTGCCAGCGTGATCGCGGTGGAAGATGTGCCGCACGAGAACACCGCCAGTTACGGCATCGTCGCCACCGAGGCCTTCGACGGCCGCAAGGGGCGCATTTCGCAGATCGTGGAAAAGCCCAAGCCGGAAGACGCGCCCAGCGACCTGGCCGTGGTGGGCCGCTATGTGCTCAGCCCGAAGATCTTCGAGCTGCTGGAGGCCACCGGCACGGGTGCCGGCGGTGAGATCCAGCTGACTGACGCGATTGCGACGCTGCTGAAAACCGAAGAAGTGGACGCCTATCGTTTTGAAGGCACTCGTTTCGACTGCGGTACCCATCTGGGCCTGGTCGAGGCCACCATCCGCTTCGCGCTGGAAAGCCACAAGCTCGGCAAGCCGGCACGCGAGAAGCTGGCGCAGATGCTGGCCGAAGACGAGGGCTGATGGTAGGTGCGCACCGTTGGTGCGCACCGCATTGAAAAAGGCAGCCTTGCGGCTGCCTTTTTTGTTTCGGTAGCGCCGGCCGGTGGCCGGCCCAGGCGGGTATGAGGGCCGGCGAACAGCCGG
>NZ_JASCOZ010000155.1 GCF_029960115.1 Stenotrophomonas sp. PS02289
AGGTTAATTGTTGGTCGAGCTGGCGGTGTACTTCCTTAACCGCTGGAGCGGGGGGGCCGCTGCTGTGGCCACCCCGATACCCCTTACTGCTTGGCGAACTGTCCCCGACGCCAGGCCATCCAGACCACCATGAGACCGACGGCAAGGCAGACCAGCAGCCCGGGGAGCGAGGCTTCAGGACCAAACGCACCGCCGGTCAGCCACTCCGCTACTGCGGGATTGGGGGTGCTTTGTGCAATGGCCGGTCCCAGCGCCGTGCCCGACACCGCCGTGCCGAACAGGTAGCCCTGGGTGAAGTTCCAGGCCATGTGCGTGCCGATCGAGACCCAGATGCGCCCTGTCAGTGCGTAGAACGCGCCCAACATGACGCCGGCTTCCAGTGCAATGCAGAGGGCGGCAAACACCGTCGCATTCGGGTTGCCCAGATGGCTGAAGCCGAATACGGCGGATGACAGCGCGAAGGCGGCCCACGGACCGAATGCGCGCCACAGCAGACGCAGCAGCACGGCGCGCATCATCAGCTCTTCCACCACGCCCGCCTGGATGGCTTTGCGCAGCGGCGTCCACGCCGGTGCCGGGCCGACCCCATGGATGTCGTAGAACCCGAATACGCCCATGATGCCCATGACCGCTGCGAACATCACCAGGCCGGTCAGCAGACCGATGGACAGCTGTGGAAGCATCGGACGCAACGCAATCTCCGACGCTCTACGCTTCTCGACCAGGTGCACAGCCAGTGCGTAGATGCCGAGCGAGGCCAGGGCACCGAGCAGGCCGGCGACAAACTGCATCGGTTCGTTGGTCTTTGGCCAGAATCCGCCGAGGAACTGCGTGATCGCACCTGCCGGGATGGCGACCAGGAAGAACAGGGGGATGGCCCAGGCACAGGCGCGCAGCCAGCGCAGCTTGCCTGGCTTCAGCACGCCGTGCTCGCCAAGTGCGATCGGCTGCCATGCAGGACGGGTGGGGACGGGCGGTGCACTGGACTGCGTTATTGCGTTCATATGCGATCCCTTGTGGGTGCTGCGGCTATGCGTCGGGGGTACCACTGGACGCGGCAACTGCCGCGGCGATGCGGGTTGCGAATGGCCGCTGATCCAGTGCGGCAATGGCTTCAGAAAGAACAGCGGAAAGCGGGACTGACAACTCCGCGTCGAGCTGCGCGGCCGCCGCGTTGGTCGCCGCCCATTGGCGCTGCAGGGCAGGCACCATGCGCTGGGCCTTGGCGCTGAGCACCACAATCCGCTCGCGTGCATCCGCGCCCGGCTTCAACGTCACAAGGCGATGCCTGGCCATCTGCGTCACGGTCTGGCTGGCCGCGGAGTGGGTGATGCCGATCTCCTGCGCCAGCACCTTGATGGAGACAGGACCCTGCCGCATGAGCACCCGCAGGACCGGTGTGTAGCGCGGTCGCCATTCCAGCCCGGAGGCCGCGTAGACGGCTTCAAGGTCGCCATCCAGCTGCTCCAGCAAGTGCCGGACCAGGGTGCCGAGGGTAGGGGAGGGTCTGTCCATGGCTGAAATGTATAAGCGCTGTTACATATTCGCCATATGCCGGAAGTAGGGGGGCTACGGGAGGATCGAGGCAGCGCTGTCTGCCACGCGGTGGCGTGATCGAGCGTGTATGCGCGGACACTATTGTCCGACCTTGGCGAACGCTGGCGCTTGACAGCCCATTCGCTTTGGCATGAACCTCGCTTGATGACTATTGACCTCGAAAAGCTCAATTCACGCGAACTAACCTCCCTGATGAAGGCCGCCCAGAAGCGCAAAGCGCTGCTGGAGAAGCGTCCGCCGGTTGCGGAAGTACGCCGGAAACTGCGGGCGCTGGCCAAGGCATCCGGGTACAGCATCGAAGAACTCCTTGGGGACAGCGTCGCCGACGCGCCTGTTGCGGCCAAGCGCGTCAAACGCGTCAAGCGCGCAAAGACCGGCAAGCTGCCAGTGAAGTACCGGGACCCGGACAACAAGCGCAATACCTGGACCGGGCGGGGCAGCACGCCGCGCTGGCTGGTCGAGAAAACCGCACGCGGCCGCAGCGTGGCGGATTATCTGGTTCCGGGTCTGGCCAAGCCCACAGCGCGTAAAGCCGCGCCGATCGGCAAGCGTACGGTGTTCAAGCAGGCCTAGGGCGACACGTAAGGCCGGGATTGCAGAATCAGCACGTCGTCGCCGACCACGGCCCATTCAATGTCCTGATCCACACCACCGAGCGCCTGCTTGGTGGTGACGCCCAGCTTGGCCAGGCGCGCAATCAGCGCATCGGTCAGCACCTGGCGTGAGCCGGTGATCGGCACTTCACGCACGCCGCCGCCCGCCTGGGCGACCAGCTGCGTGTCTTCGGCCGAGCGGCTCAACACCTGTACCGCCTTCGACCAGTTCGAGTACATCACCTGCTCGGCCTGGCGTTTGCCTTCCACCACGCGGATCCCCAGGCCACGTTTGGCCGAGATGTAAGTGATGTGCTTGCGGTTGGCATCGAACGGGTCACGGGTAATCATCACCCCCGAGCTGTCCGAGGGCGCGGCGCGCTGTACCAGCACCGCCATCGAAACCGCATCCTGCGGCAGGCCGGCGGCGCTGCGTGCCTCATAGGCCTCGAAGTTGTAGACCGAGGCCCACACGGTCTGCACGGCCTTGGCCACCGCTTCACTGCGCGTCACATTCGGCACGGTGGTGTACAGGCCGGCCCCGCTGAAGCCGGGCAGATCTTCAGAATTGGACGAACTACGTACGAACACGGCAGCGCTGTTCAGTTGGCTGCGCCACTGGCGATCCAGATCGCGCACAAAGGCCGGGTCGGGCGCGGCGTTGGCGATCTCTGCACGCAGAGCGGCGAGCGCTTCGCGGCGCACACTGGGGTCGCTATCGAAGCCGGGGCGACGCTGCAGGGACCGCAGGCGCGCGGCAATGCCGAGGCGATCAGACATCGCCTGATAGTGCGCGAACGGGACGCAGAAGCCGTCAGGCACGCTGGCGGCCGGTGGCAGCACCGCTCTCAGCGCGCCCAGATTTGCCGCTTTCACTCCGCACTGCCGGCTGTCACGGGCACGCAGCGAGGCGAGCGGCTTCAGTGCGGTCACGCTGAGGTCGGGGCGTGGCAGGTTGCGTACCGTCGGGCGAGGCGTGCTGCTGGAGGGCGTCCGGGCCGGGCGCTTGAGCGGGGTGACCCGATAGTCGTTGGCCGTGACCTGCAGTGACACCCAGCGTCCATCGTACTGACGCAGCGTCTGCTGGGCATCGCGCAGGTACACATTGGGGATGCCCCAGCCCTTGGCGAGCAGGTTCACATGCGAGAGCAGGGTGGAAGGGCGCTGTGTCACCAGCCCGGCAACGGGAGCAAGCGCGATCGGCACCTCGTCCAGCACCGGAATGTCGCGCGGTGAAAGTGCGTCCAGTTGCGCCTGCGTACGCACGATGCGCAGCCGGCCCTCGGCGCTGCCGGTGTTCAATGGCAGGAAGCGCTGCTCGCGCAGCAAGGCTTCCTGGGTCACAAACGCAAGCCCGGTTGATTTGGCCAGCGCATCATGCTGGGTGGAGTTGGTCTTGAAGCGGATCGGCTCGGCGAACGAAGCACGCACCGCGCTGTCGGTCTCGCGCAGCAGTGCCGCCGTGAGCTGGTCGCCTTCCCAGAACTCGTAGGTGTATCCCGGCAGATCCTGCTGCCATGCCAGCGTGCCGAACAGGAAGCGGCGTGCGGGATCGCGGTACTGTGCGTTGAGCGTGGCCTTGTCCAGGCTGCGCACCAGCCGCTGCTGGCGCACGAACTGCTCATGCAGCGCATGGCGCGGCGTGTTGACGTAATAGATGCGGTTGCCGGCCTGACGGTCGATGACGAAGATCAGGTGCGGCAGTTCCAGCGCGGTGCCGGCGTTGTAGACCCGTGCCAGTTGCATGAACTGGGCGCGGCCGTCGATGCGGGGCAGGTAGTCCGGGCCAGTGTTGGGCGGGGTCGCCGCCTCGGTGCCTGGGCGAACTTCGTAAGGGGACGGTTTGCGCGCGGTCTGGGCGGTTGTGGTAGCAGCGCAGCCGAGCATTACTACGAAGGCAGCCACGCGCCAGAACAGGCGCGCCGGAGGGTAAGGGTGCGAGCGGGATCGATCCATGATGCCGGTGCGGTGGGGAAAGTCAGAATGATAGAGGAGAGCCGGGCCGTCCGTTGCGGATTTACGCGGGGGGAGGGATTTCCGATACTGCGGGTCTGCCGTTTATTGCGGCCCCCAATCAGGAGACTTTCTCATGTCCGCCGAGGCACACGCGCTGATCACCCGTTACTACGAGGCCTTCAATGCCGGCGACCGCGAGGGCATGCTGGCCCTGCTGACCGATGACGTGGCCCATGATTTAAACCAGGGGGCGCGTGAGATCGGTCGCGAGGCCTTCCGCACCTTCCTGCAGCGCATGGACCGCAACTATGCCGAGCAGCTGAAGGACATCGTGGTGATGTCCAACGCCGATGGCGTACACGTGGCCGCCAGCTATGTGGTGCATGGCCAGTACCAGGCCACCGACGACGGCCTGCCCGAGGCGACCGGCCAGCGCTATGTGCTGCCCGGCGG
Organism: Stenotrophomonas sp. PS02289; assembly: GCF_029960115.1. Taxonomy (GTDB): domain Bacteria; phylum Pseudomonadota; class Gammaproteobacteria; order Xanthomonadales; family Xanthomonadaceae; genus Stenotrophomonas. The sequence continues at coordinate 4,560 of NZ_JASCOZ010000155.1, forward strand.
TGCCTTCTTCGAAGTGCGCGACGGCCGCATCGCGCGCGTGACCAACTACTACAACCTGGCCGACTGGATCGCGCAGATCGCACCGGACGCCTGAGATGGATCCGGTCATCCAGGTGCTGCGGGTCACCGGCGCGGACATGCTGCCGTGGCTGGAGCATGTAGCGCGGCTGCGCATCGCGGTGTTTCGCGACTTCCCGTATCTGTACGACGGCGACATGGCCTATGAGCGCGAGTATCTGCAGGCGCTGAGCCAGGCCGTCGGTGGGGTGCTGGTGCTGGCATTGGATGAGGCTGACACGCCCATAGGCGCGTCCACCGGCATGCGGCTGGTGGAGGCGGAGCCAGCCATTCGAGCGCCCTTCCAGCAGTCGAATCTGGCGGAAGATCGGATCTTCTACTGCGGTGAATCAGTGTTGCTGCCGGCCTATCGCGGGCGCGGACTGGGCCACCGCTTCTTTGACGAACGCGAAGCGCATGCACGCAGCCTGCCCGGCGTGCGCACCAGCGCGTTCGCGTCGGTGGTGCGTACCGCTGACGATCCGCGCTGCCCGGCGGAGTACCACAGCAACCATGCGTTCTGGCAGGGTCGCGGCTATCGCGAGCAGCCAGAGCTGCGCGCGACGCTGGCGTGGAAAGAAGTCGGCGCGAAAGCGCAGAGTGATCACGCGCTGACGTTCTGGCTGCGCGAACTGGAGACATCTCAATGAAAGTGGCGGTGGCGAAATATCCCATCCAGGCCCCGGCGTCGTGGGCTGAGTTCGCCGCACGCCAGCGCACCGTGCTGGCCGAGGCGGCCGCCGCCGGCGCACAGCTTGCCGTGCTGCCGGAGTATCTGTCGCTGGAGCTGGCGGCGGCACTCGGTCCAGACGTCTCAAAGAGCCTGCCGGCTTCGCTGCGCGGCATCCAGGCCTTCCATGACGACTGGCTGGCGCTGTACGCCGAACTGGCACGCAGCCTGAACCTGATCATCCAGGCGGGTACCTTCCTGCTGCAGGTCGGCGAGGGCCGCTACCGCAATCGTGCCTGGTGGTTCACGCCCGATGGCCGTCGCGGTTACCAGGACAAGATGCAGCTCACCGGCTTCGAGAAGCAGCTCGGTGTAATCGAGGCGGGTGACGCGTTGCAGGTGTTCGACCTGGGCGGCGTGCGCACCGGCATCGCGGTCTGCTACGACAGCGAATTCCCGCTCAGCGTGCGCGCCCAGCGCGAAGCCGGCGCACAGCTTTTGCTGGTCCCGAGCTGCACCGACACCGACGCCGGGTCCACCCGCGTAACCGTGGGTTGCATGGCCCGCGCGCTGGAAAACCGCATGTTCGTCGCCAAGGCGGTGACGGCAGGCGAGGCGGCGTGGAGTCCTGCGCTGGACGTCAACACCGGTGAGGCGGTGCTGTACGCCCCGATGGACCGTGGCTTCCCGGCAGATGGCGTGCTGGCGAGCACCCAAGGTGATCAGCTATGGGCGATGGCGGATCTGGATTTCGAGGCGCTGACGCAGCGCCTCGGCGATGCGCAGGTGACGGTGGATGGAGATTGGGGCTTGCAGCGACAGCAGGTGACCGTCTCGGAGTGACGCGCCATGCGCGTCTCCCGCGCCCATCTGTAATCACTACTGCCGTGCGATTGTGATCGACGCCAGAGGCCTGCTAGGCTCGGTCCTCCCACGGATGGAAGATCACGATGCAGGGATGCAACAATCAGCCCTACCGCAGAATCGTAGTTCGCGTCGCAGTTCTGATGCTGGCAATGTTCAGTGCTGCAGGCGCGTTCGCGGCAGAGCCTGCCGCAACCCGCCCTCCCATCTCTCTGATTCCAGCCACAGGCTACACCGGCACCGTTTCCGGTGATCCAGCCACCCCCGAAGGTGCCTCTGTTGAGTTGCGGCGTATCGCCAAAGACGGGCGCGCATTTGGCTCCAGCACTTCCTCATTGGATATCAGTGGCAAAGGCGGTGCCGTATACGTCCTCAGCGCGGAGATGTCGGTCGAGGGAGATGGTCAGGCGACGCTGTGGATGCGCGCTCACAAAGACGAAGAACGCCTGCTGTTTGCCAACACCGCACGTCAGCTGGTGCAGGCACGCGATGGGGTGACCGAGCGGCGTCTGGTGGTGAACGTTCCGAACGATGCCAACCGGCTGGTCTTCGGCATGGTGTTCAGGGGGGAAGGGAGCGCGCGCGGCGCGGCACTCAGGATTCGTCAGGACACTGCACGCACTGCTACACGCGACACCGGTGCGAAGGAGAACATGGATGCGTTCATCGCAGCCGTGCGTGCCAGGGCGCTGTATGCCGACCGGGTACCGTGGCAGTCCCTGCAGCCCCGCATCGACGCCGCTGGGCACGCCGCCCAGTCTGCAGATAACTATCCGCTCTATCGGGAGATCCTGAGATCTCTGGGCGACCGGCACAGCCGTTTCCGGTTGCCGCATGAGGCCGACTTCGCCACCCAGCGCACCCGCGCTGCTGAAACACCGCGCGTGGAGCGGCTTGGTGCGGACACTGGTTACGTGAAAGTGCCCAGCGTGAGCGGCGTCGAGTCGCAGTCGTCCCTTGAAATTTCCAATGGGATTCAGCGCCAACTGTGTGCCATCGGGCAAGACGTGGAAGGCTGGGTGGTGGACCTGCGAGATAACAGCGGTGGCAGCATGCGGCCCATGCTGGCCGGACTGTTTCCTCTCCTTGGCAAATCATCGCCGGGCGCTTTCATCGACAGGAAGGGGAAGGTGTCGGCCTGGGAGATCATGGGGGAGCCCGAATGTGATCTTTCGCAGGCACCGGTCGCCGTTTTGATTGGTCCGCGCACCGCGAGTTCGGGGGAGATGACCGCCATCGCCTTCATCGACCGACCCAATACCCGCTTCTTTGGCCAACCTACCGCAGGTCTGGCGACGGGCAACCTCCCGATCCCGCTGCCGGATGGCGCGCGCGTTGCACTGACGACCACCCACGCACAAGATCGATCAGGAAGGCGGCACGAGCAGGTGGTACCGGACGATGTGTCCGAGGGCGAGGCGACGATGGCTGCAGCACGCGCGTGGCTGGGCGGCGGGAAAGCCCTGTAGAGACGCGGCAGGCGCGTCTCAACGGACTGGCTTACGGAGCCGGACGCTCCGGCGCGTTGCCGCCGGCTTCCAGCGCCGCCACGGTCTTCTCCAGCGCTTCCAGCTTCTCGCGGGTGCGCAGCAGCACCGCGCGCTGCACGTCGAATTCTTCGCGGGTGACCAGGTCCAGCTTGGCCAAGCCGGCCTGCAGGGCGCTCTTGAAGGTGGCCTGCAGCTCCTCACGCTGTTCGCGCAGCCCCGGCGGCACCATGTCGCTCAGGCGGCGGGCCAGGTCGTCGATCTGGTTGAGGTCAATCATGGGGGACTCCGCTTCGGTGGGGGCTGGCCAGGTTCACGTCTAGGATAATCCCCGTGGGGGTGGCCGGAATACGGTGGCAGCATCGCGTTCATCGGCCGACAGGCGGTATCCTCGCTGCCGCAGATACAGGAGCCAACGAATGAAGATGGTCATGGCGGTGGTCAAACCGTTCAAGCTTGACGATGTGCGCGAGGCGCTGGCCGAGCGCGGGGTCACCGGTATCACGGTGACCGAGGTCAAGGGCTTCGGGCGGCAGAAGGGCCACACCGAGCTGTACCGGGGCGCGGAGTACGTGGTCGACTTCCTGCCCAAGGTGAAGATCGAGGTGGCGGTCACCGACACCCAGGTCGACGAGGTGGTAGAAGCCATCGTCAAGGCGGCCGGCACCGGCAAGATCGGCGACGGCAAGGTGTTCGTGTACGACCTGGGCAGCGTGGTGCGCATCCGTACCGGTGAGCTGGACGCGGACGCGCTGTAACCGTTAGACGCCCTTGAACCACCGGTAGAACCGCTTCCAGGCCACGCGCACGCCGGCCACCCAGCGCGGGTCGGCGACCAGCGCCGCCTGCGATGCCGTCGGGCGCTCGCCGGTCAGGCGCTGACGCATCTTCAACAGGTTCTTCATGTCGCTGCGGCGCAGCTGGCGCGAGACCGGGTGCACCGGCAGCCAGCGCGGGCTGCGCCAGGCCGAGGTGAAGTCCACCAGCACCGGGACGCCGCCGTTGACCATCACATTGGTGCCGTGCAGGTCGTTGTGGGTGATGCCGGCGGCATGCAGGCGGCTGAGCGCGTACTGCAGCTGCTCGAACACCTCGGCACCCACCGAGGTGGCGGCACTGAGGGTCTGGCCGGGGATGAACTCCATGCCCAGGGCCAGGCCGCCGATCGTGCCGAGCAGGGCCGGGGCGTGCTTCCAGCCACTCAGGCGCTTGAGCATGCTCGCCTCGCGGCGCACCAGCAGGCGCGCCACCAGCGACAGCGGGGTGCCTTTGTAGCGGGTGTAGTCCTTGACCACGGCCGGCTGGCCGTTCAGGCAGGTGCGGTAGACGTCCGGCTCCAGCAGGCGTTCGCCGCGCTTGAGCAACAGGGCAGGGGCGGTGTCATCGACACACGAGGTAACGGAAGTATTCATGACGTTCTTTGGGCGACCCGGTGGTCGGCGCGAAGCGTCAGGCGTACCGGTGCTGCTGAATGGGGGTGATGTCAAACTTTCGTTAATTTTAGTACCCGGAAGTACAGCAATCCAGTCTTTGTCGGAGAAATGTCGGACCCTTACGTGGAACAGTTTGTCGCGCGGACTGCGGTTTGACGCTGTGGCTGCCGAAATATCTCTTTTAAAATCAGTCTGATGCGCGACAAGTGAGACATCGGATGAACCGCTTGTCCACTACCTGTACACGGCTGGCTTGACCGGACAGGGACCCACGCGGACCATAACGATCTTGAATACGGCACGCGTGGCCCGCCGCTCCCCATGGCCCGCCAGCACCGCGTGCGACTCCCCTTCACTGATGCTTTCCGGCCCCCGCCGGTGGACGTTCGATGATCAAGATAATTGTGGTGGCCCTGTTCGTGGCGTGCGTGCTGTACGTGCACTACCGCGGCAAGGTCCGGGCGCGCTGGTCGCGCCAGCTGCTCGACCATTCCAGCTTCATGGCCCCGATCAACGTGGTGATGTACCTGTTCTCCAAGGTGCCGACCACGCCGTTCCTGGACCCGGGCAAGGAGTTCCCGCAGCTGGAGCCGCTGCGCGCGAACTGGAAGATGATCCGCGACGAGGCGCTGGCGCTGCGCGATGCGGACAAGATCGCGGCCTCCAGCTCATATAACGACGCCGGCTTCAATTCGTTCTTCCGCCGCGGCTGGAAGCGCTTCTACCTGCGCTGGTACGGCCCCTCGCACCCGTCGGCCAAGGCCCTGTGCCCTCAGACCACCGCGCTGCTGGAGTCGATTCCGGAGGTACGTGCGGCGATGTTCGCGCAGCTGCCGCCGGGCAGCGAACTGCGTCCACACCGCGATCCGTTTGCCGGCTCGCTGCGCCTGCACCTGGGCCTGGCCACGCCGAATGACGATGGCTGCTACATCGAAGTGGACGGCATCCGCAAAAGCTGGCGCGACGGCGAATGGATGATGTTCGACGAGACTTACATTCACCATGCGCACAACGAGACCCAGGAAGACCGGGTCATCCTGTTCTGCGACATCGCCCGGCCGCTGCGCTTCGGCCTGCCGGGGCTGTTCAACCGCGCGGTGGCGGCGACGCTGCTGGCCGGCGGTGCCTCACCGAACCTGCCGGGGGATCCCACCGGTGGGGTCAACAAGGCGTTTGGCGGACTGTACAAGGTGCGGCTGAAGGCCAAGGCGCTGCGCGCCAAGAGCGCGTTTGCCTACCACGCGATCAAGTGGGGGCTGGTGCTGCTGGTGATTGCGGGGATCTGGGCGCTGTAACAGGCATCGCGAGGGCCGGCCAACGGCCGGCGCTACCGGGATTCTTCCCGCGATGCAGGCAACAAAAAAGCCCGCGCTGGCAACAGCGCGGGCTTTTGCGTTTCGGTAGCGC
>NZ_JASCOZ010000156.1 GCF_029960115.1 Stenotrophomonas sp. PS02289
GGCCTGGCCCCGCACCACGGATTTCCGGGAGCCGCCGGGCAGAGCCCGGCGCTGCGGCTTCGGCATTACAATCGACGGTCATGTCGACCGTCGATTCCGTATTCATCCTGATGACCACCTGCCCCGACGCGGATTCTGCCGCGCGGCTGGCCAAGGCATTGGTGGAAGAGCGGCTGGCGGCCTGCGTCACCCGGCTGGACGGGGCGCAGTCGACGTATCGCTGGCAGGGCGAGGTCACCGAGGATCGCGAGATCCAGTTGCTGATCAAGACCACCGGCGGCCGCCTGGACGCGGCAATCGAGCGCGTGTGCGCGCTGCATCCGTATGAACTCCCTGAGTGCATTGCGGTCGAAAGCCACGCCGGCCTGCCGGCGTATCTGGATTGGATTCGGGCGCAGACCCGAGAGGACACTGATTGATGACGCTGTTGGGTCGTGTTGCGGCGCTGTGTGCGCTGGCTCTGATGTCGCTGCCCGCCTGGGCAGTGAGCGAAAAGGATCTGCTGCCGGTGGACCAGGCGTTCGCGCTGAGCGCGCAGGCGCGCGATCGCGACCGCATCGAAGTGCGCTTCGACATTGCGCCCGGGTACTACCTGTACCGGCATCGCACCACGGTCAAATCCGATGCGTCGTTCAGCGCCGAAGCGCTGCAGATGCCGGCCGGCAAGAAGCATCACGACGACTTCTTCGGCGAAGTGGAAACCTACCGTGAGCGACTGGTGGCCGTGCTGCCAGGCAAGGCCACCGATGGCGCGGACAGCGTGACCCTGGAAGTGCGCTTCCAGGGCTGTGCGGATGCAGGCGTGTGCTACCCGCCGCAGAAGCGCAACATACAGGTCCGTCTGCCCGGGGGCACCGGCAAGACCGCTGCGGATGAGAACGGCATTTCTCCAGCCTTCGGTGGCGGCAGTGGGCTGCCGCTGGGCAACCCGCTCTCCGGAAGCAGCGGCGGCGGGCTGCGTCTGCCAGGTACCGGCAACACCCAGGCACTGCCGCTGCCGTCCGAACGTGCGTTCGGCTTTGAGGCCATCGTCGGTGACGGCAACACTGTCCTGCTGCGTTTCAGCCCGGCCCCGGGGTACTACCTGTATCGCGACCGCACCTCGCTGAAGCTGGAAGGCACCACCGGCATCGTCGCCGACAAGCCCTTGTGGCCACCGGCCAAGGCGCATCGCGACGAGCATTTCGGCGACGTGGCGGTGTACTTCGACCAGGTCGACGTGAAGCTGCCGCTGCGACGCACGCGCGCGGACGCCTCGCCGGCCACGCTGGTGATCACCTTCCAGGGCTGCCAGACCGACGGCATCTGCTACCCGCCGATGACCCGCCGGGTGAAGCTGGCGCTGCCGGCCGGCAAGGTCAATGCGCGTGCAGACGACGCTGCGCCACGCAACGAAGTGATCACCCCGCTGCCCACGCGGGAGAAGCGCGCGCAGGAGCGCGACGGCAACAGCCTGGCGAGCCAGCCGCTGCTGATCCGCCCCAACGAAGCGGCCGCGCAGGAACCCGCGGTCGGCACCCCGGATGCCAGTGCCGACAACGCACAGCGCACGCGCCCGCCGGTGGGCGGCGACAGCACCCCGACCACCCTGATTGCCGCCCTGCTGCTGGCGCTGGTGGGCGGTCTGGTGCTGAACCTGATGCCCTGCGTGTTGCCCATTCTGTCGCTGAAGGTGCTGGGCGTCGCACAGAGCGGCGAAAGCCGGCAGCGCGCGCGCAGCCATGCGCTGTGGTACACCGCCGGCGTCCTAGTGGCCTTCGCCGGCATCGGCGCGCTGGTGCTGGTGCTGCGTGCCGCCGGGCAGGCCGCGGGCTGGGGCTTCCAGCTGCAGCACCCGTGGTTCATCGCGGCACTGGTTTATCTGATGTTTGTCGTAGGCCTGAGTCTGTCCGGCGTGTTCACGCTCGGCGGCGGACTGGGTGGCGTGGGTCAGTCGCTGGCCTCACGCACTGGCCCGATGGGGGACTTCTTCACCGGCGTGCTGGCCTGCGTGGTGGCCAGCCCTTGCGTGGCACCGTTCATGGGCGCGCCGCTGGCCTATGCATTCACCGCATCGCCGGCATCGGCGATGCTGGTCTTCGTCGTGCTGGGACTGGGACTGGCGCTGCCGTTCCTGTTGATCGGCTTTGTGCCGTCGCTGGCCCGACGCCTGCCCCGCCCCGGTGCGTGGATGGAAACCCTCAAGCAGGTGTTGGCATTCCCGATGTACGCCACCGCGCTGTGGCTGCTGTGGGTGCTGGGCCAGCAGCGTGGCGTGGATGCCATGGTCTGGGTGCTGGGCGGACTGATCGTGGTCGGCCTGGCCCTGTGGTGGTTCGAGCGCAGCCGCTGGCGCAGCCAGCGCGTGGGGACGGCGCTGGCGCTGGCATTGCTGCTGGCTTCGCTGGTGCCGGTCTGGGCCGTGAATCGCATCGAGGCACCCGGCAAAACTGCGGCGGCCACCGCCGACAACGTGGTCGATTATTCGCCGCAGATGCTGGACCGCCTGCGCCAGGACAACCGTGTGGTGTTCGTCAACATGACCGCCGACTGGTGCGTGACCTGCAAGGCCAACGAGCGTGCGGTGCTGGGCACGCATGAATTCCAGGACACCCTGCGCCGGACCAACGCGGTCTACATGCGCGGCGATTACACCAATGTGGACCAGGAGATCACCACCTTCCTGGACGAACACAAGGCGGTCGGCGTGCCGCTGTACGTGGTGTACGGCCCAGGCGCACCGCCGACCGTGCTGCCGACGGTACTGACCCAGGCCATCGTGGAAGAAGCGCTGCTGCGCACGGCACGATGAACCATGCGCCGCCACGTCGATCGCTCAGAGTGGCGGCCGCCATTGCCGCCATCCTGGGCCTGGTGGTCGGGGTGAGTTACTTCGGCGTGCCGCCGGCTCCGGTGGCACCGGCATCATCACCGGAACGTCCGGCAGTCGTCCCGGCTCGCCCCGGCGATGCCGTGCCGGCCATCACCCTGCCTGACCTGGATGGGAACCCCGTCGACCTGGCCACGTTCCGCGGCCGGCCGTTGTTGATCAACGTGTGGGCCAGCTGGTGCGGCCCCTGCGTGGAGGAGATGCCCGCGCTGCAGGCATTTGCCACCGCACAACCGGCCGACGGCGTGCAGGTGCTCGGGCTGGCCATCGACACGCCCGAAGGCGTGCGTGAGTTCCTGGCCCGCGTGCCGGTCAGTTACCCGATCGTGCTGGAACAGCCCGCACCCGACGATGCCAGCGTCAAGCTGGGCAATGCACAGGGCCTGCTGCCCTACACCGTGCTGGTCGATGCGCAGGGACGCATCGTCAAGCAGAAGCTGGGGCCGTTCGCCCACGGCGAGATCGAGACCTGGGCAACGCCCTGACGTCCTTCCGGCGTCACCTGCCCGATCGGGTGTTGACCCGACCGGCATCAGCCTGAACAATGACGATATCCATTCTCATTAGCTTTTGGGCTGGTTTCACCACGTCCAATGCTCCAAGGACGTGCCTGTGCGCTTTTCACCGTTGTTTGTCGCCCTGACCGCGCTGCTGTCGGCCCCCGCGTTTGCCCAGTCCAACGAGGCCCGCACCCTGGATGCGGTGACGGTCACCGCCTCACGCACCGGCCAGAGCGCCGACACCGCGCCCCAGACGGTCGTGGTGATCGAGCGCGAGGCGATCGAGCGTCAGCTGCGCATCAGCGGCAACTCCTCCGATGTGCTGGCCAATCTGCTGCCGTCCTACACCCCCAGCCGCGGCAAGATGAACGGCAGCGGCGAAACCCTGCGCGGGCGCACGCCGCTGATCCTGGTCGATGGCATTCCGCAGTCCAATCCGCTGCGCCCGACCGGTCGCGAGACCCACACCATCGACTACGCGATGGTCGAGCGGATCGAGGTGATCCAAGGGGCCAACGCAATGAACGGCCTGGGTGCGACCGGTGGCACGATCAATCTGATCACCCGCAAGCCGGAGCCCGGTCAGATCAACCAGCATGTGGGCGTGCAGACCACACTCCCGACCACCGACATCAGTGCGGAAACCACCAGCTATCGCGCCGACTACCGCATCAGCGGCAGCAACGGTCGCTGGGACTATCTGTTCGGTGCGGGCTACGAAGACCAGGGCCTGTGGCTGGACGGTGACGGCACCGCGATCGGCACCGACACCACCCAGGGCGACCTGATGGCGACGCGGGCCTATGACCTGCACGCGAAACTTGGCTACTGGATCGACGACAACCAGGAACTGCAGTTCAGTTCCAACCGCTACCGGATCAAGTCCAAGGCCGAGTACCTCACCGTGTCCGGCAACCGCAACACCGGGCTGCCCACCACCTCGGTGCGCGGCACGCCACCGGGTACGCCGCCGTGGAATGACGTGTGGACCACGGGTCTGGCCTACACCCATCACGACCTCGCGGGGATGGAAATGCGCGCGATGGTGTTCAACCAGGAGTTCGAAGGCCTGTTCGGCGGTGATCGCTCGTCGACCTTCCAGGACCCGTTGATCGCTCCGATCGGCACCTTGTACGACCAGTCGCGTTCGGTCGCCTCCAAATGGGGAGCCAAAACCAGCCTGGGCCGCGACGACCTGCTGGACGGCACGCTCAAGCTCACCGGCGGCGTCGACCTGCTCCAGGACAGCGGCAAGCAGGACCTGTATGGCACCGGTCGCACCTACGTGCCCAACTCCGAGTTCCGCAACGCGGCCGGCTTCCTGCAGGCCGAGTACAAGCTGCTGCCGACGCTGACCGCGCAGGGCGGGATTCGCCGCGAGGAAGCCACGCTGCGCATCGACAGCTACCAGACCCTGTACCGCTACAACCGGGTCAACGTGCAGGGCGGCAAGCTGCGCTTTGGCGAAACGCTGTACAACGCCGGCCTGGTGTTCGCGCCAACAGACACCTTCAATGTGTTCGGCAGCTACTCCGAAGGTTTCGGCATGCCGGATGTCGGCCGCGTGCTGCGTTCGATCAACACGCCCGGCACGTCGGTGGCCGATCTCAACGCGCTGGAGCCGGTGCTGACCCGCAACACCGAGCTGGGCGCGCGGGTGCGCAACGGTGCATGGCAGGCCGATGTGGCGGTATTCCAGTCGCGCTCGGACCTGGGCACGCGGATCATCTCGGTCGATGGCGCGTTCCAGATGGCCCGCGAGAAGACCCGCATTGAAGGCCTGGATGCCAGCGTGCGCTATCAGCTCAACGACGCGCACGGGCTTGGCCTTTCGTATGCGTGGACGCGTGGTCGCTATGACAGCGATGCCGACGGTCGGCTGGACGCACGCCTGGATGGGCTGAACATCGCGCCCAACCGCGCCATCGCGACGTGGTCGGCGCAGTGGACGCCGGCGCTGTCCACCTTCGTGCAAGGCCAGTACGCCTTCAATAGAAACTTCGACGAAGCGGCCAAGCAGTTCCAGGGCTATGCGCTGTTCGACCTGGCAGCCGAATACAAGCTCAGCAAGGGCAGCGTGCAGCTGGGCGTGGCGAACTTGTTTGATCGCCAGTACATCACCTACTACTCGCAGAGTGCGCTGATTGAACCGGACCGCTACTTCGCCGGTCGTGGGCGCACGGTGACCGTGGGATATCAGCTGGACTTCTGATGTTCAAGAACATCCTCTTCCAGCTGCACTGGCTGCTCGGCATCACCGCTGGCACCGTGCTGGCGATCATGGGCCTGAGCGGTGCGACGCTGTCGTTCGAGGACGAACTGCTGCGCGCGCTCAATCCCTCGGTCGCCGACGTCGCCCACCGCCATGCCGCCGGCGAACAGCCGCTGGCCCTGAGCGAACTGCTGCCACGCCTGCAGGAGGGCACCGACCGGCCCCTGCAGCGCCTGCGCGTGGATGCCACCGGTCAACGCCTGTCGGTCGCCCGTTTCGAGGGCGGCAAGCAGCACTGGCGCTACTTCAACCCCTACACCGGACAGCAACTGGGTCACCTGCGCGGCCTGGCGTTCTTCGATTTCGTGGAAGACCTGCATCGCCATCTGGTGGCAGGCGACCGCGGCAAGCTGATCACCGGTATCTGCGCGATCACACTGGTGTTCTTCGCGCTTTCCGGCCTGTATCTGCGCTGGCCGCGTCAGTGGTGGCACTGGCGTACGTGGCTGGCGGTGGAATGGTCGCGCAGCGGGCGCAGTTTCCTGTGGAGCCTGCATTCGGTGGTGGGTACCTGGGTGCTGGTGGTCTACCTGCTGCTGGCACTGACCGGCCTGTGGTGGTCGTTCGACTGGTACCGCAGTGGCGCGACCCAGCTTCTGGGCGGCCCCAGCCGCGACGAGCCCGCCCTGCGCGCCAGCGAAGGTGCGCTGGACATGGCGCGTGTGGAGCGCACGCTGTATGCGTTGCCTGGTGTACGTCAGGGCTATATTGACCTGCGCTTCCCCAACAAGTCCGGTCGACCGCTGAGCGGCCGTGTGCAGTCCACCGACGCCGCGCACGACCGTGCCCAGGACAACGTGCAGCTGGACCCCGTCACCGGTGCCTTGCTTGAGCATGAGCCGTACCGGCAGATGAGCGCCGGGCGCAAGACCATGACCAGCATGTTCGCGTTGCACTCGGGCAGCTTCTTCGGACTGCCCGGGCGCGTGATCATCATGCTGTCCAGCCTGGCCATGCTGCTGTTCTTCATTACCGGCTGGATGCTGTATCTGGATCGTCGCCGCAAGAAGCGGCAGGTGCGCGCCTCGCGTGTCTCCATGGACGCCACCGCTGCTGACGGGCAGCGCCCGTGGCTGGTCACATTCGCCAGCCAGAGCGGGTTTGCCGAACAGTTGGCGTGGCGCGCAGCGGCACAACTGCAGGGTGCGGGCATGGCGGTGCAGGTGCGCCCGCTCGGCCAGCTGGATGCGGCCAGTCTGCAGGACACCCACAACGCGTTGTTCGTCGTGAGCACCTTCGGCGACGGCGAGGCCCCGGATGCCGCACGCGTGTTCGAGCGTCGCCTGCTGCCGCAGTCGCTCGCACTGGGCGAGCTCCGCTACGCACTGCTGGGACTGGGCGACAGCGAGTACGCGCGCTATTGCGGTTTCTCCCGTGGAGTGGATGCATGGCTGTCAGCACAGGGGGCGCAACGCGTGTTTCCCACGGTCGAGGTCGATCGCGACGACAGTACCGCGCTGGGCCAATGGCAACAGCAGCTGGCGCAGTTGACCGGCGTCGACGACGTGGCTCCACTGCCCGCCCCCGAACCCTTGCAGGACTGGGTGTTGCAGCGACGCACGCTGCTCAATCCGGGCAGTGCCGCAGGCGCGATCTGGGAAATCTGCCTGTTGCCGCCGGCGCATTCCAACTGGCAGGCAGGGGACATTCTGGAGATTGTCCCAGGGCCTTCCGATACCGGGCCTGACCCGACGCCCCCTGCACTTCCGCATCGCGAGTACTCGATCGCCTCGGTCATGCAGGACGACTGCCTGCAACTGGTGGTCCGACTCACCCAGCTCCCCGACGGCCGCCACGGCCTCGGCTCGGGGTGGCTGTGCGTGCACGCCACTGAAGGCGCGCCGATCCAGGCGCGGGTCCGCCGCAGTACCGGCTTCCATCGCTTCCCGGAGCACGCGCCGATGCTGCTGATCGGCAATGGCACCGGCATTGCCGGCCTGCGCAGCCTACTGCGTGAAGCGGCGGCGCATGGTGACGGCGGGCATTGGCTGGTCTTTGGTGAGCGCACCGCCGCGCATGACAGCCTGTATCACGATGAGCTGGAAACGTGGCTGCAACACGGCCATCTGCGTCGTCTGGATCGTGTGTTCTCGCGCGATGCCGACGGCGGCGGATACGTGCAGCACCGGCTGCGCGAGCACGCCCCGGCGGTGCGGGACTGGGTGGCGATGGGCGGCAGCATCTACGTGTGCGGTTCGCTGCACGGCATGGCCGAAGGCGTGGACCAGGTGCTGCGCGAAACCCTGGGCGAAGCCAGCCTGGATGCTTTGCTCGGCGAAGGCCGCTACCGGCGCGACGTCTACTGACAAAGCGCCGGTAGCGCCGACCTGTCAGGCGGGCAGCCTGCGTCGCCCGCTCTCGACCACGGGCGTGGCGAGCACAAAGGCGGCGACGGCGTCGCCCAGCAGTTCGGCCTGGCGCTGCATGGCCTGCGCCGCGGCCGAGGCTTCCTCCACCATCGCCGCATTCTGCTGGGTACTGCCATCCATCTGCAGCAGGGTCTTGCCAACCTGCTCGATACCCGCGCTCTGCTGCTGCGACGCCGACGAGATACCCGCCATGATCGCCGTCACCTGCTCGACGCTGCGGACGATGCCGTCCATGGTTGCGCCGGCCTGATCCACCTGGCGCGAGCCGACACTGACTTTGTCCACGGAGGTGTCGATCAGCGCCTTGATCTGCTTTGCCGCGTCCGCGCTGCGCTGTGCCAGCAGACGGACCTCACTGGCGACCACTGCGAAGCTGCGCCCCTGTTCGCCGGCGCGGGCGGCTTCGACGGCGGCGTTCAAGGCCAGGATGTTGGTCTGGAAGGCAATCCCATCAATGACGCCGATGATGTCCGCGATACGCCGCGACGAGTCGGCGATCTCGGCCATGGTGGCCACCACCTGCCCGACCGAGGTGCCGCCCTGGGCGGCGATCCGCGCGGCATCGATGGCCAGCTGATTGGCCTGCTGCGCTGACTCGGCGTTCTGGCGTACGGTCGCGGTCAGCTCCTCCATCGACGACGCCGTTTCCTCCAGATGTGCCGCTTGGCGCTCGGTACGCTCGGCCAGATCGCGGTTGCCGGCCACGATCTCGCCCGCCGCCCCGTTGATCGACTGGGACGCGTGCTGGATACGGGTGACGATGTCGGTCAACTGCTGCACGCTGGCATTGGCGTCGTCGCGCATGTGCGCGAACACCCCCTGGAACTCGCCCTGCATGCGTGCGCCCAGATCACCCCGCGCCAGTGCCGCCAGCAGTGCCTGCACGCTGCCCAGATTGCCCTGAAGGGTGTCGAGCAGACCATTGATGCTCACCGCCAGCGTGCGCAGGAAGCCCTGCTTGTCATGCACCGACAGCCGAACGTCCAGCTCGCCGTGCGCAGCCGCATCCACCAGCGCGGCGACCTCTGTTTCCACCGTGGTTTCCAGCGCGCGACTGCGCCACTCCACCGCCGCACCGAGCAACTGACCGTCGTGTCGCATGGGGTTGATCACCAGCTGGTAGCGCACCTGCTGGTGTTCGATTTCATGCGTACCCTGCTCGGCACGCTGCAGCTGGGCGACAACCACCGCCAGCGCCGGATGCAGCGCCAATGCCGGACGGCCACGCCAGGATGTCTCCTCCAGCCCAAGTGCCGCGCACAGGGCCCGGTTGAGGAAGGCAATGGATCCATCCGGTTCCAGCACCATCATCCCGGTCTGCGCACTGTCCAGCGCCTGTCGGGCACGGGCATTGTCCTGCGCGGCGGCGCGCTCGGCTTCGATGCGCACGCGAAGGCGCTGCTGCATGTGAGTCAGCCGCTGCGCCAGCTGCCCGATCTCATCATGCGGATTGCGGACTGCGAGCACGGTATCCAGCCGATCTTCCGCAATGTCCTCGGCAAAGCGCAGCGTGTCGGCAATCGGCCGGCGTACCGAACCCAGCACCAGCAGCAGGGTGGCGATCAGCATGCCCGCGACCACCAGCAGGGTCAGCGCGAATACCACCGTCATCGCCCGCGCCTGCTTCTGCTGGCCGGCGCGGGCGGCTGCCAGCGACGCCGTCTGGCTGCGATCAAGCTGCTGCAGCGCCGGTGCAATCTGCTCGGCGGTGTCGGCCAGCGACATCGCCTCCACGTCCAGGCCCACCCGCGCGGCGGTGTAGCCCAGCAGCGCCCCCTGATAGGCGTCCATGGCGGCGCGCAGCGCGTCCTGATCGGCAGACGCCAACCGTGACTCCCCCAGGGCCAGCTCGAACGGCAGCTTGGCCTCGCTTGCACGGTCGCTGTGACTGCTGTCGCCGGTCAGCAGCAACAGCGCTTCCTGCCGGCGCATGGCCTGACCCTGCGCACTCAGCGCGGGACGCTGCGCAGCGTCCAGCAGGCCATCCAGCGTGGTGCCCGCCGCCTCCAGTTGCGCGCGCAGTCCCTCCTCGCCCCGCCCCATCTCATCGACGCGCTGGTTCAGCGCGCTGATGCCTTCGGCAAAGGCCGTGATGCGCTCACCGAGTGCCGTGAGCGCCGCGCCGGTCCCTGCGGTATCGCTGGCCTCGGACTGCAGCTGCGTCAGGGTCGCCTGCAGCCGTTCTCGCGCCGCCTGCAGGGCGGCGC
>NZ_JASCOZ010000157.1 GCF_029960115.1 Stenotrophomonas sp. PS02289
CGGCGTGGCCGGCCTGCCGGCCTCGGAAGGCCGTGGCGGGCGGGCATCGGCCTTGCCGGTCGAGCGGGCCACGGGCGCAGGACGGCGCAGATACAGCCAGCCACCGAGCGCCGACGCGACCCCGGCAGCCGCCAGCCCGGCCATCACCGTCAGCACGCCGCCACCTGGGCGCATGCTGCGCAATGTTCGTCCATCACATTTCCTGCCTGCACCTGATTCACCCAGCCCCTGCCAGTGCCCACGCACCGTTGCCACGGCATCGGCGCGGCAGACCACAACTTTAGAACTGCGTCACATTTGCGACGCCGCCCTGGTCCCCCTCGGCGTGACGGCGCCGTCCACCGGAATGCTCTAGAATGCGACCGCGCGACCCGTCACTGCCTACCGACGATGTCGCTTTTTTTGTTTTACGCCCTTTCTTTTGCTGGTACGTTCGGCGGTGTTGAGCGCCGTTCGCCCCATCGGAGTCGCCATGTTATTTGAAACCCTCGAAACCGCCGGTCACGAACAAGTGGTGTTCTGCCACAGCCGCGACGCCGGGCTGAGGGCGATCATCGCCATCCACAACACCACCCTGGGCCCGGCCCTGGGCGGCGTGCGCATGCGTCCGTACGCGAGCACCGAAGAGGCGCTGGCCGATGCGCTGCGCCTGAGCAGGACGATGACCTACAAGAACGCCCTGGCCGGCCTGAACGTGGGCGGTGGCAAGGCGGTGATCATCGGCGACCCGCGCCAGGACAAGACCGAAGTGCTGTTCCGCGCGTTCGGCCGCTACGTGGATTCGCTGGGCGGGCGCTACATCACCGCCGAAGATGTCGGCACCGATGTCAACGACATGGAGAATATCTACCTGGAGAGCGAGTACGTCACCGGCGTTCACCAGGTGCACGGCGGCTCAGGCGACCCGGCTCCGTTCACGGCCTATGGTGCCCTGCAGGCCTTGATGGCCTGCCTGCAGCACAAGCTGGGCCACGAGGAGGTCGGCAAGACCAGCATCGCCGTGCAGGGCCTGGGGCACATCGGCATGGAATTCGTGAAGCTGCTGCGTGACCGCGGAGCCAAGCTGTTTGTCACCGATCTGAACAGCGCGCTGGTCGACCGTGCGGTCACCGAGTACGGCGCAGAAGCAGTCAAGCCGGACGACATCTACGACGTCAACGCCGATGTGTTTGCCCCGTGCGCGCTGGAAGGCGCGATCAACCCGGACACCCTTTCGCGACTGAAATGCAAAATTGTGTGCGGTACCGCCAACAACCAGCTCTCCAGCCTGGAGGTGGGCGACGATCTGCATGCGCGCGGCATCCTGTATGCGCCCGACTACGCGGTCAACGCCGGCGGTGTGATGAATGTATCGCTGGAAATCGACGGCTATAACCGTGAGCGCGCCATGCGCCTGATCCGCAGCATCTACCACAACCTGGGGCGGATCTTCGCGCTGTCCGCGAGTGCGGGCATTGCGCCGCAGCGTGCCGCCGACCAGATTGCCGAGGCGCGCATTCTGTCGATCGGCAAGCTCAAGATGCCGCTGGGCCGGGCAACGCCGCGATTGGGCACGCTGCGCGGCAGTTGATGTAGAGCCGGGCTCTGCCCGGCTCCACGTGGGCGTCCGGTCAGAACGCGGTGGCAAAACGCAGCGCGACCTGGCTCAGGTCACCGCGCGCGCCGAAGCGCTGGTCGTAACCCAGCGACAACTGGCTGTTGCGCCCCAACCACGACTGCACGGAGACGCCAAACAGCCCGCCCGAGCGGGTCGGCTCCATCGCGGCCATGGGCGACCAGCTGTCCAGTGCCATGAAGCTGGCCTGGGACTGCAGGCCGTCGCTGGACAGCAGCTGCTGCCATTCGGCATAACCGCGCAGCGACCAGCCTCGCCAACGCTGCTCGGCACGCACACCGGCCAGCGCCTGGCTGCGTGTGGCGACGTTGTCGTGGGTACGCAGGCCAAAGCCCAGGCCACCCTGCTCGCTGAAGCCGTCGGTGCTGACCCGGGCGTAATCGGCGCCCATGTACGGGGTCAGCGCCACGCTGCCGGCTTGGAAGCGATAGCCCGATTCAACACTGGCGGTGCTGAACTGGCCGCCGTAGCGGGTGCTGACGCCATAGGCATTCGCCCCGAGCAACAGCTGACGATCAATCTCGCGCGTGTACTGACCCGCACCGAGCTGGGCCAGCGCATAGCCGCCCTGCCCCAGCCGCCAGCCCGCATACAGCTGCGCCTGCGACTGGCGGTCGTTGCCGCGATCACCACCCCAGCTGCGGCTGCTGTGGTTGCGGGTCTCGCCGAAGGCGAAGCCCATCACGCCGTTGCTGCCAAACGCCGCATCCTGACCGATCATCCAGCCACGGGTATCACCGGCACTGCCGGCAAAGCTGCCCTGGCCAACATCGCCCAGCTGGCTCTGCCAGGCACCCTGCAGACGCGGCGCGGTGCGCACGTCATCGAAGCGCGAGGACAGCGCGCGACGGCTCATGTCGATGCTGTCGAAGGTCATCGCCGAGGCCAGCGAGTGCGCCTGACCGGACAGGCTGTCCAGGCTGGCCTTGAGCGCGTTGGCCCCGGATACCTGCTGCAGCTGCGCCGCGCCACTGGCGAAACTGGATTGCGTGTCATTGCCGGTATCGAGATGGACGAAGGCCTCTTCAACACGTGCGGCCGATGCGGTACCGACGACACCCAATCCGGCCGACGCTGCGGCGCTCTGCACATTCACACGATTGATGTTCATCCAGGCGCGATTGGCGTCGTAGTCCAGCGTGCCTTCCAGCAACGTCACCTGGTTGGAGTTCTGCAGCTGATTGAAGGTACCCGTGAGGCCCTGCCCGGCGGTGATCAGCACCTGCTGCTGTCCAGCCTGCGGCACGTATCCTTCCACCACCGAGTGGACATGCACAATGCCGCCTTCCAGCGTGACGGTACCGGTCACCTGCAGCGCGGCAGCACCCAATGCCGGGCTGAAGCGGGCATTGGCACGCTGGATGTAGTTGCCCTCGATCACTGCATTGATGCCGGCTTCACCCAGCGCCACGACACTTGCGTTGTCGACATTGCCGATGACCCGCGTCGTACCGGGCCTGAACTGAAGCACCGCGCTGGCCACACCTGGGACATTCGAATTGGTGGAAACCAGGATGTCCGAATGGATGGATGCGCCCCCGAGCAGCGACAGCGTTCCGCGTTCGATGCGTGTGCCGCCGGTGTAGGTCGTAGTGCCGGCCAACCGCAGAATGCCGTCGCCCTGCTTGATCAACCCCCCCTTGCCGGAGATGTTGTTGCTCCAGACACTGGCCGTCTCGAACGCAGGAGCAGCCGTCACATCACCCCAGTCGAACTTCGCCGGGCCATTGATGGCCTTGGCGATGTTGAGCAGGCCGTAACCGAAGGTGCTGTCCACGCCCGTCGGCCCCAGGTCGGTCGCGGTACCGAGCAGGGTCTGGCGGACCAGGTCGTTGCTGAAATACGGGTACTTCTGCCATACCAGCGCGGCCGCACCGGACACCAGCGGCGCAGCGAACGAGGTGCCGTAGTTCCACAGATAACTGGGCGTGGTGCCGGACGCACCGGTGTAGTCGGGATCGACGAACACGGCTGCACCGGGTGCGGCCAGACAGTAGTTGGCGGCCACGCCACAGGCGTTGGCATAGGACGCCAACTTGCTGGGGTCGGTGGAGTCAACGGCCGTCACACTGAGCCAACCGCGCTCCAGATCCGCCGCCGGGCGGCTGCCGCCCGGACCGGCCTGGCTGGGCAACGCCGCCATGCTGGACGGATTGGGCTTGGATTCGTTGCCGGTGGCAAACACCACCAAGCCACCGTTGCTGATGATGAAGGGACGATACTCCTGCGCAATCGCGGCAGTGGCCGAGGCGTTGGTCCAATACAGGCCACCCCAGGAGTTGTTCATGATCTTCACGCCCTGGGCGATCAGGTCCTGGTGGACGGGGGCAAGCCCGATGGCACCGCTGACCTCATTGCCGTTACCGCTGCCGTCATCGGTGGGGGATTTGTCGGCAATGATGCGGGCGGAGACGATGTTCGCGCCCGGCGCGATGCCACCCGGCCACGCGCCGACGGACTTGCCAGCGGCCAGTTCGGCCACCGAGGTGCCGTGACCGACCACGTCGTCGATGTTGAGGTTGTTGGCGCGCGGATCCACGTAGTTGTAGTTGGCCTTCACGCGGCCCGCCAGCGTCGGGTGATTGCGCATCACACCCGAGTCCACGACACCAATGGTCAATCCGGCACCGGTCAGACCGGCCGTCTTGGCGGCAGCGGCCTTGGTGATGCTCAGGTGTGCATCGATGGCCGGTTCTGCCGGCCGGGTTGGCGTCGGCGTCGGTGTGGTGGGCGGCGTCGGGGGCGTCGGGGGCGTCGTCGGTGTGGTGGGCGCGTCCACGCGCACATTGCCACCACCACCGCCACCACCACATGCGCTCAATGCCACGGCCAGCGCGCTGACCACAACTGCCCTGCGAATCGCTACGTGTTTCATCCTTGCTCCCCACATATATGAACGTCACGCTCTATGTGCCGTCATCCCCGACGGGCACCCGCGACAGACTGCCGACCCGACTCCCGGATCAGGGGCGCAGTGTGACCCGAATCGGGCCGTCTTCCAATGTCGGACGTCGCATAACGTCCTTTTCAACGTGAACGATGAACGAAGAAGGGCGCGATGCGATCGCGCCCTTCCAGGTTGCCGCCGGGGCCAGGGTCAGAATGCAGCGGTATACCGCAGCCCCACTTGGCGCAGATCACCGCGTGGACCGAAGCGCTGGTCGTAGCCGAACGACAGCTGCGACTGACGGCTCAGCCATGAGGACACCGAGACACCGAACACGCCCCCCGAACGCGTCGGCTGCAGGCCGGCCATGGGAGCCCAGGCGTCCACGCCGACGAAGCTGGCGTCGAACCCGAGTCCGTCGCTGGACAGGATCTGCTGCCATTCGGCGTACCCGCCGAACGACCAGTCGCCACGCTGCGCCTGCGCGCGCAGACCCGCCAATGCCTGACTGCGCTGACTGCTGCTGCCGTCGCTGCGGAGACCGAAGCCAAAACCGCCGGCTTCACTGAACGCGTTGCTGTCCACCCGCGCGTAGTCCGCGCCCAGATAGGGTGTCAGCGATGCACGCGGGCCACCAAAGCGATAGCCCGATTCCACGCTGGCGTTGCTGAAATTGCCGCTGTAACGGGCATTCACGCCATACATGCCTGCGCCCAGCAGCAACTGGCGATCGATTTCACGGGTGAACTGCCCCGCACCGATCTGACCCAAGGCATAGGCCCCTTCATGGTTCCAACCGGCATACAGCTGTGCCTGCGACTGACGGTCGCGGCCCGAGTCGCCACTCCAGGCGCGACCGCTGCTGCTGCGGGTTTCACCGAAGGCCACGCCCACCATGCCGTTGCTGCCGATGGCGGCGTCCTGCCCCATCATCCAACCCTGGGTCTGGAAGCCATTGCCGGCGAAGCTGCCCTGCCCGGGTTCGCCCAACGCGCTGTGCCATGCACCGCGCAGTCGCGGCGCAGCGGATACCGCATCAAAGCGCGACGACAGCGCGCGACGGTTCATGTCGAGGTTGTCGAAGGTCATCGCGGTGGCCAGACCATGGGCCTTGCCGGAGAGGCTTTCCAGGCTGGCCTGGAGGGCATCTGCGCCCTGCGTGCGCTGCAACTGACCCGCCGCTTCTACGAATTCGGGCGAGACCCTCTCCACGTCACCGTCGAGGTGGACGAACGCCTCTTCCACCCGATTAGCCGAGGCAACAGTGATGGCGTCAAAGCCGGCTGAAGCCGCCGCCTGGGTCACCGAAACACGGGTGATGCCGAGCCAGATGGAGGTCGGGTCGTACTGCACGAATCCTTCCAGCAGCGCGACTCGACCGCCGTAGCTGAGCCGGGAAAACCTGCCGGTCACGCCTTGCTGAGCGGTCATGATTTCCTGCATTTCGAATTCGAGCGGGCCCACCTTCGGCACATACCCCTGCACGACATTCATGACCATGAGTTCGCCGCCGTCCAGTGTGGCCTTTCCCGTAACCTGGAGAGGCGAGGCCCCCAGTGCCCACGACAACCACCCCTGCGAAGACTGGTAGTAGTTGCCGTCAATGACCGGGGTACTGTTGGCGGCCAGCAGATACATGCCGCCGAAGTTGGCCACATGACCCGTAACCCGCGGCGCACCCGCTCCGAACTCAAGTGCGCCATTCGGAAGTCCGCCCAACTCGCCCGTGGTGACATTGCCGGTCAGGCTGGCCCGGCTGCCGAGTGTCAGGATGCCGCCCTGGATGAGCGTCTCGCCAGCGTAGGTATTGTTTCCTTCCAGAACCAATCTGCCAGTGCCCTGCTTCACCAGGCCACCCGCACCGCTGATGTCGTTGCTCCAGACGGTGGCCGTCGGTGTGCGCGGCACGTTGACGGTGAAGTCACCCCAATCAAATCGAGCCGGGCCCTTCACCGCCGCCGCCACGTTCAACAGGCCGTAACCGAAGGTGCTGTCCACGCCCGGTTCGCCCAGATCGGTGGCAGTCCCCAGCAGCGTCTGACGTACCTGGTCATTGGTCAAGTACGGATACTTTTCCCATACCAGTGCCGCCGCACCCGACACCAGCGGCGCGGCATACGAGGTACCGCCACCGTAGTACAGCGGCGTCGTGCTTCCGGTGCTCTGCGGGTCGATGAAGACCGCCTCACCGGGGGCGGCCAGACAGTAGTTGGCCGCCATCCCGCACGCATTGGCATATGAGGACAGGCTGTCCGGTTTGCTGGAGTTGATCGCCGTCACCGCCAGCCAGCCACGCTCCAGGTCAGCCGCCGGCAACGTGCCGTTCGGACCGGGCTGGCTGGGCAATGCAGCCATGTCCGACGGATTGGGCTTGCTCTCGTTGCCGGTGGCGAACACCACTAGCCCGTTGTTGGCAAAGATGAAGGGACGATACTCATTGGCAATTGCAGCCGTTGCCGAGGGGTTGGTCCAGTACAGACCACCCCAGGAGTTGTTCATGATCTTCACGCCATTGGTGATCAGGTCCTGATGCACCTGGGCCAGGCCCAGCGCGCCGTCCACCTCGTTGCCATCCCCGGACCCATCATCGGTCGGGGCCTTGTCGGCGATGATGCGGGCGGAGACGATCTGCGCTCCTGGCGCGACGCCACCGGGCCAGCTGCCTGCTGCCTTGCCCGCCGCCAGCGACGCGACCGTGGTGCCATGTCCTACCACGTCGTCCTTGGCAAGATCGTTGGCCGCCGGATCAACATAGCTGTAGCTGGCCACCACCCGGCCGGACAACGTGGGGTGGGCGCGGTTGACGCCGGAATCGACGATGCCGATGCGCACGCCCGTGCCGGTCAGGCCCTGCCGGTCATTGGCGTTGATCAACGCCAGATGGGCGTCGATGGCCGGCTGCGGCAGATTGCCAGTTCCGGGTGTCACCGGTGGATTCACTGGCGGGTAGGTCGGTGTATTAATCGGCGTGCCGCCGCCACCGCCGACCCGGACGTTTTCCCCGCCACTACCGCCACTGCACGCGCTCACTGCGATCGCCAACGCGGCTGCCAGCGCGGTCCTGCCCCCTGCAAGCTGCTTCATCCCTGTTCCCCCAGACGTTGATATGACCACGCCAGGTGCCGCGCTTACCCCGCAGACACCGGTGGTAAACCTCGACCCTCTATACTGGGCCTCCCCCGCAGTCTGACGGCAATCGGGGCCGGTTCCAATGGCCTGACTGCCAAAACGCCAACGCATCAAGAGATTGCCATGTCCAACATTGTCATCGCTGCAGCCAAACGCACCGCCATCGGTTCCTTCCTCGGCCAGTTCAATGGCGTGCCCGCGCCCACGCTGGGCGCGACCGCGATCCAGGCGGCGCTGGAACAATCCGGGGTTCCGGCCGCAGACGTGTCCGAAGTGATCATGGGCTGCGTGCTGCCGGCCAACCTGGGCCAGGCTCCGGCCCGCCAGGCCGCCATCGCGGCGGGCCTGCCACTGTCCACCGGCGCGACCACGCTCAACAAGGTGTGCGGTTCGGGGATGAAGGCGATCATGCTCGGCCACGACCTGATCAAGGCCGGCTCGGCCAGCATCGTGGTGGCCGGCGGCATGGAATCGATGTCCAACGCCCCGCACCTGCTGCCCAACTCGCGCACCGGCAACCGCTACGGCAACTTCCAGGCGGTCGACCACATGGCATTCGATGGCCTGACCAACGCCTATGACGGCAACCCCATGGGGGTGTTCGCCGAGTACGCGGTGGACAAGTTCCAGGTCAGCCGTGAGGACCAGGACGCGTATGCGATCGAATCGGTGCGACGCGCCCAGGCCGCCCAGGCCGAGGGAGCCTTCGCCGACGAAATCGTCGCGGTGAAGGTCGCCGGCCGCAAGGGCGACGTCGAGTACGCCCAGGACGAACAGCCGGGTCGTTCCGACATCGCCAAGATTCCGACCCTGCGCCCGGCCTTCAAGAAGGACGGTACGGTCACGGCGGCCAGTTCCTCCAGCATTTCCGACGGCGCTGCCGCGGTGGTGCTGCTGGCAGAAGACGACGCGGCGGCGCGCGGCCTGCAGCCCCTGGCCCGCATCGTGGCCCATGCCACCCATTCGCAGGAACCGGAATGGTTCACCACCGCGCCGATCGGTGCCATCCACAAAGTGCTGGAGAAGGCGGGCTGGACGCTGGACCAGGTGGATCTGTTCGAAATCAACGAAGCATTCGCGGTAGTGGCGATGGCTCCGATCCGCGAATTGGGCATTTCCCACGACAAAGTCAACGTGAATGGCGGTGCCTGCGCATTGGGTCATCCGATCGGCGCTTCGGGTGCTCGACTGGTGGTTACGTTGGTCAACGCCTTGCGCAAGCGTGATGCAAAGCGCGGAATTGCCACCTTGTGCATCGGCGGCGGCGAAGCGACCGCCATCGCTATCGAATTGATTTAATTGGACTTAACTCGCATTTCGCAAAAATGAATGCGCGATCGCTTGACAGCCATTCGTGGCTTGTCATCATGTTGCCGGGCGCGCAATAGCGCGTTGCCTAATCTAACGACGAGGATTCACACTAATGAGCATCAACAAGCTGCTGATCGCGATGGCCCTGGGCCTGGCTCTGACCGCCTGCTCGAAGCAGGAACAGGCTGCTGACGCCGCCGCTTCGGCTGACGCCGCTGCTGCCGACGCCCAGGTCGCTGCCGACCAGGCCGCTGCTGCTGGCGCCCAGACCGCCGACGCTGCCCAGGCTGCTGCCGACACCGCCGCCACCGCTGCTGACGCTTCGGCCGACGCTGCTGCCCAGGCTGGCGCTGCTGCCACCGACGCTGCTGCCGACCAGGCTGCTGACGCTGCCAAGGCTGCCGAAGGCACCGCCGAGCAGGCCAAGGACGCTGCTGAAGAAGCCAAGAAGTAATAACTTCTTTCTTCAAGCAAGTCTGAAGAAGCCGCTGGTTCGCCAGCGGCTTTTTCTTTGGGTGTGATGTACCGAGCATCGGTCGGTACCCACCGATGCTCCTGTACCTACCGGGTCTTCACGGGGGCATGAATACGCTTTGGCTCCCCTCAGATGAAACAGGTGCGTGCCATGAAGATCCGATCGATCACCCCCGCCCTGCTGGCCGCTTCCCTGCTGTTGGCGCTGGCGGCGTGCAAGGGCCCGGAGGCCGAGCAGGCCCGCGAGGATGCGGCACAGGCAGCCGACAGCGCAGGAGCCGCAGCGCGTGAAGCGGTGGACCAGGCCGCTGCCTCGACCCGCAACGCGGCGGATGAAGCGGCGGCCGCCTCGCAGCAGGCGGCGGCAGATGTCCAGCCGGCCCTGGACCGCGCGGCAGCGGCCACCTCCGAAGCGGCAGTGGAGGCCAAAGACGCCGCCAAGGATGCGGCAGCGCATGCCAGCGATGCCACCGCCACGGCGGCCCAGAAGGTCGCCGACAAGGCCCGCGACGTCGCCGACGACGCGCAGAAGAACGCGGAAGAAGCCAAGCGCTGACGCCTCGCACCGTAGAGCCACGCCCTGCGTGGCTTTGCGGTTTTCAGCCACGCAGGGCGTGGCGCTACGGCAGGGCCCGCTGCAGGATCGCGGTGT
>NZ_JASCOZ010000158.1 GCF_029960115.1 Stenotrophomonas sp. PS02289
CCCGCCGCTACCGGGATTTCCAGGTAGCGCACGACCGTTGGTCGTGCGGCCACCTGACGCGTTACAGCGTCGCTGCCAGGCGGCTGCCTTGGTTGATCGCGCGCTTGGCATCCAGCTCCGCGGCCACGTCCGCGCCGCCGATCAGATGCGCATCCACGCCTGCCGCCAGCAGCGCGGCATGCAGGTCGCGACGCGGTTCCTGACCGGCGCAGATCACCACGTGATCCACCGGCAGGGTCTGCTCCTGGCCGTCCACGCGGATGTGCAGGCCGCTGTCGTCCACGCCCAGGTACTCCACGCCGCCGAGCATCTTCACGCCCTTGGCCTTCAAGGTGGCGCGGTGGATCCAGCCGGTGGTCTTGCCCAGCCGTGCGCCCGGCTTGCCCGGGCTGCGCTGCAGCAGCCACACCTTGCGCGCGGGCGCTTCCGGCTGTGGGCGGGCGAGCGCGCCGCGTGCCTCGAAGCTGGGATCCACGCCCCATTCGGCCATCCAGCGGGCCGGGTCCAGCGCCGGCGAAGGACCTTCGTGCACCAGGAACTCACCGACATCGAAGCCGATTCCGCCGGCACCGATGATGGCCGCTTCCGCGCCCACTGTGACCTTGCCCAGCAGCACGTCCAGATAGGTCACCACCTTGGCATGGTCCGCACCCGGGAAATCGACCTTGCGCGGGGTGATGCCGGTGGCCACCACCACGCTGTCGAAGCCGGCCAGGGTGCTCACGTCGGCCACCGTGTCGAGCTTCACGGTTACGCCGGTGTCGTCCAGCTTGTGGCGGAAATAGCGCAGGGTCTCGTGGAACTCCTCCTTGCCCGGAATGCGCTTGGCCACGTTGAACTGGCCGCCGATCTCGCTGCCGGCGTCGAACAGAGTCACCGCATGACCACGTTCGGCCGCCACCGTGGCGCAGGCCAGTCCGGCTGGACCCGCACCGACCACGGCAATACGGCGCGGGGCCGGGGCACGGCGATAGACCAGTTCGGTTTCGTGGACGGCGCGCGGATTGACCAGACAGCTGGCGGTCTTGTTCTCGAACACGTGATCCAGGCAGGCCTGGTTGCAGGCAATGCAGGTGTTGATCGCGTGGGCGCGGCCGGCGCGCGCCTTGTTCGCCCATTCCGGGTCGGCCAGCAGCGGGCGTGCCAGCGACACCATGTCGGCCTGGCCATCAGAGAGGATGCGTTCAGCCACGTCGGGCATGTTGATGCGGTTGGTGGCGATCACCTGCACCTGCATATGCGGCTTCAGCTTGGCGGTGACGCCGGCAAAAGCCGCGCGGGGTACCGAGGTGGCAATGGTCGGCACACGCGCTTCGTGCCAGCCGATACCGGAATTGATCAAGGTCGCACCGGCCGCTTCAATGGCCTTGGCCTGCTGCACGATCTCTTCCCAGTTGCTGCCGTCGTCGACCAGATCGACCAGCGACAACCGGTAGATGATGATGAAGTCCGGGCCGCAGGCTTCGCGGATGCGGCGCACGATCTCCACCGCAAAGCGCATGCGCTTTGCTGCATCGCCGCCCCAGGCATCGGTACGCACGTTGGTGCGCGGCGCGATGAACTCATTGATGAGATAGCCTTCCGAGCCCATCACTTCGACGCCGTCGTAGCCTGCGTCGCGGGCCAGTCGCGCGCTGCGCGCGTAGTCGGCGATGTGCCGGTCAACGCCGCGTGTCGACAGCGCACGTGGCGTGAACGGATTGATTGGTGCTTTTTTCTTCGACGGTGCCACCGACAAGGGGTGATAGGCGTAGCGGCCGGCATGCAGCAACTGCAGGCAGATCTTGCCGTCGTGCTCATGCACGGCACGGGTCAACTGGCGATGCGGACCGACCTCCCAGGGCCAGGACAGCTTGCCGCCAAACGGCTTGAGCCAGCCGACCACGTTCGGCGCATAGCCGCCGGTCACGATCAGGCCGACACCACCGGCCGCGCGCTCCGCGAAATACGCGGCCAGGCGCGGGAAGTCGCGTGCGCGGTCCTCCAGGCCGGTGTGCATCGAGCCCATCAGCACGCGGTTGCGCAGTTGGGTGAAGCCCAGGTCCAGCGGGCTGAACAGATGAGGGTAGGCGGCGGATTCGGCGGCTGGCGACATGAAGATACGCTTGCGTACGGAAGACGCGCAGCGTGCCGCGAAAGGGCCTTGCGTGCAATAGGCGCGGCCTGGGCTCTGGTAGCGCCTCGGCGGCTTTACTCCCACCCGGCCAGGGTCAGCTTCCCAATCACGCTGCCGGCCTCCAACTGCCGGTGCGCCTCGCGCAGGTTCGCCGCATTGATCGCCCCCAGCGTGCCATTGGCGGTGCTGCGCAGTTCACCGGCATCCACCAGGCTGGCGACGCGGTTCAGGATGCGGTGCTGTTCGACCATGTCGGCGGTACCGAAACGCGCACGGGCGAACATGAACTCCCAGTGCAGGCTGATGCACTTGGCCTTGTAAGGATCGCCGATGCGCAGCGGTCCGCGCGGCTCCACGATCAGTCCGACGTGGCCCTGCGGGGCCATCAGCTCGCCGAGCACGTCCCAGTACGCGTCGGTGTCGGCCAGATTGAGGGCCACATTCACCGCGCTGATGCCCAGCGCCTGCAACTGCGGCGGCAGTGGCTGGTGATGGTCGATCACATGCTGCGCCCCCATGCGTCGGCACCAGTCCACCGATGCCGGGCGCGACGCAGTGGCCACCACGGTGAACCCGGCATGCCGCGCCAGCTGGATCGCCATCGATCCCACCCCGCCCGCGCCGCCGATCACCAGCAGGGTCTGGCCGCGGTGACGGCAGTCGTCGAAGTACAGCCGCATGCGGTCAAACAGCAGTTCCCACGCGGTCAGCGTGGTCAGCGGCAGCGCGGCGGCATCGGCGAAGTCCAGCGTGGTGGGCATGCGGCCGACCACGCGCGCATCCACGTGCTGCCACTGCGCGTTGCAACCCGGTCGCGTCACGTCGCCGGCGTAATACACCTCGTCGCCGGGCGCGAACGCGGTCACCTCCGGCCCAACGGCTTCCACCACGCCGGCGGCATCGAAACCCAGCACGCGGGGAGGCGCGTCGTCCGCCCGGGCGGCTCTGCGCTGTTTCGTGTCCACCGGGTTGACCGATACGGCGCGGACCTGAACCAGCAGGTCGTGTCCGCTGGGTTGGCCGGGATGCGGCAGTTCCAGATCCAGCAGGGCAGCAGGGTCGTCAATGGGCAGGGCGCGGGTCAGGGCAACGGTTTTCATGGAGCCTCCGGCAGCTGAAAATCGCATTCATCATACGACTACCGGGAAACCTGTTTATGCGCTGAATAAGCGCACGTCCGTGGACTGCACGATTTACTGTGGCGAGGCCTTGAAAACTCTGGAAAAGTGGCAAAACCCTTGTCGTTGTTGGGTCTTGCGCAACTTCATAAAGCTGTATAGGGTGCCCGCAGCTGGGCCGGGTAGAGGTCTGGCGGTCGTCTTCACATGTTACGCGGCTGTTAACATCGCCTTCACTCCCCTGAGCATAATGTTCGCGGCGGTGGCGTGCTGAATCCGCAGTCAGAAACGACGCAGTAGCGCTGGACCATGCCTCTACCGGTTTCATACCCCCGAACTAGGAGCTGTATTACATGAACAAGAAGATCCTTACTGCCGCGCTGCTGGGCGGTCTGGCCATGGCCCAGGCTGCGTCTGCGCAGGAGTTCGACGACCGCTGGTACCTGACTGGTTCGGCTGGTTTCAACTTCCAGGACAGCGACCGTCTGACCAACGATGCTCCGTTCGTGACCCTGGGTCTGGGCAAGTTCATCAGCCCCAACTGGTCGCTGGACGGTGAGCTGAACTACCAGAACCCGAACTTCGATTCGAACCAGGATCTGAACTGGAGCCAGTACGGCGCGTCGATCGACGCCCGCTACCACTTCATCCAGGAAGGCCGCGGCTGGAACCCCTACCTGCTGATGGGTCTGGGCTACCAGAAGTCGGAAGAAGAGTACCCGATCCTGGCCATCGACAGCCCGGCTGAGCGTAAGGACGGCAACTTCGCCGCCAAGGTCGGCGTCGGTCTGCAGACCACCTTCGAAAAGCGCGTTGCTGTTCGCGCCGAAGTGGCCTACCGCGGTGACTTCGACGACAAGAGCTACCACGCTCCGGACGAAAGCTGGTTCGGCGACGTGCTGGCCTCGGTTGGCGTCGTGATCCCGCTGGGCCCGCCGCCGGCTGCTCCGGTCGTGGCTCCGCCGCCGACCGCTCCGAGCTGTGCAGACCTGGATGACGACGGTGACGGCGTCAACAACTGCGACGACAAGTGCCCGGATTCGCAGCCGGGTCAGACCATCGGTCCGGACGGTTGCCCGGTGCCGGTCTCCATCGACCTGAAGGGCGTGAACTTCGACTTCGACAAGTCGACCCTGCGTCCGGACGCCGTGGCGATCCTGAGCGAAGCTGCTCAGATCCTGGTCCGTTACCCGGATCTGCGCGTCGAAGTCGCTGGCCACACCGACTCCAAGGGTACCGACGAGTACAACCAGAAGCTGTCCGAGCGTCGTGCCACCGCGGTGTACGACTACCTGACCAGCAACGGCGTTGCTGCTTCGCGTCTGGTCGGCCCGATCGGCTACGGCGAGTCGCGTCCGATCGCTCCGAACACCAACCCGGATGGTTCGGACAACCCGGAAGGTCGCGCCAAGAACCGTCGTACCGAGCTGAACGTCCAGAACTAAGTTCCGGCGTAAGGCTTCAGAAGCAGGGCCCGGCATTGCCGGGCCCTGTTTTTTTGTGCGCTGCGTAGAGAATCCGCAAAAAATTCAAGGTCTTGGCGTATTCATTGAAAGTGGGATCTTGTACGGCGTTTTGTCGCTGTTAAACTCGGTGCGTCGACCTTCTTCCTGGATGCACCCCATGCTGCGTATCGCACTGGCCGCCGCGCTCGGCCTGGCCCTGGTTCCCGCCGCCCACGCCGCCGTGGACTGCTCTGCCCAGGCCACCAGCGCCTCGCCGCTGCCGCTGCCGGCCACGGCCATTGCGCCGGTGGCGGACGAGTTCGCGATCCGCGGCTCGCAGCTCGGCATGCCGTCGGGCGTGCTGACCCCCAATTTTGATCAGCAGCAGTCGGTGGATCGCGTGCTGCAGCGACTGCGCATCGATGGTTGCCAGAACATCGCCAAGGCGATGCCGGGCGCACCCGCTGTGAACCCGAACGATCCGGCGGCCTACAAGCCCAAGACCGAATTCGACAACACCCCCTGGCGCTTCGACATGAGCCAGAACGGCAAGCGCATGACCGCCGAGGAATTCGACGCCTGGATGAAGGCGCGCGGCGTGCGCGTGGTGAAGGCGCGTCCGGCCCCGGCCGCCGCTGCGGCTCCGGCTGAAGCGCCGGCCGAGACCAAGCCGGACAAGAAGTAAGTCGCCGCGCGCGACAGAGCGATGCGCAGTTCCCGCCGCCCCCCTGCCGCGCCAACCGACCGCCCACGCCGCGAACCGCGGCGTGCGGCTGCTCCCGTCGCTGCGCCCCGGCATGGGCTGGCGCGGGTACTGTCCAAAGCCGGCGTGTGCTCGCGCCCCGCACCCCCCCGCGGGCTCGCCCCCGGCCCGGTGACGGTCGATGGCCGCACCATCAACAACCCCGAATTCCCCATCGTCGACGGCCGCCACCAGGTCAAGGTCGACGGCCAGCCGCTGGGCAGTGCCCGGCGCATCCACCTGATGCTCAACAAGCCGCGTGGACTGGTCACGACCGTCCAGGACGAACGTGGCCGCGATACGGTCTATCGATGCTTCGATGGAGCCGGGTTGCCCTGGCTGGCCCCGGTGGGGCGGTTGGACAAGGCTAGTGAAGGTCTCTTGTTGTTCAGCAACGACCCGCAGTGGGCCGCGCGCTTGACCGACCCGGCCACTGGGCCGGACAAGACCTATCACGTGCAGGTCGATGCCATCCCCGATGACGCACAACTGGCGGCGCTGTGCGCCGGCGTGGAGGATGCCGGGGAGTTCCTGCGCGCCCGCCGGGTGACGCTGCTGCGCAGTGGCGACAAGACCGCCTGGCTGGAAGTGGTGCTGGAGGAGGGGCGCAACCGGCACATTCGCCGCCTGTTGGCGGCCTTTGATATCGCCGTACTGCGTTTGGTCAGGGTAGGGATAGGGCAACTGGCCCTGGGGGCGCTGGCCAAGGGAGCCTGGCGCGAGCTGCAGCCGCACGAACTGGAATTGCTGGATGCCACGGCTGGACCCGCCGTGGCTGACACCTAGTGCGTGGCCCGCTGGGGAGCGGGCGCACCACCGGGCAATGGACGGCCTGCCTTTACAGACTGACCACTACCGGGAGAAGTGCCATGTTGTTCGTTGAAACCATCCGACCCCTGCTGCGTGGGGCCTGCATGCTGTTGCCGGCACTGGCGCTGGCCGCCTGCGGGGGCCACAAGCAGGCGGCGAAGGCGACCCCGCCGGTCACCGACAAAGTGGTGGAACTGAAGACGCCCGAGCTGGATGGGCGTGGCAGCTACCGCTTCCACATGAGCAACGGCGAGAAGCGCATGACCGCCGATGAGTTCGACGCCTGGATGAAGGCCAACGGCATCCGGGTGGCCAAGGGCAACCCGCAGGCCCGGCCGACGCCGAAGCCCGCCACCAAACCGGTGGTGGTGGCGAGCAAGGAAGGCAAAAAGAAGAAGAAATGACGCGCGTTGCGCGTCAGTTCTTCCCGATCACACCCAGCTCAACGCCAATCCGGGTAAACGCATCAATCGCGCGGTCCAAGTGCGCGCGGGTGTGTGCCGCACTGATCTGGGTGCGGATGCGCGCCTGACCCTTGGGCACCACCGGGAAGAAGAAGCCGATCGCGTAGATGCCTTCTTCCAGCAGGCGCTCGGCGAACTTCTGCGCCAGCGGTGCGTCGTACAGCATCACCGGGCTGATCGGATGCACGCCCGGCTTCACGTCGAAGCCGGCAGCGGTCATCTTCTCGCGGAAGTAGGCGGTGTTCTCCTGCAGCGTGGTGCGCAGGTCGTCAGCGGCGGCCAGCATGTCGAAGGCCTTGATGCCGGCGGCCACCACGTGCGGCGGCAGCGAGTTGGAGAACAGGTAGGGACGCGAGCGCTGGCGCAGCAGTTCGATCACTTCGGCGCTGGCGGTGGTGAAGCCACCCAGGGCACCGCCCATGGCCTTGCCCAGCGTGCCGGTGATGATGTCGATCTTGTCCAGCACGCCCTTCACTTCGGCCGAACCGCGACCGGTCGCGCCGAGGAAACCGGTGGCGTGGCACTCGTCGATGTGCACCAGGGCGTTGTACTTCTTCGCCAGTGCGGTGATCTCGTCGAGGGGGGCGATGAACCCGTCCATCGAGAACACGCCATCGGTGGTGATCAGCTTGGTCCTGCAGCCGGCGGCGTCGGCGGCCTGCAGCTGTGCTTCCAGGTCGGCCATGTCGCAGTTGGCATAGCGGAAGCGCTTGGCCTTGCACAGGCGCACGCCGTCGATGATCGAGGCGTGGTTGAGCGCGTCGGAGATGATCGCGTCGTTCTCGCCCAGCAGCGGCTCGAACAGGCCGCCGTTGGCGTCGAAGCAGGCCGCATACAGGATGGTGTCCTGCTTGCCGAAGAAACCGGCAATCTGCTGTTCCAGCTGCTTGTGCAGGTCCTGGGTGCCGCAGATGAAGCGCACCGAGGCCATGCCGAAGCCGTGGCTGTCCAGCGCGTTCTTGGCCGCCTGGATCAGGTCCGGGTGGTCGGCCAGGCCCAGGTAGTTGTTGGCGCAGAAGTTCAGCACGGTGCGGCCGTCGTCCAGGGTGATCTCGGCCGACTGCGGGCTGGTGATGATGCGCTCGGACTTGAACAGGCCCTGGGCGCGGATCGCCTCCAGTTCCTCAACGTAGTGCTGGGTGAGCGGGGCGTTCGCGGTGTCGGTCATGGCAGGCGGTTGCAGGTGCGGGAAACCACGATTTTACCTGCCCGCGCCAGATCCGGGGCCAGACCTGGACGGCCGGGGCAAGGACAGGGCACAAAAACGGTTGCGCATGTGATTGTTGCATCGCAATATCAATCAGGTTAAAAAACCGTAAACCCCGCTGCATCCACCCACGTCCCGGAGAGACCCCGCATGAACCACGCCACGCGCTGTACCGCCGCCGTTGTGCTCTGCGCCGCCTTGTTCGCCCCGTTTGTCGCCAGTGCCCAGGACGAGGCCGAATCTCCGTTCAGCTGGAACGTCACCGGCGTGTCCGACTACGTGTTCCGCGGGGCCTCGCAGACCGACGAGGATCCGACCGTGCAGGCCGGTTTCACCTATACCTCGCCGGTGGGCCTGTATGCCGGTGTGTGGGGCTCGGGCGTGGACTTCGGTCCTGATGGTCCGGACGCCGAAGTCGACTACTTCATCGGCTATGGCGTGGACATCACCGACAACGTCAACTTTGACGTGATGCTCAACCGCTATTCCTATCCGGGTTCGAGCGAGCTGGCCTACAACGAGCTGATCACCAAGACCACGTTCGCCGAGCACTACAACGTCACCGTTGCCTACAGCAACGATGTCTGGAACACCGACACCAACGGCTGGTACTACGCGTTTGGCACCGAGTGGACGCTGCCGCAGGACTTCGTGCTGACCGCGAACGTCGGCCGCAGCACGTTCGATGAGGACGTGGCCAAGGATTACACCGACTGGAACATCGGCGTCAGCCGCACCTGGGGTCTGTTCACCCTGGGCCTGGGCTACTACGGCACCGACAGCCGCGGCGATTACAACTTCGGCAAGAACGCCGATGACCGCGTGGTGTTCACCGTAAGCGTCGGGCAGTAAGACATCCGCACATCGGTAGCGCCGGCCGTTGGCCGGCCCTCGCGGTCCATCAAAGAAAAAGGCACCCAATGGGTGCCTTTTTCGTACCGAAGCGTTTGCGCCTCAATTCCAGCTCAGAACCACCTTGCCGGCCTTGCCTTCTTCCATCAGGTCAAAACCCTTCTGGAATTCATCGATCGGCAGCTGGTGGGTCATCACCTTGCCCAGCGGGAAGCCGCTCAGCACCAGCTGGGTCATCTTGTACCAGGTCTCGTACATCTTGCGGCCGTAGATGCCCTGCACGGTCAGACCCTTGAAGATGATCTTGTCCCAGTCACAGCCGGCCCCCTTGGGCATGATCCCGAGCATGGCGATCTTGCCGCCGTGGTACATGCAGTCGAGCATGTCGTTGAAGGCGCGCGGATTGCCGCTCATTTCCAGGCCCACGTCGAAGCCCTCCATGTGCAGTTCCTTCATCACGTCCTTCAGCGAGGTGTTGGCCACGTTGACCACGCGGGTCGCGCCCATGTCGGCGGCCAGCTTCAGGCGGAAGTCGTTGACGTCGGTCACCACCACGTTGCGCGCACCGATGTGCTTGCAGATGCCGGCGGCGATGATGCCGATCGGACCGGCACCGGTGATCAGCACGTCTTCGCCGATCACGTCGAACTCCAGCGCGCAGTGCGCGGCGTTGCCGTAGGGGTCGAAGAAGGCGGCCAGTTCGGACGGGATCTGGTCCGGAATCGGCCACAGGTTGCTGGCCGGCATGACCATGTATTCGGCGAACGCACCGTTGACGTTGACGCCGATGCCGACGGTGTTCGGGCACAGGTGCGGGCGACCGCCACGGCAGTTGCGGCAGTGGCCGCAGACGATGTGGCCTTCGGCCGAGACGCGCTGGCCGACTTCATAGCCGGTGACGGCCGAACCCAGCTCGGCGATGCGACCGACGAACTCGTGGCCGATGGTCAGGCCCGGCTTGATGGTGCGCTGGCTCCAGTCGTCCCACAGGTAGATGTGCAGGTCGGTACCGCAGATGGCGGTCTTCTCCAGCTTGATCAGGACCTCGTTCGGGCCCGGGGTCGGGACCGGCACTTCTTCCAGCCAGATGCCCTTGGCGGCTTCGCGCTTGACCAGGGCTTTCATTGTTTGCTGCGCCATCGGGGTGGAGCTCGTCAGGGGGAAAGGCGGAATTATAAGGGGGCGAGGGGGAGTGGGATGTTGCAGTGCACCCCGATCGGTAGCGCCCGCCGGTGGGCGGCCCCGGGGGGGTTTATGCTGGGTGGTT
>NZ_JASCOZ010000159.1 GCF_029960115.1 Stenotrophomonas sp. PS02289
TGGCCGGCCCTCGACAACGCATGGGCCGGCCAACGGCCGGCGCTACCGGAACTCGGCTACCCGCTAACCTTCAAATGCTCCGGACGCTTTTGAAGGTTAGCGACCTAAACTTCAAAACCCGCGATCAAACATCCCCGTCTTCGGCCCAGCCTTCGCCCGTACCCTTGTGGAACACATGGTCGAAGTCCTGCACATCACCAGCCGGCAGATGTTCCTGCTGCTCCAATGCGGCGTAGATCGGGGTGAAGTCCGGATCGGTGGCCTGCATCAACTGCTCGAAGCTGTCGATCACAAAGTACGTCTTCTGGAAGGTGTCGATCCGGTAGCGGGTGCGCATGATGCGCTCCAGATCAAACCCGATCCGGTTGGGCGCGTCCGACTCCAGCGAGTACAGCGACTCACCCTTGGATGACACGATGCCGGCACCGTAGATGCGCAGGCCTTTGGGTGTGTTGATCAGCCCGAACTCGACCGTGTACCAGTACAGGCGGGTCAGGTTCTGCAGCGCATCCGGGCCGATCGCATGGGCTTTGACCCCGCCACGACCGTACGCGGCCATGTAGTCGGCGAACACAGGGTTCATCAGCAGCGGCACATGCCCGAACAGGTCGTGGAACATGTCCGGCTCGGCGATGTAGTCGATCTGGTCCGGGCGGCGGATCCACCAGGTCACCGGGAAGCGGCGGTTGGCCAGGTGGTCGAAGAAATCCAGCTCCGGCAGCAGCCCTTCCACACCCACCAGGGTCCAGCCAGTGGCTGCGCCCAGCACCTCGTTGAGCTGGTCAAAGCGCGGAATCATGTGCGCGCTCATGACCATCTCGTCCTGCGCCTTCAGGAACTCGTCGCAGGCGCGGCCTTCCAGCAGCTCACGCTGGCGCTGGTACAGCGTGCTCCAGGTGGCGTGGTCGTCGGCGCTGTAGCTGTCCCAGGGCTGTTCCACCACGGCGGTGGTATACACCGGCACATAGCCCTTGTCGGTCTCTTGGCGTTCGACGCGGCGGGGGGCGGTGGCGGTTTCCATCGGCGTGGACTCCTGGGAAGTGATCCTGTGATGCTAGGGCAGGGGGCGCGCAACAGGGTTGCAAAGTTGCACGGATATCCCGGATTGGCGCAATATCGTTGCGTCCATTCCATGTTGCGGAGCAGCAATGACCGGAGTAGCCCAGTTCGACCGCACGGATCTGCGTTTGCTGGCGGAAATCCAGCAACACGGGCGCGCCACCAACGCTGAGCTGGCTGCGCGGGTGAACCTGTCCGCCTCGGCCTGCCTGCGCCGGGTACAGCGGCTGGAGGCGGAAGGGGTGATTGCCGGTTACGGGGCGCGACTGGAACCCAAGCGGATTGGCCTGGGCCTGCAGGCCTTCGTGCGTGTGCAGCTGGAGAAGCATGACCAGCACGCCATCGCGCTGTTCGCCGACAGCGTGATCGAGTGGGACGCAGTGGTGGCGTGCCACGCACTCACCGGCGACATGGACTACCTGTTGCACGTCTACGTGCGCGACCTCGAACACTTCTCCAGCTTCCTGCTCGACAAGCTGCTCAACGCCGCCGGTGTTGCCGACGTCAATTCGAGCTTCGTGCTGCGCACCGTGAAGGACTTCCAGTCGTTACCGCTGACGCAGCTGGAGTGATCGCCGACGAGTTCGGTTGCTCGCGCGGGTCCGGGTAGACGCGATCGGATGAAGCTACCGGGCAGAGCCCGGCACTACGGGATCAGGCGCACTTTTCCTTGCGCCCCATCAGCTTGCCCATGCGCGAAGGCTCATCGCACTTGGGAGCCGGCGGCGGCGGCGCTGCTGCCGCCGCACGCGCACGACGCAGCTGTTCCACCTTGGCACGGATCTGCGGCATCGCCGCCATCGCCGCCTTTTCGCCCTCCAGGATCGCATAGCCGCGCTGGCTGAAATCGGCTGCGCCGATATCCAGCACCTTGGGGCGGATGATGATGTCGGCGCGCGCCAGTTCCTGTTCGCCCAGGCGTTGGCCCATGATCGCGATGGACTGGTTGACGATGCCGAGCATGCCGGTCGGCGACTTGCCGCTGGCCTTGCTGGAGATATCCACGGCGATGACGAAGTCCGCACCAAGCTGGCGCGCGGCATCCACCGGCACCGGGCTGACCACACCGCCGTCAACGAACATGTTCTGACCGATCTTCACCGGTTCGAACACGCCCGGAATGCTGCTCGAGGCGCGCACGGCCTGGCCGACGTTGCCGCGCACGAATACCGCGCGTTCGCCGTTATCCAGATTGGTGGCCACCGCAGCGAACGGCTTCTTCAGCTTCTCGGCCGGCTTGTTGTTGACCTGCGCGTTGACGTAGTCCTGCAGCTTCTGGCCCTGCACCAGCCCGCCCGAGAACAGGCGCACGTCGCGGATGCTGGCTTCGTCCAGCGCCACCGCTTTGCTCTGCATGGCGAACGCGTCCATGCCGCTGGCATACAGCGCGCCAACCACACTGCCGGCGCTGGTGCCGGACACCACCACCGGCTCAAAGCCGTTGGCCTCCAGCATCTTGATCACACCGATGTGCGCAAAGCCCTTGGCCGCGCCGCCACCGAGTGCGATGCCGATCTTCACCGGCTTGGCCGGCGTCGCCGGCACCACCACCGGGGTGACCGGAGTCGGCTTGGTGTTCTCGCCGCCGCAAGCGGCCAACAGGCCGAGCAGGGCAACAGACAGCGTGAGACGTGTGCGGCGGAAGGCGTTCATCGGCAAGCCGAAAAGTGAATGGGCGATAGCATAACGGTAGTGCCGGCCGCTGGCTGGCACCCCATGGATCGGCGGTTAATCTGGGTTAGCGTGGCTGGTTCGGAGGCACGGAACAAGAGAAAGCCCGCTTTCGCGGGCTTTCTCAGGGTGCCTTTCGGCCATTGGGTGCTGCAGGTGCCTTTCGGCCAACGCCAGCAGCGTACTACCCAACCAATGCGGTTGCTACGGTCAAAGCCGTCGCCAAGTGTCGCGCCGGGCTCTAGAACCGGTTATCCCCATCCAGAATCCGCCCCAGCCCGCCCAGCACCGAGCCTTCGCCGCGGTTCTGGCCACCGCCCTGCGGTGCGGCCATCCACATGCGGCCGGCCAGGCGCGAGAACGGCAGCGACTGCAGCCAGACCTTGCCGGGGCCGGTCAGGGTGGCCAGGAACACGCCTTCGCCGCCGAACACCATGCTCTTGATCCCGGCTACGCGGCGCACGTCCATGTTCACCGTGGAGTGGAAGGCGACCACGCAGCCGGTGTCCACATCCAGGCGCTCGCCCGGGGCCAGCTCGCGCTCGATCACGCAGCCGCCGGCATGGATGAACACCCAGCCGTCGCCTTCGAGCTTCTGCATGATGAAGCCCTCGCCGCCGAACAGGCCGGTCATGATCTTCTGCTGGAAATGCACGCCGATCTGCACGCCGCGTGCGCCGGCCAGGAAGCTGTCCTTCTGGCAGATCAGGCGGCCGCCGTGCTGGTCCAGCTTCATCGGCAGCACGGTGCCGGGGTAGGGCGCGGCGAAGGCGACCTTGGCCTTGCCCTGGCCGGTGTGGGTGTACAGGGTGGCGAACAGGCTTTCGCCGGTGAGCACGCGCTTGCCGGCGCTCATCAGCTTGTCCATGAAGCCGCCGCCCTGGCCGCTGTGCGAGCCGTCGCCGAACACGGTGTCCATCTGCACGACGGCGTCCTTGAACATCAGTGCGCCGGCCTCGGCAATCGCGCTCTCGCCCGGGTCGAGCTCGATCTCCACGAACTGCATTTCATGGCCGACGATGCGGTAGTCGATGTCGTCGGCGCGCTGGCCGCGACTGGTGGAACCGCCCGGTACCGGGGGCGGGGTGCCGACCGGGCCGGTGCTGCCGGCCAGCAGTTCGGGCACCTCGGCGATCTTCATCCAACCACTCATGCCCTCGCACCACACCAGCGCCTGGCGGTTGGCCTGGGCGAAGCGGCGGGCGGATTCGTCGTCCAGCGGGCCGATGCGGTCGGGTTGGCCGGAAAGATGGAAGTACCACTGGGTCATGGGGCGGGCCTGCTTGTGGAAGGGGTATGGAAGGGACGGGCGGGAAGCGCGGATGTGACTCCGGCCCATTCCTTCACATCATGGGTCCAAAACGTTGGTAATAAATGACCGGAATTTGCGACGTTGTTGCTGTGCTGCAACAATTGTCTGGTAGCGCCGGTCCACCACCCCTCCCAACACAGCCTAATCGCCATGTTCTCGAACCGCACTGCCCACGGTCGCTCCGCGTCCGTGCACCCCCTCGCTGTTGCCCTTGCCGCCCTGCTGCCATTGACGGCCGCAGCCCAGGACGCCCCCGCCGCCAAGGATCCGGTCGCCCTCGATACGTTGCAGGTAACGGCACAGCGCCGTGTGGAAAACGCCAAGGACGTGCCGGTCTCGATCTCGGCCATCCAGGGTGAGAAGCTCGACGTGCTCGGCTCGGCCGGCGATGACATCCGCTTCCTGTCGGCGCGCGTGCCGAGCCTGAACATTGAATCGTCCTACGGTCGTGCCTTCCCGCGCTTCTACATCCGCGGCCTGGGCAACACCGACTTCGACCTCAATGCCTCGCAGCCGGTCTCGCTGGTGTATGACGACGTGGTGCAGGAAAGCCCGCTGTTGAAGGGCTTCCCGCTGTTCGACCTGGCCGGCGTTGAAGTGCTGCGCGGCCCGCAGGGCACGCTGTTCGGCCGCAACACTCCGGCCGGCGTGGTCAAGTTCGACTCGGCCCGTCCGTCGCAGGACGCCGATGGCTACGTGAAGGTGTCCTACGGCACTTACGACACCTGGAACGTGCAGGGTGCCTACGGCGGCCCGCTGACCGACCGCTGGTCGGCGCGCGTGTCGGCGCTGTACCAGCGCCGCGACAACTACGTCGACAACACCCGTCCGAACGGCCCGGCCGAAGGCTTTGAAGGCTACGACGAATCCGCCGGCCGGGTGCAGTTCCTGTACGAAGGCGACGAGTTCGAGGCGCTGTTCAACCTGCACAAGCGCAAGCTCAACGGCACTGCCCGTCTGTTCCGCGCCAACATCATCCAGCCGGGCAGCAACAAGCTGGTGGAGAACTTCGACCGCGACAAGGTCTCCAATGACGGCGTGAACTTCTCCGAGCTGGACACCTGGGGCGGCAGCGCGCGCCTGCAGTGGAACCTGGGCAGCGTCACCCTGCACTCGATCACCGGCTATGAAACCGCCGAATCGCTCAACCATGGCGATATCGACGGCGGTTACGGTGCCAGCTTCCTCGGCGACGGCAACTACGGTCCGGGCTTCATTCCGTTCCCGTCCGAGTCGGCCGACGGCCTGCCCGACCACCGCCAGTGGACCCAGGAATTCCGCGTGGAATCCAACGAATGGGGCCGCTTCGACTGGCAGGCCGGCGTGTTCTACTTCGACGAAGACGTCACCATCGACAGCTTCAACTACGACTCGCTCACCCCGGGCAACCCGCAGACCGGCCATGCCGTGCAGAGCCAGCGCAACAAGGCCTGGGCCGTGTTCGCCTCGGGCGACCTGGACGTGACCGACAAGTTCAAGCTGCGCGCCGGCGTGCGCTACACGCAGGACAAGAAGGACTTCACCGCCAGCGTGCTGCAGGCCGTGCCGGGCGGTACCCCGGTCAGCGGTCCGTACATCGCCAAGACCGATGTGGATGACGTCAGCTGGGACCTGAGCGGCGTGTATCAGATCACCGACAACCTCAACGCCTATGCGCGTGTGGCCAAGGGCTTCCGTGCGCCGTCGATCCAGGGCCGTCTGGCCTTCGGTGGCGTCTCGCAGGCCGATTCGGAGAAGGTGATCTCGTACGAAGCCGGCATCAAGGCCGACCTGTTCGACCGCCGCGCGCGTCTGGGCTTCAACGTGTTCCGCTATGACGTCGATGGCCAGCAGCTGATCGCGGTCGGCGGTGCCAACAACACCGCGACCCTGCTCAATGCGGACAAGACCGTGGGCCAGGGCGTCGAACTGGACTTCGAGGCCTACCTGACCGACCACGTGCTGTTGACCCTGGGCAGCAGCTACAACGACACCGAGATCAAGGACCGCGACCTCGCGGTGGCGATCTGCGGTGGCGGCTGCACCATCACCGATCCGACCACGGTCATCAATGGCGGCACCTACGCACTGGTCAACGGCAACCCGCTGCCGCAGGCACCGAAGCTCATCCACAACCTGACCCTGCGCGCGGGCTTCCCGCTCAACGACGCCAGCGAGCTGTACGTGTACACCGACTGGGCGTACCGCAGCCCGGTGAACTTCTTCCTGTACGAATCGCCGGAGTTCCGCAGCCGTTCGTCGCTGGAAGGCGGCCTGCGCCTGGGCTACAACTGGGAGTACGGTCAGTACGACGTGGCCGTGTTCGGCCGCAACCTGACCAACCAGACCCGCGTGGTCGGCGCGATCGACTTCAACAACCTGACCGGCTTCCTCAACGAGCCGCGCACGTTTGGCGTCGAGTTCACCGCGAAGTTCTGATGCGGGGTTGAAATGAAAACGGCGCGGAGAGATCCGCGCCGTTTTTGTGTGGCCCCCACCGATCAAATGGGGAACTCCGGTAGAGTCGACCCTTGGTCGACTGCTCTTCGTTCCGGCGTCATGAACGCCTGACGCGTGGCTTCGGCCGCTTTTCAACGTCGGCCAACGCATCGGCACCGACCTATCGCGGCGCTGGATGCTTGTGCCGCGCGTTGCGCGGTCGCCGACTAGCAGTCGGCGCTACGAATTGCTGGCGAACGGTATTGGATCCGGATACCGCGGCATGGTGCTTCGGACATTACAGGGCGCTTTCGGGGCGTACCTTCAATACCGTTTCCTCGGTTGCGCAATCGCGGCTGGACGTTGCACCGTTTGCGCGCGCTGCCGCGATCTCTTTGCGCGCGGCCGCCAGGTCGCGCTGGAATTCGGGGTTGTCGTGCAGCCGGGCCACCGCCGCTGCGCCCATGAAACGTCCCTCCAGAATGTCGCTCTGCCAGTGCACGTTGCACACCAGGCGGCTTTCGCCGTAATTGCGGCCGCGCAGCTGGATGGCGTCGGCACGCTCGGGCACGATCTCGGACAGGATCAGTGCCCAGGCCCAGCCAATCGAGGTGTGGCCGGACGGGTACGAACCGTTGCCGCGCAGGCCTTCTTCATCCTCCGGCGTGCAGGTTGGCTCGCCATTGACCATGAAGGGCCGCGCGCGCTGGTAATGCTTCTTGGCCACGCGGGTGGCGGCACTGGCGTCAATGCGGCTGCGCTCCAGCAGACGGTACAGCGCGGGGGTCTTCTGCGCGTCCACATCCAGCCCAATCGCGCAGGAGAACTGGTTGGCCCCTTCCGGGAAGCCCAGTTCCGCATCGGTAGTCGCCTGGGCAAAGCGCGGGCTGCCACGCAGCGCACGCGCTTCCCGGCTGACCTGCTCGTCCAGGGCGAAACCGGCCGACCCGGCTGCCGGCGGAGCCGGCACCAGGTCCAGGCTTGCCGGTACGTCACGGACGGCCAGATAGCCCACCGCCTTGGTCACCACCGACGCCTCCACTGGCGTGCCCTGCGGGGCGGCCGTAGTGGCACAACCGGCCAGAACCGACATCACGGCAGCGGCCAGGGCGGGGCGCAGAAGCGCAGTTGGGGTGAACAGCGACATGGGCAGTACTCGGCGACGATGAGCCCGCATGATCGCAGCTTCACAGGCCCCTGCCAGCGGCCGCAGGTCATGCCGCCAGACCTGGCATACCGCGTGGGAGTGGTTGCAGATGCAAGGAATACGGCACTGGTTCACGGAAATTCACGCGCCGCCCGGCATAGCTTCGGCCCCGGCAGCTTCCCCACGAGGGTGCCGGCAATCAGGGGGATCACCAAACATCCGGAGACACTCGATGCAAAGCAAAGCAGTGGGGACGGGGGCCATGATGGCTCTCGGCTTGATGCTCGCCTGTGCCAGCGCGCACGCCGCCGACGTGCTGGGCGTGGCCTTCGTGCACGGCACCGGCAAGCAGACCGACGCCCGCACCGACTACTGGCAACCCGGCATCATCGACACCGTGCGCCAGGGTCTGCCCAACAGCAGCAACTACACGGTCATC
Source organism: Stenotrophomonas sp. PS02289 (assembly GCF_029960115.1). Taxonomy (GTDB): domain Bacteria; phylum Pseudomonadota; class Gammaproteobacteria; order Xanthomonadales; family Xanthomonadaceae; genus Stenotrophomonas. Next base: position 8,047 of record NZ_JASCOZ010000159.1, read on the forward strand.
AACTGCGATTTCGAGCAGTACATGTGGAAGCCGGAAGCCGCCGGCTGCCTGGCCACCCAGCTGACCAGCTTCATCAACAGCCGTGGCATCACCAAGCTGGTGGTCATCACCCATTCCAACGGCGGCAATGTGGTGCGCTGGATCCTGTCCAACCCCACCTACGACAGCCGCTACCCCAAGCTGATCCAGACCATCAGCAAGGTCACCGCGCTGGCCCCGTCCTCGGCCGGCACGCCGCTGGCCGATGCGGTGCTCAACGGCAATGTGTTTGAAGCCTCGGTGGGCTGGTTATTGGGTTACCAGAACGACGCCGTGCGCATGCAGCAGGTGGGCTGGATGGCCACCTACAACGCGCAGAACCTGTACGGCACCGCCGGCCGCCCGGCGCTGCCCAAGCCGTTCCGCGCAGTGGTGGGCACCGATGTGGACTCGGCGGTGTGGGACAGCGACAGCTACTGTGGCGGCTACGCCCAGAACGTCGGCCTGGAGTTCACCCAGAACTGGCTGAGCAGCTGTTCCGACGGCTTCCTGGAATGCAGCAGCCAGCGTGCGGCTGGCACCGTGCTGTTCACCGACACCGCGCGCACCGCCGGGGCGGAGCCGCTCAGCCACAACCAGAGCCGTCGTGAGTGCTTCGGCCTCGGCACGATCCTGCGCAACGACCTCACCCTTTAAGGAGCCCGACATGACCCCAACCGTGAAACTCGCGGCGGCCATGGCCGTCGCCCTCGCCGCCCTGCCGCTGCAGGCCGCGCAACCCCTTCAGGCTGCCCGCAGCAGCGACCAGGTCCCGACCCGGGTCGAAACCGCACCATTACCGGCCGATGCAGGCGAGCGCGAACCGGTCCAGTTCGCCTGGGCGCTGGACCCCAACCAGGCACTGGCTGACCCGGTGCCGTTCGTGGCGGTCAGCCGCAGCTACTGGGAAATGGTGGACGGCAGCGCGCTGCAGCAGGGCGTGGCGCTGCCGATGACCGCGCCGGACGCCGTCATCCAGGTCAGCCCGGCACCGGGCGCACGCACGTTGACCCCGGCGCAGTGGCAGCTGCGTGACCCGGCCGGTGCGCTGAAGGTTGAGCAGGTGGTCGACAGCCAGCAGCTGCAGGCCGCCGGCATGCCAGTCAACGTCGGAACCGCGATGGCGCGCACCGGCAAAACCGCCACAGCAGGCACCTACCGGTTACAGAGCGCACAGGCGCAGGGGCGCTACGTGGTGCAGGTGCTCGAACCCAACAGCCCGATCAGCCTGCGCCTGCAGAGCAGTCGCGACCACGTGTTGGCCGGCGGCACGCTCACCGTCACCGCGCAGCTGGTGGACGACGGTGGTGGCACCACGACCGGTGCCGGGCGCAACCTCCTGCGCAGCCTGCCGGCGGGCGGTGAAGCCCTGCTGGTGGCCCCGGATGGCCGCAGCTGGCCGGTGCCGCTGCAGAACGGAAAAGCCGGGCTCACCGCACAGGTGACGGTGCCGCAGGATGTGGGCAACACCCAGGGGCTGTGGGAACTGCAGGCCTTCATCAGTGCCAATGGCGTGCAACGCGACGCCAAGATCGCTTTCGCCGTGGCCCAGGCTACCGCCCGCTTCAGCGGGCAGGTCCAGGCCGACGCCAGCCGGCGCGTGCTGCAGTTGCCGCTGCAGGTGGGGGCACCGGGCCGCTACGAGGCGCGCGGCACGCTGTATGCCACCGGCCCGGATGGTCAGCTGCGGCCGGTGGCGCAGGCGCACAGTGCGGCCTGGTTCGATTCGGCGGGTGCCGGCACCTTGGGCCTGCCGTTTGACAGCGTCGCGCTGCCCAAGGGCTACGGTGCCCCGTTCCAGGTACGCGCGCTGGAACTGCGGGACCAGACCCGCATGGCCCCGATTGAGTCGCGGGCGGTGGGTCTGAGCTTCTAAGCGGAACACCGGTAGCGCCGGCAGTTGGCCGGCCCACGCGGTATCGAGGGCCGGCTGACAGCCGGCGC
>NZ_JASCOZ010000015.1 GCF_029960115.1 Stenotrophomonas sp. PS02289
GCTTAGCGGCGGGCGCCGCATTTCCCCACCCGCGGGGGCCCGCGCTGGGCGCGCCACTCCAGCGCATCAATCCTCAACCGGTTCGTCATCCCACGCCGTGCGGTACTGCGCGCTGGAGATCAGCTGCTGGTCGGCGTCCGACCACAGCACCACCGTGGTGAACTCGTCCACGTCGATGTCATGGGGAACGTCAAGCAGGAAACGCGATTGCGGGGTGATCTGGCCGACGCGTCGCGCGCGCGGCTGGGCGCGCAGGAAGTCATCGCGGTGGATGATGCGGTCGCTGGTCAGATAGACCGTGCTGGTACGACCGGCTGAGGCCGGAACCGACATACGGCCATCGAACACGATCTGCCCATGGCTCACCCCGAGATGCCCGTCGGCCCAGTACAGCCGGGTGCTGCCGGGGTGGTCGCGCCGGAAATGACACTTATAGGGCGCGTCCGCCAGCGCGGCTTCCACCTGGGTCCCCGGCGCTGCGCCGGCCCGGCCGTCGCCGGAGCAGAGCAGAAGGCCGGAACCCAATCCGATCGCGATGGCCAGGGAGTGGGTCAGTACGACGCGCGGGGAGGGACAACGCATGTGATCACGCCGGATGGCGCGCCAGTATCCCGAGCGCAGCCTGTCGCAGGTGGCCCATTCTGAAACAGGCCGTGCCTGACATGCCCTGCGCCGCGGGCGGTCAGTCGCCGCCGACCGCCAGCCGGCTCTCGCCAACGCACGCGCCAGCAGGGTCGAACCGGCGCTCCATGATGAAGCCGATGCCCTGGGCATCGAGGGCGATGATCGTGCTGGCCCGGGTGCCGTATTCGGCACTGCGGATGAACGCCGACGACAACCAGCGTTCCCGCTCCAACCCGATGCCGGTGTCCGGCAGCGCCGCATCGTCGGCTCGGGTGGTGTCGGCCAGCGCGTGCCACAACGGGTCCAGTGCGTCGCTGCCGCTGTCCAGCCAGGCCTGCAGCGCCGCATTGAGGCGCAGGGTTTTCGGCCATGGAGCATCCAGCGGTCCATTGGACAGGCCATGAATGCCCGCGGCCAGGGTCTGCCGCTGCAGCGGGTGGTTGCCGAGGAACTCGCAGCTGTCCGCGTCAGCCAGCAGCAGGTTGAAGGGGGCGTACGCACGGGCGTCCGGTGCCTCGGCATTGGCGGCACGCTCATGACCGGCCAGCCAGTCGGCGTAGCGTCCGGCGGGCGCGGCATCGCGCAGGAAGCGGGCGACCAGTGCGCCGCGCGAGGGGCCGGTCTGGGCCGCCCGCGGGTCGCGCACATTGGTGACCACCGCCATCCGGCCGGTCGCGCTGATGCCGGCCCAGGTACCGCCCGAGCGCAGGTCGCGCCCCGCCCGCACAGCCCCCTCCGCCGCCGGCCATACCGCCAGCGGTGCGGTGGGGCGGGCGTGGAACTCGTCGCGATTGCCGGCCATCAGCAGCTGCCAGCGGGGGTGGACCTTCCAGGCCAGGGTGAGCAGACACATGGCCGGAATTGTGGCCGTTTTTGCGCAAGCCCGCGCGGGCAGCGGCCGCGCCCGGCATGAATGCGAGGCCAGGTTTCACAAGGCCTGCACAGGACTGAACTTCTGTTCAATCTCAAAATTTGAGACGAAACAGCAACTTGTGGATAAGCCTTGAACAAGTCTCTAAACATTGCTGCAAGCCCTTGATGTCCAAGGCGATTTGCCGCTCGCAAAGATGTTGACAACCCGAACGGCACTGCTAAGGTGGGCAACAGAGGGAAAACCGGGTTTTTTGTGGTTTTTCGTGGTTCAATGTTTCACCGGGCGAAGGAAAGGTGCAGGCGTCGTGTTCCAGGGCGAGACGGCCATCACAGTTGACGACAAAGGGCGCATGGCGGTTCCGACCGCGCATCGCGACCTGGTCGCGCGCGTGAGCAACAACCGTCTGGTCCTGACCTACAACCCGTTCGAGTCCGGCTGCCTGTGGCTGTATGCCGAGGCCGAATGGGAGCGGGTCCGCGACGACGTCATGTCCAAGCCCAATACGCAGCGCGTCGTGCGCCTCCTGCAGCAGAAGCTGGTCGGTTCGGCCGCGCATCTGGAGCTGGATGGCAACGGCCGCATCAGCATTCCCGCCAGCCACCGTGGTGCCGTTGGCATTGAAAAGAAGGCGGTGTTGCTCGGCATGGGCGACAAATTCGAATTGTGGAGCGAGCAGGCTCATCGCGCGTTGATCCAGCAGACGTTGTCTGACGAGGATCTGGGCGATGGGTTGCTCGACCTGAAGTTGTGAGCCGGGGTGCCCGGATGCGCGGCGGCGCGCAGGCCGGTCACCCGGTGTCGCAGTCGCCGGCGGGTCACCTGCCGGTTCTGTACACCCAGGTCCTGGACGGCCTGAGGGTGATCGAAAACGGAACGTATCTCGATGGCACGTTTGGTCGTGGCGGTCACGCCCGCGGCGTGCTCGAGAAGCTGGGGCCGGGAGGTGCGTTGCTGGTCATGGACAAGGATCCGGAGGCCATCGCGGTAGCCGAGCGCGACTTCGCGCCGGACCCGCGCGTCTCCATCTTCCGTGGCAGCTTCGCCGACCTGCTGCACTGGCCGGCCACTGCGGCAGGCCTGGACGGGGTGCTGTTCGACCTCGGTGTGTCCTCGCCGCAGCTGGACGTGGCCGAACGCGGCTTCAGCTTCGGCAAGGACGGTCCGCTGGACATGCGCATGGATCCGGACAGCGGCCAGAGCGCCGCCGAATGGCTGGCCAGCGCGGAAGAGCGCGAGATCGCCGACGTACTGTGGACCTACGGCGAAGAGCGCCAGAGCCGGCGCATCGCCCGCGCCATCGTGGCCAAGCGCGCCAGCCAGCCGCTGACCCGTACTGCCCAGCTGGCCGACCTGATCGCCTCGGTGATGCCGCGCGGGAAGGACAAGATCCACCCGGCCACGCGCAGCTTCCAGGCCATCCGCATCCATATCAACCGCGAACTGGCCGACCTCGAAGCCGGTTTGGACGCGGCGCTGGCCCGGCTCAAGCCGGGTGGCCGCCTGGCGGTGATCAGCTTCCATTCGCTGGAAGACCGCATCGTCAAACAGTTCATGAACCGTCACGCCAAGGCACCGCCGGCCAATCGCCGGCTGCCCGAGCAGCAGACCTTCGTGCCGACCCTGGACCTGATCGGCGGGGCCATAAAGGCCGAAGACGAAGAGCTGGCGGTCAATCCGCGCTCGCGCAGCGCGGTGCTGCGCGTCGCCGAAAAGCGCGGGGAGGCGGCATGAGTCGCCTGCTGCTGGTGATCCTGCTGGCTGCCACCATCGCCTCGGCGATCGGGGTGGTGTTCATGCGCCATCGTCACCGGCAGACCTTCGTCGAGCTGTCGCGGGTGGAGCGCGCGCGCGATGAATTGAATATTGAATTCGGCCGCCTGCAGCTGGAACAGGCCACCCTGGCCGAAGCCACCCGCGTCGACCGGGTCGCCCGTGAGCGCCTGGGCATGAAGTTCCCGGAAGCCAATGATGTCGTGGTGGTGCGCCCATGAACGGCTCCGGTCGCAACCGCACCCGCAACAGCTTCAACCTGCGCCGCCGCCTGCAGTGGGTGGGGCTGGCGCTCGGGCTGTGCTCGGTGTCGCTGGTCGGCCGGGCGGCGTACGTGCAGATCATCAACAGCGACTTCTATCAGCGTCAGGGCGAGGCCCGTTACCTGCGCGAGCTGCCGATCAACACCTCGCGCGGCATGATCACCGACCGCAATGGCGAACCGGTGGCGGTGTCCACGCCGGTCGCCTCGATCTGGGTCAACCCGCAGGAACTGCTGCGTTCGCCCGACCGCATCCCCGAGCTGGCCACCGCGCTGGGCATGCCGCTGGACGAGCTGAGCTCGAAGCTGTCGCAGAAGTCGGACAAGGAATTCATGTTCCTGCGTCGCCGGATCAATCCGGACGATGCCGAGAAAGTGGTGGCACTGAAGATTCCCGGTGTGGCCTCGCAGCGCGAGTTCCGTCGCTTCTACCCGCAGGGTGAGGCGATGGCGCACGTGCTCGGCTTCACCAACATCGACGACCGCGGCCAGGAAGGGCTGGAGCTGGCCTTCGACGAATGGCTGCGCGGCAAGCCCGGCGCGAAGCGGGTCATCCGCAACCGCAAGGGCGAAACGGTGGAGAGCGACCTGCTGCGCCCCGCCGAGCCGGGCAAGGACCTGACTCTCAGCATTGACCGCCGCATCCAGTTCCTGGCCTTCAAGGAGCTGCGCAGCGCCCTGATCGCCAACAAGGCGGCCGGTGGTTCGATGGTCATCATGGACGTGGCCACGGGCGAGATCCTGGCCATGGTCAACCTGCCCACCTACAACCCCAATTCGGTGGGTGGTACCGCACCGGACACGCGCCGCAACCGCGCGGTGACCGACCTGGTCGAACCGGGTTCGACCATGAAGCCCCTGACCATCGCCTCGGCGCTGCAGACCGGTGCGGTCACCAAGGACACCATCGTCGACACCAATCCGGGGTACATGGCCGTCGGCCGGTACACCATCAAGGACGTGCCGCGTAACAACGGTGTGCTCAATGTCACCGGCGTGATCACCCGCAGCTCGAACATCGGCGCGGCCAAGATCGCCGCCAAGATGCCTGACCAGGTGTTCTACGACTCCGTGCACAGCTTCGGCTACGGCTCGCAGCCGCACAGCGGCTTCCCGGGGGAGTCGGCGGGCGTGTTCCCGCGGCCCGCGCGCTGGAGTGGCCCGTCCAAGACCACCATGTCTTACGGCTATGGCTTGAACGTGACGCCGCTGCAGATCGCCACCGCCTACTCGGCGCTGGGTAACGGCGGCAAGCTGATCGCGCCGACCTTCGTGAAAGGTCAGCACAACGAAGGCAAGCAGATCATCGATGAGAAGGTCGCCAAGGAAGTTGTGGCGATGATGGAAACCGTGGTCACCCAGGGCGGTGCCAAGGGCGCTGCCGTGCTCGGCTACCACGTGGCTGGCAAGACCGGCACCGCGCGCAAGGCGGGGCCGGGCGGCTATGTGCCGGGTCACTACAACTCCTTGTTCGCCGGCGTGGTGCCCGCCAGCAATCCGCGCTTTGCCACGGTCATCGTCATCAACGACCCGCAGGCCGGCAAGTATTACGGCGGCCTGGTGTCGGCCCCGGTGTTCCACAACGTGATGGAAGGTGCGCTGCGCCTGATGGACGTGCCGCCGGACGACATCGATGCCTGGCTGGCCGCGCAGCAGTCCGGAAAGATGGGCCATGCAGCGTCATCGCTGCCGACCCCGCCGATGGAGGCCCTCATGGCTCCCGATGCCGCCGCTGAATTCGATGCCGCGCTGCCCAGCGCGCATGCCACGTTGCCACCCGCGCAGGGAGGCACGCAATGAGCCATACGATGTTGCTTTCGCAGTTGATTCCGGACGTGGCGCTCAGCCACGACCCCGCCATCACCGGCCTGGTGCTGGACAGCCGCGCCGTGCGCCCCGGCAATGCCTTTGTGGCCATTGCCGGCTTTGGCGCGCATGGCCTGGGCTTTGTCGACCAGGCCAAGGCCGCCGGCGCCGCCGCCATTCTGTTCGATCCGCCGGCCCCGGCCGAGCTGCCGGCTCCGGCCGACGCCATTGCCGTGCCCGGCCTGCGTGGCCGCATGGGCGCGATGGCCGACCAGTTCCACGGCCAGCCGTCGCGCGCCATGACCATGGTCGGCGTCACCGGCACCAACGGCAAAACCTCCACGGTGCAGCTGCTGGCCCAGGCCTGGCACCTGCTCGGCACCCGCAGTGGCAGCATCGGCACGCTCGGCGTCGGCCTGTACGGCCACGTGGTGCCGACCGGTTTCACCACCCCGCTGGTGCTGCAGATGCATGAAGTGCTGGCGCAGCTGCGCGATGAAGGCGCGCAGGCGGTCGCGATGGAAGTCAGCTCGCACGCGCTCGATCAGGGCCGAGTGGACGCGGTGCATTACGACGTGGCGGTATTCACCAACCTCACCCGCGACCACCTGGACTACCACGGCGACATGGCGCAGTACGGCGCGGCCAAGGCCAAGCTGTTCCATCGCCCGGGCCTGAAGGCCGCCGTGGTCAATCTGGACGACAGCTTCGGCAGCGAACTGCTGCGCACCGTCGACCCCGGCATCGCCCAGATCGGACTCAGCTCGCGCGGCGCGCAGCAGGCGACGCTGCGCGCGGATTCGCTCAAGCTCGACGGCCGCGGCATCGCCTTCGACCTGGTTGTGGCGGGCGCGCGCCATCCGGTGCAATCGCCGCTGCTGGGCCGCTTCAACGTCGACAACCTGCTGGGCGTGGCTGGCGCGCTGTACGCGCTGGGCCATGCACCGGCTGACATTGCCACGCTGCTGTCGCAGCTGCAGCCCATCGCCGGCCGCATGAACCGTCTCGGTGGCGAACACGGCCTGCCGACGGTGGTGGTCGACTACGCACACACGCCGGATGCACTCGAACAGGCGCTGCAGAGCCTGCAGGGGCATCTGCAGGGGCGTCTGTTCTGCGTGTTCGGCTGCGGCGGCGAACGCGATACCGGCAAGCGCCCGCAGATGGCCGCCATTGCCGAGCGTCTGGCCCAGCAGGTGATCGTCACTGACGACAACCCGCGCGGCGAGGACGGCGACGTGATCGTGGCCGATATCCTGGCAGGCTTCACTGCGCCAGACGCCGTGACCGTGCAGCGCAACCGTGCGCGCGCCATCGGCCTGGCCGTGAAGCTGGCCGGGGCCGGCGACATCGTGCTGATCGCCGGCAAGGGTCATGAACCCTATCAGGAAGTACGTGGCGTGAAGCACGACTTCGACGACACCCTGGTGGCGGCCGCCGCGCTGAGCGCGAAGGAAGGCCTGCTCAAGCGGAACGCGCAGGAGGCCGAATGAAGCGCACGCCTCTCTCCCTGATCGCGCATTGGGCCGGTGGTGAGATCCACGGCGATGACACGGCGATCGATGCGGTCAGCAATGACACCCGTACCCTGGCCCCGGGCAGCCTCTATGTGGCGCTGCGTGGCGAGCGTTTCGACGGCCATGACTTCGCCGCGGACGCACTCGCGCGTGGAGCCAGCGCGATGCTGGTCGAACGTCTGCTCGATGTGGCGGTGCCGCAGGTCGTGGTGGCTGACACCGAACTGGCGCTGGCGCGCATCGCCGCCGGCATGCAGCGCAACCGCGCCACCCAGGTATTCGCGATCACCGGCAGCAACGGCAAGACCAGCGTCAAGACGCTGCTGCTGGCGATCCTGCAGCAGGTGGCGCGCGAGGACCACAAGGTGGTCTACGCCAACCCGGGCAACCGCAACAACGAGATCGGCCTGCCGCTGGCGGTGCTGGACGCGCCGGAAGACGCCGATTTCGCCATCTACGAGATGGGGGCGGGCAAGCCGGGAGACATCGCGTACCTGACCGACATCGCCCGTCCGCAGTATGCGCTGGTCAACAACATCGCCCCGGCGCACCTGGAGCGCATGGGCAACCTGCTCGGCGTGGCGACCACCAAAGGTGCGATCTACGCGGCGCTGCCGGCCGATGGCGTGGCCGTCATCAATGCCGACGACGCCTACGGCGTGTGGTTCGAGCAGCATATCGTCGGTCACCCGCCGCGCAGCCGACTGCTGCGCTACGGGCTGGACCACAGTGCCGACATCACCGCGCGTGACATCCGCCTGACCGCTGCAGGTAGCCAGTTCACCCTGCACACCCCGGTGGGCACCGCCGCGATCACCCTGGCACTGCCGGGCCGGCACAACATCAGCAATGCGCTGGCCGCCGCCAGCCTGGCCCTGGCCGCCGAGATCCCGCTGGCCCAGGTGGTCACCGGCCTGGGCAACGCCGAGCCGGTTCCGGGTCGGCAGATCGCGCACACGCTGCCCGGTGGCGCGGTGCTGATCGACGACAGCTACAACGCCAACCCGGGCTCGCTGGCCGCCGCGATTGACGCGCTGGCCGCCGGCAAAGACGAGGGCTGGCTGGTCCTGGGCGACATGCGCGAACTCGGCCCGGACGGTCCGGCGCTGCATGCGCAGGCCGGTCAGCGCGCCCGCGCGGCCGGACTCAAGCGCCTGTACACGCTGGGTCCGCTCAGCGAAGCCGCCTCCACTGCCTTCGGTGAAGGCGGTCGACATTTTTCCACCCATGACGCCCTGGCCGATGCACTGGCCGGGGAACTGCACGCCGGCGTGCGCTGCCTGGTGAAAGGTTCGCGCGGCAGCGCGATGGACAAGATTGTGAAAGCGCTGCTGGCGCGAGGAGAGGAAAGCCCCCATGTTGCTTGAACTGGCCCGATGGTTGCAGCAGTTGGAGAGCCTGTTCGGGCTGTTCGGCTACCTGACGTTCCGTGGCATCCTCGCCGCGCTCACCTCGCTGTTCCTGTCGCTGTGGCTGGGACCGGCGGTGATCCGCAAGCTGGCCCAGTTCAAGGGCGGCCAGCCGATCCGCAAGGACGGCCCGCAGACCCATTTCTCCAAGGCCGGCACGCCGACCATGGGCGGTTCGCTGATCCTGCTTACCGTCACCTTGTCCACCCTGCTGTGGGGTGACCTGCGCAACCACTATGTGTGGCTGGTGCTGGCGGTGATGCTCAGCTTCGGTGTCATCGGCTGGTACGACGACTGGATCAAGATCGTGCGCCGCGACCCGAACGGGCTGGCCTCGCGCTGGAAGTACCTGCTGCAGTCGATCTTCGGCCTGGCCGCCGGCCTGTTCCTGTACTACACCGCCGACGTGCCGGCGCAGCTGACGTTCTATATCCCGATGTTCAAGTCGGTGGCGCTGCCGCTGGCCGGGATCAGCTTCGTCGCCATCGCCTATTTCTGGATCGTCGGCTTCTCCAACGCGGTGAACCTCACCGACGGCCTGGACGGCCTGGCCATCATGCCCACCGTGCTGGTGGCCTGCGGCCTGGGCGTGTTCGCCTATGCATCGGGCAACGTGGTGTTCGCCAACTACCTGCAGATCCCGCAGATCCCCGGCGCAGGCGAGCTGATCATCATCTGTGCCGCCATCGCCGGTGCCGGCCTGGGCTTCCTGTGGTTCAACACCTATCCGGCCATGGTGTTCATGGGCGACATCGGCGCGCTGGCGCTCGGCGCGGTGCTCGGCACCATCGCGGTGATCACCCGCCAGGAGCTGGTGCTGGTGGTCATGGGCGGCGTGTTCGTGATTGAAACGCTGTCGGTGATGATCCAGGTCGCCTCGTTCAAGCTGACCGGCAAGCGCGTGTTCCGCATGGCACCGATCCACCACCACTTCGAACTGAAGGGCTGGCCGGAGCCGCGCGTGATCGTGCGCTTCTGGATCATCTCGGTGGTGCTGGTGCTCATCGGCCTGGCCACGTTGAAGGTCCGCTGATGAATGACCTGTCGCGCCAGGCAACCCGTCTTGAAGCCATCGGAGGCCGCTTCGATCCGTGGCTGCTGGGCGCGATCATCGCGCTGACCGGTGTGGGCGTGGTGATGGTCGCGTCGAGCTCGATCGCGCTGATGAGCAGCCCGTTCTACTACCTCAACCGCCATCTGATCTTCCTGGCGGTCGGTATCGGCCTGGCCATCCTGGCGATGCGCACCGAGCTGAAGAGCATCGAGCAGTACAACCAGATCCTGCTGCTGGGCTGCTTCGCGCTGCTGGTGGTGGTGTTCATCCCGGGCCTGGGCAGCAGCGTCAATGGCGCGCGGCGCTGGATCAACCTGGGCATCTCCAAGTTCCAGACCGTGGAAGCGGTCAAGGTGCTGTACATCGTCTGGCTGTCCAGCTATCTGGTCCGCTTCCGCGACGAGGTCAACGCCACCTGGCCGGCGATGCTCAAGCCGCAGGGCGTGGCCGGTGCGCTGGTCGTGCTGCTGCTGCTGCAGCCGGACTTCGGCTCGTCCACCCTGCTGCTGGGCATCACTGCCGGCATGCTGGTGCTGGGCGGGGTCAACATGCTGCGCATGTCGATGCCGGCGGTGATCGGCCTGGCGGCGATGAGCGCGCTGGCGATCTTCGAGCCTTACCGCCTGCGCCGCATCACCTCGTTCATGGACCCGTGGGCGGACCAGCAGGGCGACGGTTACCAGTTGACCAATGCCCTGATGGCGGTGGGTCGCGGCGAGTGGACCGGCGTCGGCCTGGGCAACTCGGTGCAGAAGCTGTACTACCTGCCGGAAGCGCATACCGACTTCATCTTCTCGGTGACGGCTGAGGAGTTCGGCTTCCTGGGCACCTGCGTGATCATCGCGCTGTATGCGGTGCTGGTCGGCCGTGCGTTCTGGATCGGCATGCGCTGCGTGGAGATGAAGCGTCATTTCTCCGGCTACATCGCCTTCGGCATCGCGCTGTGGATCAGCATGCAGAGCTTCGTCTCGATCGGCGTCAACCTGGGCATCCTGCCGACCAAGGGTCTGACCCTGCCGCTGATCTCGTCGGGCGGCTCCAGCGTGCTGATGACCTGCGTGGCGATGGGCCTGCTGCTGCGCGTGTCCTACGAACTCGAACGCGCCGAGCGCCGCCAGGCGGTGCGCATGGGCGCGGCTGACGGTGACGAACCCGCTCCCGCGCACACCGGGCCGAGCGCCAGTGAAGTGGCGGCAGCGGTGCAGGGCAGTGTGCCGCCCAACGCCTACCGCGATCCGGCCCCGAACAGCAGCGCACGCGGCACCAGCCGCATGCAGCAGCGGATCGAACCGACCTTCGGGAGGATGGGATGAGCGCCTCTGAACGACCGGTCCTGATCATGGCCGGTGGCACCGGTGGCCACATCTTCCCCGGCCTGGCCGTGGCCAAGGTGCTGCGCGCGCGCGGCATTCCGGTGACCTGGCTGGGCAGCGACGGCGGCATGGAAACCCGTCTGGTGCCGCAGCACGACATCCACATCGACACGTTGGCGATCAGCGGCCTGCGCGGCAAGGGCAAGCTGGCCCTGCTGACCGCGCCGGGTCGCCTGCTGCGCGCGATCCGCGCTGCGGGCTTCCTGCTCCGCGACCGTCAGCCGCGTGCGGTGATCGCCTTTGGCGGCTTCGCCTCCGGCCCCGGCGGCCTGGCCGCGCGCCTGCATGGTCTGCCGCTGCTGGTGCACGAACAGAATCGCGCGCCGGGACTGACCAACCGCATCCTGTCGCGCTTCGCGCGCCGCGTTTTGACCGGCTTCCCGGGCAGCTTCGCCACCCGCGAAGAGCCAGTGGGTAATCCGGTGCGTGCGGAAATCGCTGCCATCGCACCGCCGGCAGAACGACTGGCCGGTCGCAGCGGTCCGCTGCGCCTGCTCGTGCTGGGCGGCAGCCAGGGCGCGCGCGCGCTCAACAACGCAGTGCCCAATGCGCTGGCCGCGCTGGGCAGCGACGTGGCCGTACAGGTTCGTCACCAGAGCGGCGAGAAGCTGCACGCCGAGGCGCTGCAGGCTTATGCCGACAGCGGCGTCAGTGCCGACGTGCAGCCGTTCATTGCCGACATGGCCGAAGCCTTCAGCTGGGCTGACCTGGTGGTGTGCCGTTCCGGTGCCTCCACCCTGGCCGAGCTGTGCGCGGTCGGGGTGGGCAGCGTGCTGGTGCCGTTCGCCGCCGCCGTCGATGACCACCAGACCCGCAATGCCGAGTACCTGGTCGAGCGCGATGCCGCCGTGCTGCTGAAGCAGGACGACAGTCTGGCCGACCGCCTGCAGGCCGTGCTGCGCGACCTGTCCGCCGATTCCGGCCGCCGCATGCAGATGGCGCAAGCCGCGCGTGCGCTGGCCAAGGTCGATGCCGCTGAGCGCATCGCCGACATCATTCTTGAGGAAGCCAAATGAACACCGTTATCCGCATGTGCCCGCGAGGCCGCGCATGATCCGTCGCCTGCACGACACCAATGACCTGGTCCGCGCGTTCCCGCGCGTGCACTTCGTCGGCATCGGCGGCACCGGCATGAGCGGCATCGCCGAGGTCATGCTGACCCTGGGCTATGAAGTGTCCGGTTCGGACAACGCCGACAACGCCGCTACCCGCCGTCTGGCCGGGCTGGGCGCGCGCGTGATGCGCGGTCATTCGGCCGCCAATGTACTGGGCACCGACTGCGTGGTGGTCTCCAGTGCCATCCGCGAAGACAACCCGGAGCTGATGGAAGCGCGCAGCCAGCGCATTCCGATCATGCCGCGCGCGGCCATGCTGGCCGAGCTGATGCGCTTCCGCCGCGGCATCGCCGTGGCCGGCACGCATGGCAAGACCACCACCACCAGCCTGACCGCTGCCGTGCTGAGCGAAGGCGGACTGGACCCGACCTTCGTGATCGGTGGCCAGCTGCTCGCCGCCGGTGCCAACGCCAAGCTGGGCGGTGGCCAGTGGCTGGTGGCCGAAGCCGATGAGAGCGACGGCAGCTTCCTGCGGCTGAATCCGCTGGTCTCGGTGATCACCAACATCGATGCCGACCATCTTGAAAACTACGGCAACGACTTTGCCCGCGTGCAGGCGGCATTTGCCGAGTTCCTGCAGCGCCTGCCGTTCTACGGGCTGGCCGTGCTGTGCATCGACGACCCGGAAGTGGCCGCGCTGGCGGCCCACACACCGCGTCACGTGATGAGCTACGGCATGAGCCCGCAGGCCGACGTGCGCGCCGAGAACGTGGTGCAGGAAGGCTCGCGCATGCGTTTCACCCTGCGCCTGCCGCAGGGCACCAGCCAGGAAGTGGTGCTGGCCCTGCCGGGTCGTCACAACGTGCTCAACGCACTGGCCGCAGCCGCAGTGGGCTGGCAGCTGGGTGTCGCGCCGGACGCCATCGCGCGCGCGCTGGCCGGCTTCGCCGGTGTCGGCCGCCGCTTCAACGACCTCGGCGAAGTGACCACCGCGTCCGGTGCCAAGGTGCGCATCATCGATGACTACGGCCATCACCCCAGCGAACTGGAAGCGGTGTTCGCCGCGGCACGTGGCGGCTGGCCGGACCAGCGCCTGGTGGTGGCGTTCCAGCCGCACCGTTACAGCCGTACCCGCGACCAGTTCGACAAGTTCGCAGCGGTGCTGTCCAGCGTCGACGCACTGGTGCTGTGCCAGGTCTACCCGGCCGGTGAGGACCCGATCGCCGGGGCTGACTCGCATGCGCTGGCACGCGCCATCCGCGCGCGCGGCCGCAGCGAACCGGTGGTGGTGGGCAAGCCTGCCGAGCTGGCCAGCGTGCTGCCCGACGTGCTGCAGGACGGTGACCTGCTGCTGATGATGGGCGCGGGCGACATCGGTGCCATGGCCACGCATCTGGCCGTGGAAGGCTTCAAGAGCGAGGGTCAGGCATGAGCACCTTCAACTTCGCCCCGCTGCGCACCACCAACCCCGCCGACTTCGGTCGCGTGGCGGTGCTGCTGGGCGGCACCTCCAGCGAACGTGAGGTGTCGCTGGACTCCGGCCGCAACGTGCTGGAAGCCCTGCGCGCGCGTGGCGTCGACGCCACCGCCGTGGACGGCATTCCGGCGCTGGCGCAGGCCCTGGTGGAAAAGCGCTTCGACCGCGTCTTCAACATTCTGCACGGCCACAACGGTGGCGGTGAGGACGGCATCGTGCAGGGGCTGATGGAGGCCTTTGGCGTGCCGTACACCGGTTCGGACGTGCTCGGCTCGGCGCTGGGCATGGACAAGATCCGCACCAAGCAGGTGTGGCTGTCGATCGGTCTGCCGACCCCGCAGTATCGGAAGGTCACCGCTGAGACCGTACACGCGCAGGCGCGCGAACTCGGTCTGCCGGTGGTGGTGAAGCCGGCCAACGAAGGTTCCAGCGTCGGCATCAGCCGGGTGCTCGATGACGCCGGTCTCGACGAAGCGGTGGCCCTGGCTTCGCGTTATGACGGCCAGCTGCTGATGGAACAGATGGTGGTCGGCGACGAGCTCACCGTCGGTATTCTTGGCGACGTGGCGCTGCCGTCGATCCGCATCGTGCCCAAGGGCCAGTGGTACGACTACAACGCCAAGTACCTCGCCGACGACACCCAGTACCTGTGCCCGGGCTTGGACGGCGACGACGAAGCGGAGATCCGCCGGCTCGCGTTGGCCGCGTTCCAGGCGGCCGGCTGCCGTGGCTGGGGCCGCGTGGACGTGATGCGCGACCGCGCCAGCGGCCGCATGTACCTGCTGGAAGTGAACACCGCGCCGGGCATGACCAGTCATTCGCTGGTACCCAAGGCCGCCGGTCAGGTGGGCATCGGCTTTGAGGAGCTGGTCTGGCGCGTGCTGGAGCAGACCCTGCCGCACAACGCCCAGGAGAACGCCCACGCATGAACGCGGTGCTGCGCATCTTCGTCTGGTTGCTGGCTCTGTCGCTGGTAGCGCTGCCCGTGGTGGCGGTGCTCAACGGCTGGGTCGCGGCTGAGCGTTGGCCTCTGGCCAAGCTGCGCGTGCACGGTGAGTTCAAGCGGGTCCCGGCCGAGCAGCTGCAGCAGGTCATCCTGCCGTATGCGCAGGCCGGCTTCTTCGCGGTCAAGCTGCAGGACGCGCAGGACGCCATCGAGCAGCTGCCGTGGGTGGAAAGCGCACAGGTCCGCAAGCAGTGGCCCGATGTGCTGGAGATCACCCTGGTCGAGCACAAGCCGTTCGCCCGCTGGGGCCAGGACCGGCTGCTGTCCGAGCAGGGCAAGCTGTTCGCCACCCCCAAGCAGCTGCAGGACCTGAAGCTGCCCAACCTCGACGGTCCGGACACCCAGACCCAGGAAGTGGTGGCGCTGTACAACGAATCGCGTGCGCTGTTCGCGCCCACCGGGCTGGACGTCACCCGGGTCAGCATGGACGCGCGCGGCAGCTGGTCGCTGCAGTTGAGCAACGGCACGGAAGTGGTGGTCGGCCGCGACGACGCCCGTTCGCGCCTGCAGCGCTTCGTGCGCGTGCTGCCGCAGCTGGCCAACCAGAGTACGCCGATCGAACGCGCCGACCTTCGCTATACCAATGGTTTCACGCTGAGCTGGGGTACCCCGGTTCCGGCCGCGCCGGGCACACCGGCACAGAACACGCAGGACAGGACATGAATCGCAAGGGTGACAAATCGCTGATCGTCGGGCTCGATATCGGCACCTCCAAGGTGGTGGCGCTGGTCGGCGAGTATTCGCCGGGCAACCCGATCGAGGTCATCGGCATCGGCTCGCATGAATCGCGCGGACTCAAGCGCGGCGTGGTCGTGGACATCGAGTCGACCGTGCAGTCGATCCAGCGAGCGGTCGAAGAAGCCGAGCTGATGGCCGGCTGCGAGATCCGCTCGGTGTACGCCTCCATCTCAGGCAACCACGTGCAGTGCAAGAACTCGCCGGGGATCGTGCCGATCCGCGACGGCGAAGTGACCTGGGGCGACCTGGACCGGGTGCTGGACGCAGCCAAGGCCGTGGCCATTCCGGCCGACCAGAAGATCCTGCACGCGATTCCGCGCGAGTACGTGCTGGACGATTCTCAGGAAGGCATCCGCAATCCGGTCGGCATGACCGGCGTGCGCCTGGAAGTGCACGCCCACCTGGTGGTGTGCGCGCAGTCGGCGGCCGCCAACATCAGCAAGTGCGTGCAGCGCTGCGGCCTGCAGGTGGACGACCTGGTGCTGTCCTCGCTGGCCTCCAGCGTGGCCGTGCTGACCGCCGACGAACGCGAACTCGGCGTGGTGCTGGTCGACATGGGCGCGGGCACCACCGACCTGGCGGTGTTCGTGCAGGGCGCGATCTGCCACACGGCGTCGCTGCCGATCGCCGGCGACCACGTCACCAACGACATCGCCCACATGCTGCGCACGCCGACCCCGGAAGCCGAGCAGATCAAGGTGCGCTACGCCTGCGCGCTGGCCCAGCTGGCCACCGCCGAGGAAAGCATCCAGGTGCCCAGCGTCGGCGACCGTCCGCCGCGCCGCATGCCGCGTCATTCACTGGCGCAGGCGGTGCAGGGGCGCTACGAGGAAATTTTCGAAATGGTCCAGGCCGAGCTGCGTCGCTCCGGCTTCGAGGAACTGGTGCGTGCCGGCATGGTACTCACCGGTGGTGCCTCGAAGATGGAAGGCGTGGTCGAGCTGGCCGAAGAAATGCTGCAGATGCCGGTTCGCGTCGGTATTCCGCAGCACGTCACCGGACTGGGTGAAGTGGTTGGTAACCCGGTCCATGCCACGGGCGTGGGGCTGCTGCTGATGGGCAGCCAGATTGAACATCCGCGTCGCCCATCGCTGCCGACCGGTCGTGCCGGCAGTCTATTCAACAAAGTCAAAACCTGGTTCCGCGGCGAATTCTGATCTGCATCTGACAGCCGCATCACTGCAACACCGGCAACATCGCTTCATCGCAACTCACCTGACGAGCCCCCGCTCCGAAGGACATACCTAAAACTACCGCCGCAATGGCGGCGTGGCACGAAGGGCAGGACGCCCATGAGGACCACGCCAATAGAAGCGGTTTCAACGAGGACACGGACATGGCGCACTTCGAATTGATTGAAAAGATGGCACCCAATGCGGTGATCAAGGTGATCGGCGTGGGCGGCGGCGGCGGCAACGCCGTGGCGCACATGGTCAGCACCAGCGTGGACGGCGTGGAATTCATCACCGCCAACACCGACTCGCAGGCCATCAAGAATTGCGGTGCCAAGCTGCAGCTGCAGCTGGGTACCAACGTCACCAAGGGCCTGGGCGCAGGCGCGAACCCGGAAGTGGGTCGCCAGGCCGCCCTGGAAGATCGTGAGCGCATCATGGACGCCCTGCAGGGTGCGGACATGGTGTTCATCACCGCCGGCATGGGCGGTGGCACCGGCACCGGCGCGGCTCCGGTCGTGGCCCAGCTGGCCAAGGAAATGGGCATCCTGACCGTGGCTGTGGTCACCAAGCCGTTCCCGTTCGAAGGCCGTCGCCGCATGCAGGTGGCGCTGAAGGGCATCGAGGAACTGAGCCAGCACTGCGACTCGCTGATCACCATTCCGAATGAAAAGCTGATCACCGTGCTGGGCCGCAACGCCACCATGATTCAGGCGTTCCGCGCGGCCAATGACGTGCTGCAGGGTGCCGTGCAGGGCATCGCCGACCTGATCGTGCGTCCGGGCCTGATCAACGTCGACTTCGCCGACGTGCGCACCGTCATGTCCGAAATGGGCCTGGCGATGATGGGTACCGGCACCGCCCGTGGCGACGACCGCGCCCAGGCCGCCGCTGAAGCCGCCATCCAGAACCCGCTGCTGGACGACGTGAACCTGGCCGGTGCCAACGGCATCCTGGTCAACATCACCGCCGGTGCCGACTTCACCATGGCCGAGTTCGACGAAATCGGCCGCACCATCGACGGCTTCGCCTCCGAAGACGCCACCGTGGTGGTGGGCACCGTGCTCGATCCGGACATGCAGGACGAAGTGCGCGTGACCGTGGTCGCCACCGGCCTGAACCGTGCCGTCGCCTCCAAGACCCAGCGTCCGGGCGAGCGTGCGCCGATCAAGCTGGTCCGCAACGCCACCACCGGCCAGCCGGAGTTCGGCGATTTCGACAACGGCGGTGACGCGGTGTCCAAAGCCGTGGGTGGCATGGGCCTGGGCCTGCGCCGTCCGAGCGCCGACACCGTGGCTCCGTCGGCCCCGGCGGCCGGCCCGGCAACGGCCGAGCTGCCCAACGATTACCTGGATATCCCGGCGTTCCTGCGCCGCCAGGCGGACTAAGCGTTGCATGCCGGGGACTTGTCCGCCCCGGTAAGCATCGCCATGTCCCTAGCTGCCGGGCCTGGATGGGCCCGGCAGTTCGCCGTTCCGTGGTTTCGGCCTCTGGTCGGGACGCACCCCGTTCAGAAAGGGGTTGCGGTACTGCGTGTTATTCTTGTTTGTCATTGTCGCGCTGACAGCGCGCTACCCGGTCGACCCCCATGATTCCGCAACGCACCCTCAAGAACACGATCCGCGCCACCGGCGTTGGCCTGCACAGCGGCGACAAGGTCTACATGACCCTGCGTCCGGCTCCGGTCAATCACGGCATCGTGTTCCGTCGCGTGGACCTGGACCCGGTCGTCGAGGTCCCGGCCCGTGCCGACCTGGTCACCGAAGTGACCCTGTGCACCGGCCTGACCTGCAACAACGCCAAGATCCAGACCGTGGAACACCTGATGTCGGCCCTGGCCGGCCTGGGTGTGGACAACATCATCGTGGAGCTGTCCTCGGCCGAGCTGCCGATCATGGACGGCTCCTCCGGTCCGTTCGTGTTCCTGCTGCAGTCCGCCGGCATCGCCGAGCAGGACGCGCCGAAGCGTTTCATCCGCGTGCTCAAGACCGTGGAAGTCACCGAAGGCGACAAGGTGGCCCGCTTCACCCCCTATGAAGGCTACAAGCTGGGCTTCACCATCCAGTTTGACCACCCGATGATTCCGGCCAAGCAGTCGCGCGCGGAGATCGACTTCTCCACCGCCGCCTACACCAAGGAAATCTCGCGCGCCCGTACCTTCGGTTTCATGCGCGACCTGGAGTACATGCGTGAGCGCAACCTGGGTCTCGGTGGTTCGATGGACAACGCCATCGTGCTCGACGAATTCCGCGTGCTCAACGAAGACGGCCTGCGTTACGCCGACGAATTCGTGCGCCACAAGATCCTCGACGCCATCGGCGATCTGTACCTGGCCGGTGCCCAGGTGCTGGGCGCGTATGAGGGCTTCAAGTCCGGCCATGCGCTCAACAACAAGCTGGTGCGGGCCCTGCTGGCCGACGTCACGGCCTGGGAGTGGGTCAACGCGGCGGCCGACCCGGCTCCGGTGGTCTACGGTGTTCCGGCCTACGCGTGACGCCAACTCCTTGATTTGAAACGCAAACGAACGGCGCTTACTGCGCCGTTCCGCGTTTCTGGCGCTCGGCGGCCGTGAAGCTCACGTCAATGAACCGTGACCGGACCGTCGTCACCTTTTTGTGAACCCGATCCAGTTTCAGGGTAAAAATAACGCAAATTTAATAAAAGACTAACGACTGGACGACCATCCGCGGCTACGATGGCCGCCGGCTCCCCGAAATGTTTCACGACTTCGTGACACAGCCGGGGAAGGAGCGGGATGCTCCGATGCAGTCAGGACTTCGAGCCCTTGGGGTCCTGGAAGCAAGCCAAAGCGTCGCGTAGCCCTTGGTGCGTGGCGGCTGAAACTGCGCGGGGGCCATTCCTGTTGTCGATCGCTGGGGAGCGTGGAGGAGCGGCAAGCGCAGTCTTGATGGTCACCTTGGTGACTTTCAGCCCGATGGAACGGGCCGCGTCGATCAACTCGCGTTCGGCAAGCCGCAGCTTGGCATGCCAGACCGGGGACTCGACGAGAAAAACGAGGTGCTCGCCGTTCACATTCGCCAGCCGGCAACGGGTGGCCAGGGTGGGCGGCAAATGGGGGCGCAACTGACGGTCCAGCGCGTCGAGCCAGAGGGCACGACGCAGCGGGTTGCCGGTTTTGTCCTCCATGACCGCTTCCAGCGCCGGCTTCGGCGCAGAAGGGGAACGGGCACTGGATTTCGGCTCAGACATGAAAACTCACTGATGGCATTCAAAAAGATCGTAATCAAAACGCGTGAAGGACAGGCCAAAACGCCCATCGCGCGTCTGCGGTTCTATTTCGAGGACCGCCCCCGTGCCCTGCTTGGCAGCGTGCTCGGGCTGGGCTGCCTGATCGGCTTCGGTGCCGGTCTGGGCGGCAGCATGTTCAATGATTCGCGCCTGCACGCCAAGGTGGCGCAGCAGGAGCGCGAACTGGCCCAGGCCCGCAAGGACGCCCAGACCCAGGTCAACGCGCTGGCTGCCCGCATGGGCGAGCTGCAGGCGCAGGCCACCCGGCTCAACGCGCTCGGCGAGCGCCTGACCCAGATGGGCAAGCTGGAAGACGGCGAGTTCGACTTCAACGAGACCCCCGGCCTCGGTGAAGGCGAAGCCGGCCCGACCCAGGACATCCCGGTCAGCGCGGTCAACAGCGACTTACAGGTGCTGGAGCAGCGTTTCGCTGCTTCAGGCCGCCAGTTGTCGGTGATGGAGTCGCTGATGTTCGACCATCAGCTCGAGCAGGATGCCGTGCCGGGTCGCATGCCGATCCGCAACAGCTACATCACCTCCGGGTTCGGCGGCCGTAACGACCCGTTCGGTCGTGGTCGCGGCAACCACAAGGGTATCGACTTCCACGCCAAGGTCGGCGACCCGGTCATGGCCGTGGCCGATGGTGTGGTCAGCTTCTCCGGGGTCAAGGGCGGCTACGGCAACGTCGTCGACGTCGACCACGGCAATGGCTACGTGACCCGCTACGCGCACAATTCGCGCCTGGTGGTGAAGGCCGGTGACCTGGTCCGTGCCGGCCAGGAAGTGGCCAAGGCCGGTTCCACCGGTCGTTCGACCGGTGCCCACGTCCACTTCGAGGTCTGGGAGCGCGGCAATGTGGTCAATCCGCGCAAGTTCCTGGGTGACGGCGGCAATACCCCGGTCGGCCGGGTGTCGCGCGGCTGAGTGCGACGAACGGACCGGGGGTGCTTGAAACGCGACACCCCCGTCCCAAGCTACAATAAGTGTTGCCATAGACAGGGCGCAGTGCGCCCTGTTTCGTTTGCGGCGAGCAGCTTCTGCGGAAGCGCCGCCGTTGGGGCGTCTCATTCCAACCGGTTCCTTCAATGATCAACAGCCTGCTTACCCGCGTCTTCGGCAGTCGTAATGAACGACAGCTGCGCCAGCTCAACCGCATCGTCGCCAAGATCAACGCCCTGGAACCGGAGATCGAAAAGCTCTCCGACGAGCAGCTAAAGGCCAAGACCCCCGAGTTCAAGCAGCGCATCGCCGCCGGCGAAGCCCTGGACAAGGTTCTGCCGGAGGCCTTCGCGGTCTGCCGCGAGGCCAGCCGCCGCGTGCTGGGCATGCGCCATTACGACGTGCAGCTGATCGGCGGCATGGTCCTGCACCTGGGCAAGATCGCCGAAATGCGCACCGGTGAAGGCAAGACCCTGGTGGCAACCCTCCCGGTGTACCTGAACGCGCTGGAAGGCAAGGGCGTGCACGTGGTCACCGTCAACGACTACCTGGCCCGCCGCGACGCCGGCCAGATGGGCAAGCTGTACAACTGGCTGGGCCTGAGCGTGGGCGTGGTGTACCCGGGCATGCCGCACGGCGACAAGCGCGAGGCCTACAACAGCGACATCACCTACGGCACCAACAACGAATTCGGCTTCGACTACCTGCGCGACAACATGGCGCTGTCGCGTGCCGACCGCTACCAGCGCGGCCTGCACTACGCCATCGTCGACGAAGTCGACTCGATCCTGATCGACGAAGCGCGCACCCCGCTGATCATCTCGGGCCCGGCCGACGACTCCCCGGAGCTGTACATCCGCGTCAACCGCGTGGTGCCCAGCCTGATCCGCCAGGAGAACGAAGAAGCCGAAGGCGATTTCTGGGTCGATGAAAAGGGCAAGCAGGTGCACCTGTCCGAAGCGGGCATGGAGCACGCCGAGCAGCTGCTGGTTGACGCCGGCATCCTCAGCGCCGAAACCGAAGGCCTGTACGCCGCGCAGAACCTGACCGTGGTGCATCACCTCAATGCCGCCCTGCGCGCGCATGCCATCTACCAGCGCGACGTGGACTACATCGTGCGCGACGGCGAAGTGGTGATCGTCGACGAATTCACCGGCCGTACCCTGGCCGGCCGCCGCTGGTCCGATGGCCTGCACCAGGCGGTGGAAGCCAAGGAAGGGGTGCCGGTCCAGCGCGAGAACCAGACGCTGGCCAGCATCACCTTCCAGAACCTGTTCCGCATGTACAAGAAGCTGTCCGGCATGACCGGTACGGCCGATACCGAAGCCTACGAATTCCAGAGCATCTACGGCCTGGAAGTGGTGGTCATTCCGACCAACCGCCCGACCATCCGCAAGGACTCGCCGGACCAGGTGTTCCTCAACCGCAACGGCAAGTTCAACGCCGTGCTGGCCGACATCCAGGAATGCAACAAGAACGGCCAGCCGGTGCTGGTCGGCACCACCTCGATCGAAACCTCGGAAATGCTGTCCGAGCATCTGAAAAAGGCCGGCGTGCACCACGAAGTGCTCAACGCCAAGCAGCATGACCGCGAAGCCACCATCATCGCCAACGCCGGCATGCCCGGTGCGGTGACCATCGCCACCAACATGGCCGGTCGCGGTACCGACATCGTGCTCGGCGGTTCGCTGGAAGCGCAGCTGCATGAGCTCGGCGAAGACGCCAGCGCCGACGACAAGTTCAAGGTCAAGGCCGAGTGGCAGCGTCGCCACGAGCAGGTCAAGGCTGCCGGTGGCCTGCATATCGTGGGCACCGAACGCCACGAATCGCGCCGTATCGACAACCAGCTGCGCGGTCGTTCGGGTCGTCAGGGCGACCCGGGTTCTTCGCGCTTCTACCTGTCGCTGGAAGACAACCTGATGCGCATCTTCGCCTCGGACTGGGTCCAGAAGGCGATGCGTCTGATGGGCATGAAGGAAGACGACGTCATCGAAGACCGCATGGTCAGCCGCCAGATCGAAAAGGCACAGCGCAAGGTCGAAGCGCACAACTTCGACATCCGCAAGAACCTGCTGGACTTCGACGACGTCAACAACGACCAGCGCAAGGTGATCTACGCCCAGCGCGATGAACTGCTGGACGCCGAGTCGGTCAAGGACAACGTCGACGGCATCCGCGGTGACGTGATCTTCGACGTGGTGGCGCGCTTCGTGCCGCCGAACTCGATCGACGAGCAGTGGGACCTGGCCGGCCTGCAGGCCACCCTGGCCTCGGACTTCGGCGTGGAGATGGACGTGGTCGGCCTGGTGCACCAGCACGAAGAGCTGGACGCCGAGGCGATTGCCAACAAGGTGCAGGAACAGCTGGACGCGCACTTCGCGGCCAAGGAAACCGGCGTCGGCGAAGAGACCATGCGCGCACTGGAAAAGCACGTGATGCTGACCGTGCTGGACCAGAGCTGGAAGGAGCATCTGGCCCGCATGGACTACCTGCGCCAGGGCATCTACCTGCGTGGTTACGCGCAGAAGCAGCCGAAGCAGGAATACAAGAAGGAAGCGTTCGAGCTGTTCTCGGAAATGCTGGAGAACGTCAAGCGCGAAGTGGTGACCCTGCTGGCGCGCGTGCGCATCCGCAGCGAAGAAGAAGTGGCGGCGATGGAAGAAGCCGATCGTCAGCAGCAGCAGGCGCGCATGCAGGCCTCGCAGTTCCAGCACCAGAGCGCGGGTGGTTACGGTGCCGAGGAAGAAGTGGCGGAGATGCAGGCGGCGCAGGGCGTCAGCCAGGTCACCCGCGACGAACCCAAGGTCGGCCGCAACGACCCGTGCCCGTGCGGCAGCGGCAAGAAGTTCAAGCACTGCCACGGTCAGCTGACCTGATCACAGGAAACCCCGCTCCGGCGGGGTTTTTTGTTGGAGCGCCGTCCGCTTGAGCGGCGGCATCGTTCTGCACTGGTAATGTGACGTAATGCACATTTCGCCATCGCCAGCCTCTGCCTGACATCCGAATCGGATTTCCCCTACGGGGCACAGCACGGACCCACGGTGGCGATGTCGTCCGGCAGGGGGTACGCTTGCATTCCCTGCACCCGGACCGGGGGTTCGCTGCGGGTGTTGTCGCGCCGGAGGCACCACGGGGAGTGGGCACCGCGCCCTTCGAGTCGCAAAACAAGGAGTTTCATGAACAGGATTTATCGCCTGGTGTTCAACCACGCCACTGGTCAGACGCAGGTTGCGTCCGAACTCACCTCCAGCCATGTGTCGTCCGCAGGACTCGCCGGCCGCCCACGCCGACGTACCGCGCTCGCCGCCGCCCTGCTGACCGCGCTGGTGTCCGCCGGCGCATCAACGGCAGCGCTTGCGCAGTCGTATCCCTACAACACGGATGAGTCCATTACCGGCGTGGTCGAGCATCTGGACGGCTTCACTGTCGGTTCGAACTCCCCTGTCGTGCTCGACATCATCGCCGGCGGCACCTTGCGTGGCGGTAGCCAAGTCTCGCTGGGCAC
Organism: Stenotrophomonas sp. PS02289; assembly: GCF_029960115.1. GTDB lineage: Bacteria > Pseudomonadota > Gammaproteobacteria > Xanthomonadales > Xanthomonadaceae > Stenotrophomonas. The sequence goes on from NZ_JASCOZ010000015.1 coordinate 23,831, forward strand.
CAACGCCGGTGGCAGCGGCACCATCAACGTGAGCACGGCGTCGTCGAATCTGGACGTGGTCAATGCGTCGATGTATGTCGGCCTGCGCGGCACCGGTGCGCTCAATGTCACCGACGGTGGCCAGGCGAACGTGGCTGGGGTGGTCTCGCTCGGTGATCAGGCCAGCGGACGCGGTACCGTCACGGTCCGTGGCAACGGCTCGCTGCTCACGGCCGGGGCGATCGATGTCGGCGTGCAGGGCGACAGCACGATGAACATCACCAATGGCGGCAAAGTCGTCACGACGGGGACCATCGGCGGTTACGGCCTGCGGATTGGCGGCCAGGGCTCCGGCACCGGTCTGCTGACCACGGTGGTCAATGTCACCAATGGCGGCAATCTGGAAGTACGTGCCGGCAATCTGGATATCGCCCAGAGCGGCCAAGCGACCCTGACCGTCGGCGACAGCGGCGTGGCCAGCGTCGGCGGCAGCATCCGGGTCGGTACGGGTGGCAGTGGCAATCTGACCGTCGCGGCCGGCGGCACCGTCACCACGCCAGGCGCGGTGGTGCTGGGCGTCGCCACCAACAGCGTCGGCCAGCTGACGGTGTCCGGTGCCGGGGCGCTGCTCCGTTCCGACAGCCTGCAGGTGTCCGTGAATGGTACCGGCATGTTGAACGTGCAGAACGGCGGCCAGCTGGAAGTCGCCAACGCGCTGACCTCTGAAACCGGTTCGGCCACGACCAGCTACATCCGCGTGACCGGGGCCAACTCGAAGATCACCGCCGGCTCGCTCAGCGCCGCATCCCTCTATCTGGAGGACGGGGCATCGCTGGTGACCCGCAACGGCGCAACGCTCAAGGACACGCGGATCGTGCTGCCCAACGGCGACACCCAGACCGCGCTGCTGATGTCCGGCACCGGCACTCAGTGGGCCAACGACGGTCTTCTGGCCCTGCGCGCGAAGGCTGACATCAGCGGTGCGGCGCGCATCACCACCGACGACCTGCTGGTCACCGGCGGCATCAACGCTTCGACCGGCAGTCCGAACATCACCGACGACCGCGTCTGGGTCAGCGGTACGGGTTCAACCCTCTCCGCCCGCGGCAACATCACGGTCGGTGCCGACGGCACCGAGCCCTACGGGTTGCTGGTCGCATCCAACGACGCGCGCATCGAGGCCGGCGGCGAATTCAATCTGACCGAGAACGGTTTCCTGGTGCTGGGCGGAATCGCCAACGCCACGTCGTGGAACTCGGCCTCGCGTTCGTTCACCTGGGACCCGGCCACGGGTGCCGGTGCGCTCTCCGGCGCGCCGATCAACATGGCGATCAACTCGGGCGGACTGGTGTTCAACCACACCGACGACATCAGCCTCGCCAACACCATCGCCAGCGACACCAGCGGGAGCGACTGGACCAGTGGTCGTCTGCTCAACGTCGCCGGCAACACCACGCTGACCGGCGACCTGACGGCCTTTGGCGGCGATATCGACGTGCGCGCTGGCACGCTGGTCATCAATTCGAACATGTACACCGGCCAGGGCTTCAGCAGCGGCACCCAGGCGGTGTCGCAGGTGATCGACGTCTCCGGTGGCACACTGGTGCTCAACGGTGACGCCGGCTTCCAGCAGACCCTAAGTGTCGGTGGCGTGCCGACCACCGAGCGTACCTCGCTGGTGACCGTGCGCAACGGCGGCACGCTGGCCGGCAATGCCACCGTCGGCCAGACCAGCATCCTCAACGGCGGTGTACTTTCGCCGGGCAACAGCGTCGGCCTGATCACCGTGGACGGCGACCTCTACCTCAATGCCGGTGCACTCTCGGCTGCCGAAGTCGCGTCCGCCGCGTTCTACGATGTCGACCTGCTCGGCAACGGCCAGGCAGACCTGGTGGCGGTGACCGGCAAGGCCTACATCGGCCGCAGCGCGAACGTGGGCAACAGCGGCGATGCTGGCATGCGGGTGACCGGGCTGGATCCGGCCACCAGCTACCAGAACGGCCACACCTATTCGGTGCTGACCGCGGTGGACGGCGTGCAGGGCGGCTTTGACAGCGTCATTTCCAATTCCGCCTTCATCACCCCGACCCTCAGCCAGGACGGCAACCAGGTGCTGCTGACCATTGCGGTCAACGACAGCAGCAATCCGGGGAATCCCGGCAATCCAGGTAATCCGGGCACTCCGGGTACGCCGGGTGACCCAGGGACGCCCGGCAATCCCGGCACGCCGGGTACTCCAGGTACTCCGGGCACGCCCGGTGATCCGGGTACCACGCCGCCGCCGCAGGTGTTCAATCCGGTCGCCACCAACCCGAACCAGGAAAGCGTGGCCAACGGCCTCAACAGCCTGCAGCAGTCCGGCGAAGCACTGGCGCTGTACAACGCGCTGCTGATGCTGGACGAGACCCAGGCGCAGCAGGCGTTCGATGACCTCTCCGGTGAAGCCCATGCCAGCAACCGCGCGATGCTGCTGGATGACCGCTTCCTGCGCGAAGGCATTGCCCAGCGCCTGCGTCCGGACCCGACCATGGCCGACTACGGCCCGTCGCTGTGGATGGCCGGCAGCAGCACCTCGCGTCGGCAGGACGCCGACGACCGTGCGGCGCGCTCCCGCGACGACCGTCACGGTGCGATCGTCGGCATGGACTGGAGCTTCGGCGAAGGCGGCAAGTTCGGCGTGGCGGTGGGTCCGGAAAAACTGCGCCAGCGCGTGTCCGACCGCCACAGCACCACCGATGCGGATGCCGTGCACGGCGGCCTGTACGTCGGCTGGCGCGGCAACCAGTTCAACTTCCATGTCGGGGCCAGCTATGCCGACTATGACGTCGACACCGAACGCAGTGTCGGGGCCGGTCACAGCTGGGCACAGACCCTCAACAGCACCTACAGCGCCAGTGCGGTGTCGGTGTTCGCCGAAGGTGGCTGGGAGCTGGACTTCGACCCGATGACGCTGACCCCGTACCTGGCCGTGTCCTGGACCCGCCTGGATACCGAGGCGCTGCAGGAAACCGGCGGCAGTGCGGCGCTGGCCGTGGCCGCACGCAAGGACGACGCGTGGACCACCACCGCCGGCGTGCGCGCGGGGTGGCAGCTGGGTGACGAAGGTGGCATCGCCACCCGTCTCGAGGCCGGTCTGGCGTGGCAGCACAGTGGCGGCGACCTGCCGCAGTCCGAGAACCGCTTCGTCGCCGGCAGCAGCAGCTTCACCGTGCAGGGTCTGCCGCTGGCCCGCAACGTGGGCGTGGCCGAGCTGGGCGTGTCGATCAAGCCCACCGACAACAGCCGTCTGGCGCTGATGGCGCAAGGTCGCAGCGGCGATGGGCAGAGCGAGTTCGGCGGACAGCTGAGCTTCAATCTGATGTTCTGATTTTCGCTGTTGTGTTTGACACACCACGGGCCCGCAATGGGCCCGTGTTCGTTTCTGCAGCGAACCGATACGCATGCGCGGGGAACACCTACGCTTCGCTCGGATTTGTTGGGACGACACCCTGTGACCCGCGCCTTAACGTCTGCGCCTCACCGCGCATCTTCTGCGCGCAGTTGCCACTGATGGAGTCACATGACCACAACCACCCGCCGCACGCTGCGTCGTGCCACCGTCTCACCGCTGAGCACCGCACTGTTCACTGCGCTCGGCCTCGCCAGCGCCGCGCTGCCGTCCGCATTCGCCAATCTGCATCAATACACCACCGACGAGGAAGTGACTGACGTACGCACCCACAAGGAAGGATTCGAAATCGGCACCGACACCACCGCGACCGTCACCGTCAGCGGGAAGGGTGCCCTGCACGCCGAAGGTGCGGTCAATGTTGGGCAGAACCGCAAGGGCGATGGCACGCTGATCGTCACCGGGCCAGACGCGGTGTTCACCAGCGCTCATTACAACGGCACCGATGTCGGTTACCAGGGCAAGGGCCGCCTGCTGATCCAGAACGGTGCCCGCGTGGGCGGTGGGCATCAGATGCGCGTGGGCGTGCTGGACGGATCCACGGGTGTCGTGCACGTGACCGGCGCGGGCTCGCGCCTGCATCTGGATGATCTGTACGTCGGCGAGCGCGGTGATGCCCTGCCGCGCGTCGACAACGGCGGCAAAGTGGAGGCCGACGAGCTGCGGCTCGGGTTCGGTGTGGTGGCGACGGGTCAGCGCGGCAGCCGGCTGGAAATCTCCGGCGCGGGTTCCGAAGTGGATGCGCGCTATGCGTTCATCGGCGGCACATTGCGGGTAACCGACGGCGGTACGCTGAAGACCCGTGGCGACAGCAAGCACGATACGCATCCCGGGTTGTCCGATCCGTCCATCATCACCGGCACCGGCAGTCGTTGGGAGCACGACGGGCACCTTGAGGTGCTGGGGGCGCTGGACGTGCGCGACGGCGGCATGTTGGCCGCCGACAGCCTGCGGGTGTCCGCCAACGGCGTGATGGAAAATCGCGACACCGACCTGCGCCGCGAGCAGCTTCGGGTGACCGGTGCGGGTGCCGTGATCAAGGCCAAGGACGGCATCCTGATCGAAAGCGATTCCGCCATTCACAGCGCGGCGATCACCGCCAGCGAAGGCGGTCGCATTGAAGCCAACGGCAAGCTGGTTCTCGGCGCGGGTGGTTACCTTGTGCTGGGCGGCGCGATGGGCGATGGCGGTGCGCCGTTCTCCTGGAACGCGCCGGTCGCGGCCGGCGAACTGGATGACTCGGTGGTGACCATGACCGCTGGCTCGGGCGGCGTGGTGTTCAACCACAACGGGACGATCAACGTGGACCATACGCTGCGCAGCGACCGCACCGCGCGTAGTGGGCTGGTCTGGACCGGTGGTGCGTTGATCAACCAGGCCGGTACCACCGTGCTGGGAGGCGATCTGAGTGAGTTCGGCGGGATGATCCGGGTACAGGGCGGCACGCTGGTGATCAACACCAACACGTTCGAACACATCGAGGGGTACAAGCGCCTGCCCAAGGTGCAGCCCATCCAGACGATGCTGGTTGAGGACGGCACGCTGGTACTCAACGGCACCAGCGGCTTCCTGTATGAAAAGGAGCCGGGCGACGCCAGCTCCACGTTCCGCACCGCGTGGGCCTCGGTCCGGGGCAACGGTAGGCTGGCCGGCACCGGTACTGTGGGTAACACATGGGTGTATGACGGCGGTCGCCTGTCACCCGGGCAGGACGGCATCGGTACCTTCAACGTGGAGGGCGATCTGTACTTCAACGCGGGTGGGGTCGGCCCTGATCACGTAGACACCAAGGCGTACCTTGACGTGGACGTACGCGCCGACGGCGCATCGGATCGGGTCAAGGTGAGCGGTACGGCGCACATCGGTGTCGGATCCACCATCGAAGGTGAGCAGGGCGAAACCGGCGTGCGGGTGACCACCCTCGATCCGGACACGAGCTATCAGGCTGGGCAGCGCTACACGATTCTGGAAGCCGACGGTGGGGTGACCGGTGGCTTCGACGACGTGGTCACGAACTCCGCGTTCATCACCGGCACCCTGGTGCAGACCGACAAGGCGGTGCACCTGGATCTGGCGCTCGTTACAGAAGAGCCTGAAGAAGAGACCATCGAAGGCGGGCAGGAGCGACTCACCGTCTTCGGCCGCGTCGCTCACACCAGCAACCAGCGCGCAACGGCTGCGGCGCTGGATTCCCTGCACCAGTCGGGCGACGCGCTGGCGCTGTACAACCAGTTGCTGATGCAGGACGAAGAAAGCGCCCGTCGCAGCTTCGACGAACTGTCCGGCGAAGCGTATGCCAGCACCCGTGCACTGCTGCTGCGCAATGACTTCCTTCGCACCGGCGTGCTGGCGCATCTGCGCACGGATCCCGCCGAGGTGGCGAACGGTTCCCGGGCCTGGATCACTGGCGGCGGCGATGCGCGCTCGCAGCGCAGCGATGGCAATGCGGCGGCGCGGCGGGATCACAGCGAAGGGCTGCTGATGGGCTATGACTTCAGCTTCGGCGAAGGCTGGACCGTGGGTGCGGCAGGCGGGCGCCAATCCATGCGCCAGCAGGTGCGCGAACGCGGCACACGCAGCGAGGTCGATGCGCTGCACAGCGGCGTCTACGCAGCCTTCCGCCGCGATGCATTGTGGCTGCGTGGCGGTGTGAGCTATGCCGACTTCAAGGTGGAGACCGAGCGCAGCCTGGGCGCGGGCCAGCCGTGGGAACAGCACCTGCGCGCGCACTACAGGGCGAACGCGGTATCCACCTTCAGCGAAGTGGGCATCGACCTGCCGCTGCAGACCCTCACGCTCACCCCCTACCTGGGGCTGGCGCACACCACGCTGTCCACGGGCGGCAGCGTCGAGGGCGAGGGCAGTGCGGCACTGCAGGTGCTGCCGGGCCGCGACCGCGTCTGGACCACCACCACCGGCATGCGAGCGGCGTGGGACGTCGGCAGTGGTGAGCGCAATGGCGCACGGATTGAAGGCGGTCTGGCCTGGCAGAACCAGCAGGGCGACCGCACGGTGGGCTCCACCCAGGCATTCGTCGTGGGAAGTGATGCCTTCACCGTGTACGGCGCACCGTTGGCGCGAAATCGTGCACTGGCGGAAATCGGCGTGGTACTGCGTCCGACCGGGAGCAGTCGCGTGAACCTGTTCGTGCAGGGCCAGCGCGGTGGCGGCGAACGTGGGTTCGCCGCGCAGGCGAGTTGGAACGTGATGTTCTGAAATGCGCGCTGCAGCGTAGGGAAAGTCTGACGAGGTGTCAGGAAAAACCCTGATGCTGAATTGAGACCCTCCTCATATTCAGACTCGTGATTGGAAATTAAAGTGTCGGTCGCGTCACGAACTATCGTTTTTGATCGTTTGTGGCGCGTCCGCGCTTTTGCACGATGCGAATGCGCGGCTTCCCTGAGTCGCTATCCATGGAGCTTCATGAACAGGATCTATCGCCTGGTGTTCAACCACACCACCGGCCAGATGCAGGTTGCATCCGAACTCGCCAGCACGCATTCCTCTCCCGCCGCTGCTTCCTCCACTGCACGTCGCCGCTCGCCGTTATGCACGGCGCTGGCCGTGGCGCTGACCCTGGCCGCCGCGCCCTCCGCGTTCGCGGTGCCGCATGAGTACACCGCCGATGAGAGCATCAGTGGTGATCGTGGCTACAACGACGGCTTCCGCGTTGGTCCGGCGCAGCAGGCGACGGTCGATGTATTCGGCACCGCCGTGCTCACCTCGCTTGATCTGGTCTCGCTGGGCACCACCGCAACCGGCAACGGCACGCTGAACTTGAACGGTGCCGGTGTGTCGTTGCAGGTCAATGGCACCTCGGCCATGCGCGTGGGTGATGCCGGTATCGGCACGCTGCGCCTGACCGGTGGCAGCACCGCCAACGTGACCAGCACCCTGTCGCTCGGTCACCAGGCCGGCAGCACCGGCACCATTCTGGTGGATGGCTCCGCGCTGACCGCGCGTCGTGTGCAGGTGGGCCGTCTCGGCTCGGGTACCCTGGACATCGTCAATGGTGGCTCGCTGGTCACCAACGACCCCTATGCGGTGATCAATCCGTATGGTCTGAGCATTGCCGCCGATACCGGCAGCACGGGCGTCGTCAATGTCAGCAGCGGCGGCACGATCCATGTGCAGGACAACGATCTGCTGGTGGGCAATGCGGGCAACGGCACGCTCAACATCAACGACCAGAGCACCGTGACCGTGGACCGCCGTGTCCTGCTCGGTCAGGCATCCACCGCCACCGGCACCGTGAACGTCAACGCCGGCGCGACCCTGCGCGCACCGGAGGTGGTGATCGGGCACGTGCGTGGCTCCACCGGTTTCATGACCGTCAGCGGTGCCAACGCGCTGGTCGACGCCGACGCGGTGTGGGTCGGCTCCAGCGGCAGCGGCACCCTGCGCGTGGATAACGGCGGCCTGGTGCGTGCCACCACCGAGGTGATCGCCGAGAACTACGACAGCTTCGGTTCCGGCAATTTCGACCAGGCGGGCACCATCATCGTCAGTGGCAACGGATCGGCGATCGAAGCCGCCACCGTTAAAACCAGCAACCACCTGCTGATCGAGAACGGCGGTTCGATCCGTTCCGACGACGCGCGCGTCAAGGACAGCTACAGTCCGGTCGCCGGCATTGCGACGATCACCGGCGCGGGGTCGAACTGGACCAACACCGGCCTGATGGATATTCGTTCCGGCATGGATATCCTGGACGGCGGCGTGCTCAGCAGCGACACCGTCACCATCGCCGGTGGTAAGAATTACGTCACCAGCGCGCTGCAGAATCTGAACGAGCAGGTCCGCGTCAGCGGCAGCGGTTCCCAGCTGCTCGCCAGCAACGGCATCACCGTGGAGAGTCACCTGGTCGGTGAGCCCTATGGCGTGCTCAATGTCAGCAACGGCGGTCACGCCGACGGCGGCACCGGCATCACGCTGGGGACCAGCGGCTACCTGATCCTGGGTGGCGGGATGGGCAACTGGGCGCAGAACGGCCTCGCATCCGAATGGAGCGCGGCCGAAGCGGCCGGCACCCTGGGTGCGGGCGTGATCACGCAGTTGAATGCCGCCGGTGGCCTGGTCTTCAACCACACCGGCGACATCGTGCTGGGCAATGACCTCAGCAGCAACAATGGCGCGGGTTCGTGGACCAGTGGCGCGCTGACCCAGGTGGCCGGCACCACCACCCTCAATGGCGACCTGACCGCATTTGGTGGTCGCGTTGACGTGAGCGCGGGCGTGCTGCGCATCGATTCGGACATGTACACCGGGCAGGGCTATGTCCCGTCCAGCCAGGCACCGCAGCAGCAGATTGACGTCACCGGCGGTACCCTGGTGCTCAACGGCAGCAGCGGCTTCCAGGAAACCATCGACTACGGCGGCGGCAGCACCGGCGTCGTGCGCAGCAGCGCGGTGACGGTGCGTGGCACCGGCGTGCTGGCCGGCAATCCCACGGTTGGTACCACCTACGTCTACAACGGCGGCACGCTGTCGCCGGGCGGCAGCGAAGGCATCGGCGCGATGACCATCGACGGCGACCTGTTCTTCAACAGCAACCTGATGCTGAGCAGCCAGACCGCGCAGGCGGCGATCTACGATGTGCAGCTGCGCGGCAACGGCCAGGCCGACATGCTGACCGTGACCGGCAAGGCCTACATCGGCAGCACCGCCGCCACCGGTTACAGCGGCCAGGCTTCGCTGCGGGTGGGTGCCCTGGATCCGGCGACCAGCTACCAGCAGGGCCAGACCTACACCGTGCTGGATGCAGCCGGCGGCGTGCAGGGTGGATTCGACAGCGTGCTGATCAACTCGGCGTTCCTGCAGTCGAGCGTCGCCAAGGTCGGCAGCCAGGTGCTGGTGACCATCCAGGTGGACAACACCGGCACGCCGGTGGATCCGGGTACCCCGGTGGACCCGGGCACGCCGGTCGACCCGGGCAACCCGACCAACCCGACCAACCCGGTGACCCCGCCGGTGACCCCGGTCGCCCCGGGTGGCCCGATCGTGTTCGGTCGCGTGGCCAGCACCGCCAACCAGCGCGGCGTTGCCGCCGGTCTGGACTCGCTGCAGCAGTCCGGCGATGCACTGGCCCTGTACAACGGCCTGCTGATGCTGGACGAAGCCACCGCACGCACTGCCTTCGACGAACTGTCCGGTGAAGTGCATGCCAGCAGCCGTGGGCTGCTGCTGGAAGACCGCTTCCTGCGTGACGGCGTGGCCCAGCGCCTGCGTTCGGGCAGCGATGCCGATGGCGTTTCGGCCTGGATCGCCGGTGCGGGCAACAGCTCGCGCCGCGACAGCGACGGCACCGCAGCGCGCGTGCGTCAGCACAGCGACGGCCTGATGGCCGGTGCCGACTGGACCCTGGACAGCCGCTGGACCTTCGGCCTGGCTGCGGGCACCGAGTCGCTGCGTCAGCAGGTCAACGGCCGCAATGCCGAGACCGAGGTCGACGCCGTGCATGCCGGCCTGTACGCCGGGTTCCGTGGCGAAGCGTTCTGGATCAATGGTGGGCTGACCTATGCCGACTACGAGCTGGATACCCAGCGCGCGGTGGGTGCGGCGCAGGCCTGGGCGCAGACCCTGCGCAGCCGTTACGACGCCGATGCCGCGTCGGCCTTCACCGAGGCCGGTTGGGATGTCGAGCTGGACCGCCTGACCGTCACCCCGTACGTGGCCCTGGCCTACACCCGCCTGTCCACCGACGACGCCGTGGAGTACGGCGGCAGCGCGGCGCTGGCAGTGGACGCCAGCAAGGACGAGGTCTGGACCACCACCGCCGGCGTGCGTGCGGCGTGGGACATCAGCAACGGCCAGCGTGATGGTGCCCGCCTGGAAGCCGGGCTGGCCTGGCAGAACGCCGCCGGCGAACTGCGTGCCGATTCGCGCAATCAGTTCGTGGCCGGCAGCGATGCCTTCACCGTGTACGGCCTGCCGCTGGCCCGCAACGTGGGCATCGCCGAGTTGGGCGTCTCGCTGAAGCCGACCGACAACAGCCGCCTGTCGCTGCGTGCGCAGGGCCGCGCGGGTGACGGTCAGCGTGAGTTCGGTGCCCAGCTGAACTGGAACGTGTCGTTCTGAGGTAGTGCCGGGCCATGCCCGGCAACAAAAGGGCCCCGCAAGGGGCCCTTTTCTTTTTCGGCCCATTCATCTGACCGGCATTGCGCTTGTCACAACCGATTGGGCATGCTGGGGTCATGCCATCCCCCACACGCTCCATTCATGTGGTCGCGGCCGTCATCACCGACGCCCGTGGCCGTGTTCTGCTCAACCGTCGCACCGAGAACCGCGACATGGCCGGTCTGTGGGAGTTTCCCGGCGGCAAGCGCGAAGCGGGCGAGACCTCCGAACAGGCGCTGGTGCGGGAGCTGCGCGAAGAACTGGGCATCGAGGCCCAGGTCGGCGACTGGTTGATGGACGTGCCGCAGCTGTATCCGGACAAGCACCTGCGCCTGGAAGTGCGGCACGTGCGCAGCTGGAAGGGCACGCCACGCGGGCGCGAGGGCCAGGCCATCACTTGGGTGGCTCCCGACAAGCTGGCGCGCTATTCGATGCCCCCGGCCGATCTGCCGGTCGTGGCGGCCCTGCGCCACCCGGACCGCTACCTGATCACCCCCGAGCCGGACGCTGACGACGAGACCGCGCACCAGCTCTGGTACACGCGATTGGCGCAGGCGCTGGAGGCGGGAGTGCGTCGTGTGCAGCTGCGTACGCCGACCAGCCCGGCCCGGATCGCGCTGGCCGAGCAGGCCATCGGCCAGCACCGGCAGGGCGTGCAGTGGCTGCTCAATCGCGACATCGAACTGGCCCAGCGGCTGGGCGTGGGCGTGCATCTGGGCGGCGAACAGCTGGCCCAGCTGCAGGAACGTCCGCTGCCGGAAGGCCAGCTGGTGGCCGCCTCGTGCCACGACCTGGAACAGCTGCGGGCGGCGCAACGGCTGGGCTGCGACTTCGTGGTGCTGGGCCCGGTGCAGGCGACCTCCAGCCATCCGCAGGCCACGCCGATGGGCTGGGAAACGTTTGACAGCCTGCGTGCGCAGGTGTCGTTGCCGATCTATGCGCTGGGCGGCCTGGGCTCGGATGACCTGGCACAGGCGCGCCGGCACGGCGCGCAGGGCATTGCCGCCATCCGCGGATTCTGGCCGGGCTGAGCCTTACAAGGTGATCCAGAAGCACCCGTACTGACGGCGCAACCCGAACACGGTGCGCGACGGCGTGGCGCTGTTGGCGAGGGTCTGTTCCAGGCGCAGTCCCACTGGCCGCGGCCGGCTGGGTGCAGGCGGAGCCACCTCGACGGGCACGACGCCGGCGGCCCCCGCGGTCGCATCCGGGTCCGGCGGCAGGATCAACGGCTCGATCGGCTCGGCCACGCTGGGGTAGACCGGCGCAATATCCACCAGCGGCCGCCGCACCACCGATTCCAGCCGACCAATGATCTGGTTGGCCGTGGCATTGGAGACATTGCCCCACAGGTAGATGGATGACAGGCGGTTCACGTCCTGCAGGCTCACCGCCTGGCGGATCTGCTCGGTCAACTCGCTGAGCCGGCGCGCGCAGCCGGCACGGTAGATGCCGGTGTTGCCCACCGAGGGTTCGCCGCGCGGCGCGCGTGCGGTGGCATCCACCGCGTCACAGCTGCGGTCGGTGAACACCGATTGCCCCTGCGCGTTCGTGCATCGGTTCACGCGCTGCGCCTGCGCGTGAGCGCCCAGGGGCAGGCTCAACAGTCCGCAGGACAACAGCAGCAGGGCAGGCAGTTTCATCGCAGCAGGTTAGCGGTGATCCTGTGATCTGCAAGCCTTCATCGCCGGCTTCGTTCAGCGACCCAGCAGCTTCAGCACCTGCGTGGTCGGGCGTGCCAGGTTGAGCGTGTAGAAATGCAGGCCGGGTGCGCCGCCGTCGAGCAGCCGCTGGCACAGCTGGGCCACCACCTCGGCCCCGAAGGCGCGCACGGCATCGGCGTCGTCGCCATAGGCCTGCATCTTCTTGCCGATCCAGCGTGGGATCTCCGCACCGCACTGCTCGGAGAACCGGCGCAGCTGGCTGAAGTTGGAGATCGGCATGATCCCCGGCACGATCGGCACCTGCACGCCCAGTGCGCGCACCGCGTCGACGAAGTGGAAATAGGCGTCGGCGTTGAAGAAGTACTGCGTGATTGCCGCATCGGCCCCGGCGTCGACCTTCTCCTTGAAGTAGCGCAGGTCACGCAGCGCGTCGTCGGACTGCGGATGGGTCTCCGGGTAGGCCCCGACCTCGATGTGGAAATGGTCGCCGTGCTCGGCGCGGATGAAGGCGATCAGCTCGGCGGCATAGCGCAGGTCACCGGGGTGGCCCATCCCCGACGGCAGGTCGCCACGCAGGGCGACGATGCGCCGGCAGCCGATGGCGCGGTACAGCTTGAGTAGTTCACGGATCTCTTCGCGGGTGCCACCGACGCAGGACAGATGGGGAGCCGCGTCGAAGCCGTGGTGCTGCTTGAGGTGGCGTACCGTTTCGGAGGTGTAACTGAGCGTCGAGCCGCCGGCACCGAAGGTGCAGGAGACATACTGCGGGTCATACGCGCTGAGCCGGGTCGCCGTGCGGTCGAGCTGGGCACGCTGATCATCGGTCTTGGGCGGATAGAACTCGAAGCTGATGGCGGTCATGGGCGGCGGCGGCAGCGGGTATGCCGCAATAATATCGCTTCATCGCGATGAATGTAAAATCGTATCGGCGGTCCGCGCCGGGTAGGCTATCGGCATGTCGATCATCCTCACCGAATTCGCCCGTCCCCGCCTGTTCCCCCGTGTTCCGCGCGGCAATACCATCCAGGACTGCACCGCCGAGCAGTTCCAGGCCCACCTCAATGCGCATGCGCCGTACAAGGTGCTCGACGGCTACGCGCCGTTCTGCAAGCTGCATGTGTACGAGAACTGGACCAGTACGCGCTGCCTGACGGTTCCCATTACCGACGCCAACCGCCACCAGTTGCGCAGCGGTTATGAGGCGCGCAACCGCGAGGAACTGCCGGTGCTGGTGCGCTGGTTCGAGGGCGTGGAAAGCCCGCGCGCCAACTACCTGGTGGTGATCCTGTACAGCGCCGAGCAGCTGGCGAAAGAAGGCTCCCCCATTGACGCCGACTGGGGCATCGTCGGCTGCATCTACACCGCCGAACCCGAAGAAGTGCCGATGGCTCCGATCACCATGATGCGCAACGCGCTGGGCGTGGAAGAGGGCGGCTCGGGCGTGCCGCTGGATCGCGCCGCCTACCAGCGTGCGGTGATGTTCTGGGAAAACAACGCCAACTGGCGACCCTGACGCCGGCGTTATCGGCCGGGTTTGCCGATGCGCGCGTACGCGGCCTGGGTCAGCACGACCAGGTCGTCAGGAGCCAATGCCACTTCGAGCCCACGCCGTCCGGCGCTGACATGCACGGCCTCCAGCGACCGCGCGCTCTCATCCAGGAACGTGCGGTGGGGCTTTTTCTGTCCGAGCGGACTGATGCCGCCGACCAGGTAGCCAGTGGCGCGCTGCGCGGCGGCCGGGTCGGCCATCTCGCACTTGCGGCAGCCGGCCGCCTCGGCCAGCGCCTTCAGGTCCAGCGAGCCGCTGACCGGCACGATCGCCACCAGCAGTTCGTGCTTCTCGGTGGCGGCCAGCAGCGTCTTGAACACCTGCGACGGGTCCAGGCCCAGCAGGCTGGCCGCCTCGCCCCCATACGAATCGGCTCCCGGCGCGTGGGCATAGCTCAGCACCTGATGGGCAACCCCGTTCTTCTTCAGCAGGTTGATGGCGGGCGTCATGCACATGAGGGTAGCGCACACCCCAACGAAAACGGGCACCCGAAGGTGCCCGTCCTCAATGAACCTTGTCACGCGTAGAGCCACGCCCTGCGTGGCTGCACGCCTTCACCGATCAGTAACGGTAATGATCCGGCTTGAACGGACCTTCCACCGGCACGCCGATGTAGTCGGCCTGTTCCTGGGTCAGGGTGGTCAGCTTCACGCCGATCTTCTCCAGGTGCAGACGCGCCACTTCTTCGTCCAGCTTCTTCGGCAGCAGGTACACCGACTTCTCGTAGGTGTCCTTGTTCGCCCACAGGTCGATCTGCGCGAGGGTCTGGTTGGCGAAGCTGTTGGACATCACGAAGCTCGGGTGGCCGGTGGCGCAGCCCAGATTGACCAGGCGGCCTTCGGCCAGCAGGAAGATCGCGTTGCCGTTCGGGAACACGTACTTGTCCACCTGCGGCTTGATGTTGATCTGCTGCACGCCCGGGTAGGCGACCAGCGCGTCGACCTGGATCTCGTTGTCGAAGTGGCCGATGTTGCAGACGATGGCCTGGTCCTTCATCGCGCTCAGGTGCTCGATGCGGATGATGTCCTTGTTGCCGGTGGTGGTGACGTACAGGTCGGCACGGCCCAGGGTCGATTCGATGGTGTTGACTTCAAAGCCTTCCATCGCCGCCTGCAGTGCGCAGATCGGATCGATTTCGGTGACCACCACGCGCGCGCCATAAGCACGCAGCGAAGCGGCGCAGCCCTTGCCGACGTCGCCGTAACCGCAGACCACGGCCAGCTTGCCGGCCAGCATCACGTCCATGGCGCGCTTGAGGCCATCGGCCAGCGACTCGCGGCAGCCGTACAGGTTGTCGAACTTGCTCTTGGTGACCGAGTCGTTGACGTTGATCGCCGGGATCAGCAGGGTGCCGGCCTGGGCCAGCTGGTACAGGCGGTGCACGCCGGTGGTGGTTTCTTCGGAAACGCCCTTCCAGTCCTTGACCACGCGACCCCAGTAACCCGGGCGCTCCACGGCGACGCGCTTGAGCAGGTTCTTGATCACCTGTTCTTCGTGCGAACCCGAGGCGGTGTTGACCCAGTCGCTGCCGTTTTCGAGCTCATAGCCCTTGTGGATCAGCAGGGTGACGTCGCCGCCGTCGTCGACCACCAGCTCCGGACCGGTCAGGGTGCCGTCGGCCAGGGTGAAGGTCAGCGCGTCCAGGGTGCAGTCCCAGTACTCTTCCAGGGTTTCGCCCTTCCACGCAAACACCGGGGTGCCGGTAGCGGCGATCGCTGCTGCGGCGTGGTCCTGGGTGGAGAAGATGTTGCACGAGGCCCAGCGCACGTCGGCACCGATGTCCTTCAGGGTCTCGATCAGCACCGCGGTCTGGATCGTCATGTGCAGCGAGCCGGTCACGCGCACGCCCTTCAGCGGCAGGCTGGCGGCGTGCTTGCGGCGGATCGACATCAGGCCCGGCATCTCGTGCTCGGCGATGTCCAGCTCCTTGCGGCCCCAGTCGGCCAGGGAGATGTCGGCAATCTTGTAATCACCTTCGGTGGAGAAGGTCTTGGCAACAGCGTTCATGTAAAGCTCCGGTAATTGACGTGGGTACGTCTTCGCCGGGCGCCGTTGGAACCATCCAGGCCACCGAGCCTGGCCGTCCAGGCAAAGCCGGTCCGGTCGCAGCGCCCCTCGGTGAAGGAGACGCCCATTATATCCCGCCACGCTGCAACGGCATGAAATGCCGCGTTCCCCAACCATCGGCAGGGGGCCGGGCGACGCCCCCCTGTTAAGGTCCAAGGTTTACCGGAACGGGAAGGCACGATGGCACGCAGTGAACGTGGACGCAGGGCAGGCTGGAACCGCCTGATGATGGGCGCAGCCCTGCTGGCAGTGGCCCCGCTGGGGCTGGCCGCAGGTGCCGGCAAGGCAAATGCCCCGCAGACTGCGGCCAGCGCACCGCTGTCCGGCTACCAGTTGCCGTCGGCGCGCCTGCAGGCCGTGGTTGACGCCCCACGCGCGCCCACCCTGAGCTTGTCTCCGCGTCGCGATCTGGCCGCGCTGCTGCAGACCCCGGCGCTGGCGGCCATCAGCGACGTGGCCCAGCCGGAACTGAAGCTGGCGGGCGTACGCATCCATCCGGCGACCCATTCGGCCAGCCGTTTCAGCTTCGGCAACAAGCTGTGGCTGATGAGCATCGCCGACGGCAAGGAGCGCCAGATCAGCGGCCTGCCGCAGCCGCTGTCGATCGCCTCGATGGCGTGGTCGCCGGACCAGCAGTACCTGGCCTTCAACCAGGTGCAGCCGTCCACCGGCGTCAACGAACTCTGGCTGGTGGACATCGCCAGCAACAGCGCGCGCAAGCTGGTCGGGCAGCTCAACACCGTCTTCGGTGACGGTTACCAGTGGTTGCCGGACAGCCGTGGTCTGGTCGCCACCGTACAGCCCAGCGGCCAGGGCAGCGCGCCGGCGGCCGATGGCATTCCGACCGGGCCGGCCATCCAGCAGACCGAACCGGATGCGGGCGTGCGCTCGCTGCGCACCTATCAGGACCTGTTGAAGAACGAGGCCGATGCGCGCCTGTTCGACTACTACGCCACCGCGCAGCCAGTGAAGGTCGCGCTCAACGGTGCCACCACGTCGCTGTCCAGCCGTGGCATCTATCTCGATCTGGACGTTTCGCCCAACGGTCAGTACCTCCTGGCCGAACGCGTGCTGCGCCCGTATTCCTACCAGGTACCGGCCGACGATTTCCCGCGTCGCATCGAAGTGCTGTCCGCCGCTGACGGCTCGCTGCAGCACACCCTGGCCGAACTGCCGCTGGTGGAAGGCCTGCCCACCGGCAATGACGCCGTCGCCACCGGCGTGCGTCGGGTCAGCTGGCGCGCCGACGTGCCGGCCACCCTGGTCTGGGCCGAAGCCCAGGACGGCGGCGACCCCGCGCGTGAGGCAGCGGTGCGCGATGCCGTGCTGACCCAGGCGGCTCCGTTTGACCGTCCGCCGCAGACCCTGGCGCAGCTGGGCAGCCGTTATGCCGGCATCCAGTGGGGACGTGGCGACCTCGCCCTGCTCAACGAGTCGTGGTGGAAGAGCCGCACGGTCAAGCAGTGGCGCATCGCGCCGGACCACCCGGAAACCGAGCCGCAGCTGCTGGTGGAGCGCTCCTCGCAGGACCGCTACAACGACCCCGGCCGTCCCGGCATGGTGCGTGACGTCAATGGGCGCAGCCGCCTGCAGACCAGTGCCGACGGTCGCAGCATCTTCCTGTACGGCCAGGGCGCGTCGCCGGAAGGCGATCGTCCGTTCGTGGACCGCTTCGATCTGGACAGCCGCCAGAGCACCCGCCTGTTCCATTCGCAGGCCCCCAGCTACGCCCTGCCGCAGGCGCTGCTGGATCAGGAGGGCACCTCGCTGCTGTTGACCCGCGAGTCGCCGGATGAGCCGGGCAACTACTACGTGCAGTCGCTGACTGATGCGGCGGCCGCACCGCGCGCGCTGACTGCCTTCATCCACCCGCTGCCGCAGCTGCGCGGGGTGAGCAAGGAACAGATCCGCTACAAGCGCAATGACGGTGTCGACCTCACCGCCACGTTGATGCTGCCGCCGGGCTACAACGCGAAAAAGGACGGCCCGCTGCCGCTGCTGATGTGGGCCTACCCGGGCGAGTTCAAAACCGCCGCTGCCGCCAGCCAGGTCACCGACTCGCCGTACCGTTTCAACGCGGTGGGTTACTGGGGGCCGCAGGCATTCCTGGCCACCGGCTATGCGGTCCTGGTCAGTCCGTCGATGCCGATCATCGGTGAAGGCGACAAGGAACCCAATGACACCTACCTGCCGCAGCTCATTGCCAATGCCGAAGCGGCCGTGGATGAAGTGGTGCGTCGGGGTGTGACCGACCGCGAGCACATCGCCATCGGCGGGCACTCCTACGGTGCCTTCATGACCGCCAATCTGCTTGCGCACACGCGCCTGTTCAAGGCCGGTATCGCCCGCAGCGGTGCCTACAACCGCACGCTGACCCCGTTCGGGTTCCAGGCAGAAGAACGCAGTTACTGGCAGGCCCAGCCGGTGTACCAGGCGATGTCGCCGTTCAATTACGCCGGCAACATCAAGGACCCTGTGCTCTTCATCCACGGCCAGGACGACAACAACTCCGGCACCTTCCCGATGCAGAGCGAGCGCATGTTCTCGGCGGTGAAGGGGCTGGGCGGCACCGCCCGGCTGGTGATGCTGCCGAACGAATCGCACCACTACCGTGCCCGCGAGTCGATCATGACCATGCTCGCCGAAAGCGAGCGTTGGCTGGAAAGCACGATTGGCCCGGGCCAGCCGATCAAGAAGAAGTGATCCATGCACCGGTCGCCCCGCAGTGGGGCGACCGGTGTGCAACACATGCAGATGAAACCATTTGCCATCTGCTGACACGCACACAATCTGCGTTACGCTTGAGCGGATTCCGTTCCTTCAGGCCCATGCGTCGCAGATGAACGAATACCGCAGCAGCATCGTGTTTGCCACCCCGGACATTCCCCTGCGTGACGACGTGCGCCGGCTCGGCGCGCTGGTCGGCGACCTTCTGGTCGAGCAGGTCTCCGAAGATTTCTTTGAACACATCGAACAGATCCGCACCCGCGCCATCGCCCGGCGTGAGAGCGGTGCGCCGCTGAGCGAGCTCAGCGCGGCACTGCAGGCGCTGGAACCGGCCGAAGCAGAAGCCACCGTGCGCGCCTTCAGCACGTACTTCCAGGTGGTCAACATCGCCGAGCGCGTGCATCGCATCCGTCGCCGTCGTGATTACCAGCGCGCCGGCACCGCCGTGCCGCAGCCGGACAGCCTGCAGGACGCGCTGCAGCACCTGAAAGCCCAAGGCGTCACCCTCGACGAACTGGCACAGTGGCTGCCGCGCATCGACATCGAACCGGTATTCACCGCGCACCCCACCGAAGCCGTGCGCCGGGCGCTGCTTGAGAAAGAACAGCTGATGGTGGCCAGTCTGGTGGATGCGCTGGATGGCCAGCGCACGCCCGGCGAAGCAGCGGCCGACGCGGCGCGGTTCCGCATGGCGCTTACCGCCTCCTGGCAGACCACCGACTCCTCGCCGGTACGGCCGACCGTCGATGACGAGCGCGAACACGTGGGCTTCTACCTGGTGCAGGTGCTGTATCGGGTGATGCCGGTGCTGTACGAATCGCTGCAGCAGGCGCTGCTGGACACGTACGGACAGACCCTTCCCCTGCCGCGTCTGCTGCGCTTCGGCACCTGGGTGGGCGGTGACATGGATGGCAATCCCAATGTGGATGCCCGCACCATCCGCAATACGCTCGATGCGCAGCGCCAGGCGGTACTGGGCCGCTACCAGAAAGACCTGCTGCAGCTGGCCAGCCTGCTCAGCCAGAGCACCGAGCGGGTCGGGGTCAGCGATGCGCTGCAGGCGCAGGTCGCGCATTACCAGCAACTGCTGCCGAACGTCAGCTCGCGCCCGCGCCACGCCGACATGCCGTACCGCCTGCTCAACGACCGCATGCGTGCGCGCGTGCAGGCGACGCTGGATGACGCCGACGGCGCCTATGCTGGCCCGCACGAACTCGAACACGACCTGCAGCTGATCCTGGACAGCCTGCATGCCAACAAAGGTGATCACGCCGGTGGCTTTGCCGTGCGCCGCCTGCTGTGGCGCGTGCGTACCTTTGGTTTCCATCTGGCGCGACTGGATGTGCGCCAGGAATCCAGCGTGCACGGCCGTGCGCTGGCCAGCGTGCTCGACGGGCAGGAGGCGTGGGACAACGCCGATGCGCTGGCGCGAGCCAAGCGTCTGGCCCCGTTCGCCAGCGGCGAGCAGGCGCTGCCGCCCAGCACAGAAGAGGGCGGGCAGCGGCTGGATGCCGTGTTCGCGGCACTCGCCGATGCACGCCAGCGCCACGGCACCGACGCGCTCGGCAGCTACATCATTTCCATGGCGCACGACCGCAGCGACGTGCTGGCGGTACTGGCGTTGGCGCGGCGCGGTGGCCTGGTCAACGACGAAGGTGCCGTGCCGCTGGATATCGCACCGCTGTTCGAAACCGTGGACGACCTCAAGCGCGGTACCGAAACGCTGCGCGACCTGCTCGCCGACCCGGTGTACCGCGCTCACCTGCGCGCGCGCGACGACGTGCAGATGGTCATGCTGGGCTATTCGGACAGCGGCAAGGACGGCGGCATCGCCGCCTCGCGCTGGGGCCTGCAGCGGGCCCAGGTGGAACTGCTGGAAGTGGCTGCTGAAACCGGCATCCGCCTGACCTTCTTCCACGGTCGTGGCGGATCGATCAGCCGCGGTGGTGGCAAAACCACTCACGCCGTGGATGCGTCGCCGCGTGGCAGCATCGACGGCCGTCTGCGCGTCACCGAGCAGGGCGAGGTGATTCACCGCAAGTACGGCATCCGCGCGCTGGCGCTGCGCTCGCTGGAACAGGCCACTGGCGCGGTACTGCGCTCCAGCCTGCGCCCGCGTGCGCCCGAGCCGCGCGAGGACCAGTGGCGGCCGGTGATGGACCTGATCGCCGAACACAGCGCGGCGGCCTATCGCGCCTTCGTGGGCCAACCTGATTTCATGCAGTACTTCCGCCTCGCCACTCCCATCGATGTGATCGAGCGGATGACGCTGGGCTCGCGCCCGTCGCGCCGGCTGGGCCAGGACGCCGCGCTGGGTAACCTGCGTGCGATTCCCTGGGTGTTCGCCTGGAGCCAGGCGCGTGCGGTGATTCCCGGCTGGTATGGCGTGGGCAGTGGCCTGCAGGCCGCGCTTGATGCGGGTCATGAGGAAACCCTGCACGAGATGGCGCGTGACTGGCCGTTCTTCAGCACCTTCCTCGACGACATCGCGATGGTGTTGTCCAAGGGCGATATCACCATTGCCGAACAGTTCTCGCAGCTGTCCGGTCCGCTGCATGCGCGCTTCTTCCCGCAGATCGAGCAGGAGCTGGCGCTGACCGGGAAGCTGATCCTGGCGCTGACCGGGCAAAGCAGCCTGCTGCAGCACGACCAGCGGCTGGCGCTGTCGATCCGCCTGCGCAATCCGTACGTGGACCCGATCAGCGTGCTGCAGGTGGATCTGCTCAAGCGCTGGCGTGCCAGCGGCGGTGAAGATGATGATGTGCTGCGCGCGCTGGTGGCGTGCGTGAATGGTGTGTCGCAGGGCGTGCAGAATACGGGCTGATGAACACCGACCTCGTGCACTCCTTCCGCATCACCAAATACGCGACGCTGGGCCCCAACGGGGCGCGGACGTCGCCGCCGTCGGAGTGGACTGCCTTCTCGGATGTCGGCCGGTTGGTGACTTTGGCGGACTATCTGCAGGTGGAGTCGGCTTATCTGCAGGCAATCGAGACCGCGTGCACTGCCAGTGGTGCCACTGCGCTGCGGGTGAAGGCATTGGACGGGAACCGGGCGCGCGGTTTCACGGAAGGGCAGTGCCTGGAACTGACCCAGGCGCTGGAAATGGCGCGTCAGGTGCTGCGTGAAGCCTGCTGGTGCAAGTTGGTGGCAGAGCGCATGGAAGTGCACTTCGGCTACGACTACTACATGTATGTCGTAGCGGCCGATGACATCTTGATGGAGCTGGAGAGCGCTGCACCCAGCTTGTTCGTCGAACGATATCCGTCGCCGTATCTGCAGCCGATGGATGAAGCTGACATCGCCCTTTGAAGGGAAATGGCACAGCACCCCGGTAGCGCCGGCCGTTGGCCGGCCCAGGCGGTAATGAGGGCCGGCCAACGGCC
>NZ_JASCOZ010000160.1 GCF_029960115.1 Stenotrophomonas sp. PS02289
GCCGTTGGCCGGCCCTCATGAACGTTGGAAACATTCCATGGGCCGGCCAACGGCCGGCGCTACCGGGATGCCGAGCGAAGCTCCCTCTTATCGGTGCTTCGGAATGAACACCTCATTCACCGCCTGGGCCAGCTGGTCCGGCGGCAGCAGACCCTGGTCGAGCAGGAAGTTGTTGAACGCCAGGCGGTCAAACTTCGGCCCCAGCGCCAGCTCGGTCTGCATGCGCAGTTCCAGGATGCGGGTGTAGCCGTAGAAGTAGCTGCCCGCCTGGCCCGGCATGCGCACCATGTAGCGGTCCAGCTCCTGCGTGGCCATGGCCTTGGACAGACCCACTTCGTCAATCAGCATGCGCTCGGCATTGGCGCGGTCGATCAGGCCCAGGTTGAGCATCGGGTCGAGCATGGCGCGGGCCGCGCGCAGCAGGCGGAACTGCAGCGCGATCAGCTGCCCGTCCAGCGGCTCGTACGGCACCATTTCGGCTTCGGCATACAGTGCCCAGCCTTCCACGTTGACCGAATTGAACGCGAACATGGTGCGGGCCAGCGAGATGCCGCGCTCCACCATCGCGGTGAACTGCAGTTCGTGGCCGGGGCGGCCTTCATGCGCGCTCAGCGTCCACGCCGCCGAACCGAAGTTGAAGTCGTCGTACTGCGCGGCCTTGTCGCCGGCGGCCGGATTGCCCAGCGGCAGCACGAAAGTGCCCTGCTGACCGGTGTTGCCAACGAGCGGAGCCGGCAGGAAGTGCGGAGCCGGCGACGCCGCGCTTTCCGCTTCCGAGCCCAGGCGCATCTGCATCGGGCGCTGCGGCACATCCACGATCTTCTGTGCACGGATGATCGGATCGATCTGGTCGATCACGCCGCGGTAGTGGTGCTCGAGCTGGTCGTTGGCGATCTTGTCGCTCTTCAGCGCGCGGATCACCGCCACCACGTCGGTCGGGTCGGCGACCTTCAGGCCCTTGGCCTGCACCACCAGCGGAGCCAGCTGGCGCATCGCCGAGCGGGTCTCCATGAATTCCAGCTGGGCGCGCTGCATCAGCAGCTTGGGATCGATGTCGATGCCCACCTGCTTCAGCTGGAACGCGTACAGCGGCGCGGGCAGCTGCGCGTCCGCGCGGGCCTTGGGCAGCACTTCGGCGCGGGTCCAGTCGCGGTACTCGCGCAGCTGGGTGGCAATGGCCTTCAGTGCTTCGTCGGTGCCGGCGATCTTGTACTTGCCGAACAGCTTCTCGATGCCTGCGATGTAGGTGTCCACGTTCTCCAGCGACTGCTCGACTTCAATCTTGGTCGGCTGAAGCAGCGACTTGTTGGCCAACGCCTCTTCATAGCGCTGGCGCGACAGCGTAGTCACCGCCGTGGTGCCGGGAGCC
The DNA here is from genome assembly GCF_029960115.1 of Stenotrophomonas sp. PS02289. Classification (GTDB taxonomy): domain Bacteria; phylum Pseudomonadota; class Gammaproteobacteria; order Xanthomonadales; family Xanthomonadaceae; genus Stenotrophomonas. Next base: position 1,370 of record NZ_JASCOZ010000160.1, read on the forward strand.
AGGCCGGCATAGGCCTTCAGGCGGTCGAGCGCCTTGGCACGGCGTGCTTCGGGCACCTGGTCGGAGAGCAGCAGGTTGATGCCGCTGAACACCAACTGCGGGGTGTCGGTCCACGGCAGCAGGTACTTCTCGTTGAGTTCGCTGCCTTCGATGTTGCGGGTGGCCGCGGCGATCATGATCGCCAGGTCCTGGCGCACGTTCGGATTACGCTCGGTGGCCAGCTTGGCCTGCAGTTCGCTGCGTCCCTTGGCCATCGCGGCGCGGTAACGCGCGGCGTTGCCCGGGCCGAAATCAGCGACCTTGTCGTCGTAGCCCGGCACGCCGAAGAAGCCGGTTTCTTCCGGCTGGAACGGGCCCTGCGCATCGAGCAGGATCTGCGCCAGTTCATTGCTGCGGGTCACCCAGGCCGGGCTGGCCGGTGCCTTGCTGGCAGCCGGGGTTGCGGCCAGGGCGGCCGGCGGCGCGCTGAGCGCGGCGGGAACGGAAAGGACCAGCGCGACGGCAAGGGCAAGCGGCTTCATGCGGAACTCCGGGGTGGTGGATGGCTGCGACCGTACCCACTGGAACGGATTACGGCAATCGGCCGGAGGTCATGTATCCGTCGGCGGAGCCGGCAGGCAATGGTTCTGCTCGCGGCACTCCTGCAACGCACATACGTTGGCCGCCTCGGCGTCATCCAGCGCGGTCAGGTCGATCGCCTCGGCCGTCTCGGTCAGCACATACATCCGCGGGTAGTCCCAGCGCCCGTCTTCCCGGCGCGCCTCCAGGAACAGCTGGCCGCTGCCCTTGGATCCCTTCAGGTCGACCACGAACTCGCTGTAGCCACTGCCATCGGCGTTGCGCTGCATGTTGCCGCTGGGCAGGTAGCCATCGTGGATCGGTTCGCCCAGCACATGCCGCAACTCGATGCTGCAGCGCGCGCGGCGCATCGCCTCCTGGTACGGCGCGCTGCTGCGGCTCCAGTGCGACCACTGCGCCAGCGCCAGCCACACCACCCCCACCAGCACGGCAATGCAGGCCAGCACGCACAACGGCATGGCCCAGCGCCAGTGGCGGCTCCACCATCCGGTCGCGTGGACCGGGGGCAGCGCAGGGGGTGGGGTCATCGGCGTCCTCCTTGAGCCAGTGCGTGGAATTACGGCGTCAGGCAGCGGCCCAGGAAGTCTTCCGCCAGACGGTAACGGTGCAGCGCATTGCTGCCCGACAGTCCGTGCTTGGCCCCCGGGTAGGTCATCAGCTCGAACGGCTGGCCGCGCTTCTGCAGCGCGCTCATCAGCTCGGTGGAGTTGGTGAACAGCACGTTGTCGTCGGCCATGCCGTGAATCAGCAGCAGGCGCGAGCGCAGGCCATCGACATGCGCCAGCACGCGTGCTTCTTCGTAACCCTTGGCATTGCGCGCCGGCAGGTCCATGTAGCGTTCGGTGTAATGGGTGTCATACAGACCCCAGTCGGTCACCGGCGCACCCGCCACGCCGCAGGCGTACTGATCAGACGCCTTCGCCAGCAGCATCAGGGTCATGTAACCGCCGTTGGACCAGCCCTGCACGCCGATGCGCGCGGGATCCACCCACGGCTGCTGCTTCAGCCATTCCACGCCCTTGAGCTGGTCGGCCACTTCCACCGTGCCCTGCACGCCATACAGCGCGCCGCCGAAGTCACGGCCACGACGCGGCGTGCCGCGGTTGTCCAGCGAGAACACCACGTAGCCACGCTGCGCCAGATACTGGTTGAACAGATGGTCGCCACGGCCGGGCCAGCTGTTGGTGACGGTCTGGCTGGCCGGGCCGCCATACACGTACACCGCCACCGGATAGCGCTTGGCCGGGTCGAAGCCGGCCGGCTTGATCAGGCTGTAGTTCAGTTCGGTACGACCGTCAGCGGCGGTCAGCGTGCCGAACTCGACCGGACGCTGCGCCTCCAGATAGCGCGCATAGGGATGGTTCGGGTCGGCCAGATTGTTTTCCACCAGCGTGGCGATCTTCTCGCCGTTGGCACGGTGCAGCGAAATCTGCGGCGGCGTGGTGGTGTTGGACCAGCTGTCCACATACACACTGGCGTTGCGGGCGAAGCTGGCGGTGTGCATGCCATCGGCCTGCGACAGGCGCTTGATCGCGCCACCGGCCAGCGGCACCGCGTAGATCTGGCTCTCGCGGGCCGAGTCCACCCCGGCGCGGAAGTACACGGTGCCGGCGTCTTCATCGACCGCCAGCAGTTCGTCCACCGGCCACTGGCCAGAGGTCAGCGCGGTGACCGTCTTGCCGTCGGCGGCCACGCGGTACAGGTGCTGGAAGCCGGTGCGCTCGGACGACCACACAAAGCCGCCGTCCTTGAGGAAGTGCAGGCTGTTGTGCAGCGGCACCCAGGTTTTGGAGGTTTCGGTGGCCAGGGTCTGCTGCTTGCCGCCGGCAAGATCGGCTTGGATCAGCTCCAGCGTCTTCTGGTCGCGCGACTGGCGCTGGAAGGCCAGCTGCTGCGGGCTGCGCCAGTCCACGCGGGCCAGGTAGATGTCCGGGTTGGAGCCCAGGTCCACCCAGCGCGGCGCGGCGGCAGTCTTCGGGGCGACCACGCCCAGCTTCACGGTGACGTTGTGGTCGCCGGCCGCCGGGTAGCGCTGCTCGATCATTTCCACGCGGTCGGCGTACATCTCGTAACGCTTCTGCACCGGCACCGGCGATTCGTCGATGCGGGCGAAGGCAATCGCCGAGTCGTCCGGAGCCCACCAGTAACCGGTGTGGCGATCCATTTCCTCATCGGCGACGAATTCAGCCACGCCATTGCCGATGGTGTCGCTGCCGTCGGTGGTGAGCTGGATCTGCTTGCCGCTGGCCAGGTCGATCACCCACAGGTTGCGGGCGCGCACGAAGCTGACAAAGCCGCCCTTGGGCGACAGCTTGGCATCGGTGGCGAAACCTTCACCGTGGGTGAGCTGGCGAACCGCCGCCTTGCCCTGCTTGGACAGGTCGTACAGGTACAGCTCGCCGCCCAGCGGGAACAGCAGGGTGTGGGCATCCGGCGACCACTGGTAGTCCACGATGCCGGTCATGGCCGCGATGCGCTGGCGCTCGCGGCGGGCCTTTTCGGCGTCGCTCAGGGTTTCCTCGCCCGGCAGCACCACCTTGGAATCGACCAGCATGCGGGTCTGGCCGCTGGCGATGTCGTAGGTCCACAGGTCCAGCTGGTTGCGGTCGGCCTCCTTGCCACGCAGGAAGCTCACCTGCGAGCCATCCGGAGCCACCTTCGGCTTCATCAGGGTCGGGCCGGACAGCGGCAGCGGGCCGGTGATGGCCTCAAGCGTGAGTTTTTCGGCGTGGACCATCGAGGTGGAGGCAATCATCAGGGCAAGGCTGGCTACAAGGTGGCGCATGGAGGGTTCCGGCGACGTCAGGCCCCCATCGTACCGTACCGCCGAGCCTTGCCCGGATATCCCTACCGCTGCCCGAACAGATGCTTGCGCTCTTCCTCGCTCAGCGGCTTGCCCGCATTCGGGTTCACCTGCTGCTTCAGCGCATACGCCCGCTGGGTCGCCGGGCGTGCGGCAATCGCCTCATGCCAGCGCTTCAGATGCGGGAACGCGGCAAAATCCGGCGGCAGCTTGTCGTACGCCCCGATCCACGGGTAGCTGGCCATGTCGGCAATGGTGTACTCGTCCCCGGCCAGATACGCGCTCTGCGCCAGGCGCTTGTCCATCACCCCATGCAGGCGGCGCACCTCATTGCCGTAGCGCTCGATGGCATACGGAATCTGCTCGGGCGCGTACACATTGAAGTGGCCCATCTGGCCGCTCATCGGGCCCAGCCCGGCCATCTGCCAGAACAACCATTCCAGCACCGCCACCCGGCCACGGGTGTCGGCCGGCAGGAACTTGCCGGTCTTCTCGGCCAGGTACAGCAGGATCGCGCCGGACTCGAACACGCTCTGCGGCGCGCCGCCGTCGGTCGGGGCGTGGTCCACCAGCGCCGGCATCTTGTTGTTCGGCGAAATAGCCAGGAATTCAGGCTTGAACTGGTCGCCCGACCCGATGTTCACCGGCTTGATCTGGTACGGCAGGCCCAGCTCTTCCAGCAGCAGGGTGACTTTGTGGCCGTTGGGAGTGGGCCAGTAATACAGGTCGAGCATGACGGCACCTTCGGGTTGGGAAAGTGGTGAGTGTATGTCGCAAGCGTCACGGCGCTGTCAGCAGGTGGGGAACAGTTAGTCCCACCAATCCGCGCCTGCGCCTTGACAGGGCGGCAGTAGGTCACCGCAGCCGGTGGGTTTCGTCTGATTCCGATGCGCATCTCTGCGACCGTGGGATTAAATTCCGGCCGCTACCACCTGCGGCATGTTGCCGCTCCTTCGAGATGCCCAAGCAGGTTGAACAGGAGAACGGATGTGCCGACGGACTTGCTGACGCAATGGTGGATCAAGGCCACTCGCCTGAACATTCGTATCGGGCTGGATGGGGTTCTGCTGGCACTGGCTTATGCCACCTGCTACGGACTATCCAGAAATGTATCGGTGGACCAGTTCTACCTGACGGCCGGCGTACGCCTATCCGCGCTCCTGCTCTGCCCACCTCGGCTCTGGCCGTATCTTTTTGCCGGCGAGTTCGCCTATCTCTTCCAGCTGCGGGAGCCGATGATGGGTACCTACGGCACCCTCTGGGTTCTGCTCAGTGCGGTTACCGTCCTGCCGGCAGTTGCAGTGCTGACACGGGTTCACGCGCGCGCAATTCGACTGGGTTCGACTACTTGGATCCTGACGCTGGCAGGTAGCGCCGCTGTCACCGCCACATTGATCAACGTGACACTTTCCGAGCAGCTGTGGCCTGTACCACCAGAGGTCAGCTGGCCCGTCCGCGCAGCGCGATATGCGCTTGGTGATCTGATAGGCATGCTGACACTGGCACCACTGGCGGTGCTGTGGATCCAACGGAGAAAGGGAGCGGCCACGAGCTTCCAGCCGCGCATTCCCGCACTTTTGTTGGCCGCAACATTGGTTGGGATGGGAGTTCTCGCAAGCCATCTTCCCGCTGACTCTACGAGCGCAAGCTCCACCCTCCGCGTCCTGATGGTAGTGCCAGCCGTTGCACTTACATGCATGCATGGTTGGCATGGAGCCGCGTTCGCGGTGCCGCTCCTGAACGTGACGCTGGGTGTCACGCTGGATGCCTCGGGCGAGCCGTGGTCCTTTGATGCGCCCGGCTATTCTGTACAGCTAATGCTTGCTGTCGCTGGGTGTGCACTGCTTGCCTTCGGATCCAGCATCAGCCACCACTTCAATCGATTCTCCGCGCGAGATGCGACCAGCAGGGAAGTTATTGATCTGGCGCGTTCTTCGCACGCGGCCTCAGAAGACAACCTGCGGCAGACGGCAGTGGGCATCAATCGTGTCGGGGAAGGCATTGATGTACATCTCAGCGAGACCGCTGACTGGCTGATCCGTCAGGGGCACCCTCGTGTCGCGGAGAACCTGATCAGTACATCGGCCTTCTACTCAAGAAAGTTCCGTGCCCAAGCGAGCCTCGTATATCCCACTGCCCTTGAGCACATCGGCCTTTATCTCGCGCTTCAGGTGGGCGGCATCAACGATCTTTGGGAGAGCACGGAGAGGCTGGCACAGCCTCGACTGATCGGTGATGCCTGTCGCCTTTCGGTTCCGCTCCAGCTGGCCGCCTACCGGACTCTCACCGATGCCGTTTCAATTCTGCTTCAGAATGAGAAGGGGCAGATCCGGGTCAATGCGCGGTGTGGGAAGATCGGCTGCGTCAGCGGCATCGTCGTAATTGTTGAGATCATGGATCGCGCCCATCTACTCACTGAAGAGACTGTGCAGGCGTCAAGTTCAAGACTGGCTGGCCGACTTTTGGCGCACGCAGGTGAGGTCCAGTGCAGGCGAAACCGGATTCGGATGGTGCTGATGGATTCGTGAGCGCTTAGCGTTCGAGGGCGTCCACATCCAGGCGCCATGCGGCTCCGTCTGAATCGACGTCCAGATGCAGTGAAAACTCGCCCTCTGGAGGCATCGGCAGCGCGGGCAGCTGCAATCCCGCAGTGGATTCTGCGGCAGGCAGGGCTGAGTAAACACCATCGATCCCTCCCGCAATCAGATGCACAGTTCCCCAGAGATCACTGACCTGGTAGTAGGCGGCACCGTCCCGCTCGAAGCCAAGTACGTTCCAATAAGGATGAACACTCAAATTGCGAGCTGCGGGATATGGGTGCCCCGGCCCCCTCCTGCGGAGCTGGACGGTATGGTCCGTCCCTGGGCAGCAGACTTTTCCAGCCGCCTCAGGCGGAAGCATGGCCGGAGCGCTATCGCCGGAGGGTGAGTCACCGGCAGCGTGGCCAACGAAGGGTGTCGCAATCAGCCCCAAGGCTGCCGCCAGTACGCGAAAGGTTGATGACCGCACGGAGATCTCCACTAAGAATGATGAAGGTGGAATCTAGACGGGAGCCGGCTGGACATCCCTGATAGAACTCCGAGAGTGGTGCTGTGGGTTGGAGCAGCCGGGCAAGCCCGGCTCTACGGGTTTCCGGCGATCGGGTAGTGCCCGGCGCAACCCTGAGCGCTCGTTCATGGGCCGGGGCTCCCCTGCCTTGGCACCGTCACCCGGTCCGGGTACCCTTCGGCAACCCCGCAATCCTCCTATTCAGCCCCATGAGCTCCTCCCCCTCTACCGGCATCAGCCCGCTTTCGTCCCTGATCTTCGCCTCGCGCTGGCTGCAGCTGCCGCTGTACCTGGGCCTGATCCTGGCGCAGTGCGTGTACGTGTTCCTGTTCGGCAAGGAGCTGTGGCACCTGATCCACCGTGCCAACAGCATGGGCGAGCAGGAAATCATGCTGCTGGTGCTGGGCCTGATCGACGTGGTGATGATCTCCAACCTGCTGGTGATGGTGATCGTGGGCGGCTATGAGACCTTCGTCTCGCGCCTGCGCCTGGAAAACCACCCGGACCAGCCGGAGTGGCTCAGCCACGTCAACGCCAGCGTGCTGAAGGTGAAGCTGGCCCTGTCCATCATCGGCATCTCCTCGATCCACCTGCTGAAGACCTTCATCGGGGCCGGGTCGCTGGACGGCCTGCCGCTGTGTGACACCCAGGCCTTCTATGACGCCGTTGCCTCGGTGACCGCCAGCGTCGGCCCGGACGCCGCGGCCAAGCTGAAGTGCGCGACCATGACCGCCAACGGCGTGATGTGGCAGACCATCATCCACGGTGCCTTCATTCTGTCGGCCATCGGCATTGCCTACACCGACAAGCTGATGTCGCACTCGCCGAGCAAGGCGCTGTCGCATTAAGCCCGGGGCGCGCCAGAATTCCGCCACTGGCGCAGTCACCCACATCAACGCCATGTGATGGTAGATTGAAGCTTCTGGCCGCCGGGCACCGCCCGGTGGCACGGCCCGGCGCGTCGGGAAACGCTCCGGGGTCCGGCCGGTCTGCCGCCTCAGACCTTACGTATCGTCGTTCTTCAAAGGGGAGTTGGATGTCGCACGTCAACACTTTCGTCAAGGCGCGCCTGTGGGTGCCGCTGACCCTGGCGGTGGCTCTGGCCGCCTGCTCGGGCAAGGATGAACCGGCGGCTCCGGCTGCTGACAGCGCGACCGCTCCGGCGGCCGCCCCTGCCGCGGCTCCCGCGCCGGCACCGGCCGTTTCGGCCCAGGTGCAGTCGATGGGCACCGAGGAACTGCGCGATTCGGCCAGCAAGGCCCTGCGCGAGAACCGCATGTACGCCCCGGCCGGCGACAACGCCATCGAGTACTACCTGGCGCTGCGCGACAAGACCCCGGACGACGCCTCGGTGAAGAGCGCGCTGACCGACCTGCTGCCCTACACCGTCATCGCCGCCGAGCAGAACCTGGCCCGTGAGGACTTCACCGAAGCCCAGCGCCTGGTGGCCCTGGTGGAAAAGGTGGACCCGGCCGCACCGGCGCTGGCACGCCTGAAGCAGGGTGTGACCGGCGGCATGCAGACCGCCCTGAAGCGCACCCAGGAAGAGACCGACAAGGTCAAGAAGGACGCCGAAGCCCGCGCCAAGCAGCTGGCTGACCAGCAGCGCCAGCAGCAGGCCGCCGAAGCCGAAGCGGCCCGCAACATCGCCGCCCAGGCCGAAGCCGCCCGCCGAGATGGCGAGCGCCAGGAAGCCGACCGCCAGGCTGCTGCCCGTCGTGAAGCCGAACAGCGCCAGCAGGCTGCGGCCGCCGCCGCTGCTGCAGCCGCTTCCCGCGCCGCCGCCCCCGCCGCCGCTGCCAACAACCTGCGTCCGGTCAGCACCCCGGCCCCGCGTTACCCCCCGGAAGCCCTGCGCGCCGGTACCTCGGGTGACGTGCTGGTGGAAATCACCGTCGGCACCGACGGCTCGGTCACCAACGCCCGCGTCCTGCGCGCCAACCCGGCCCGCGTGTTCGACCGCGAAGCACTCAACGCCGTCAAGCGCTGGAAGTTCGAGCCGGTCTCGGCTCCCGTCACCACCCGCCGCACCCTGGCCTTCGCCCCGGGCGGTTGATCGGTTGACCCGCTGTTATGAAAAGGCCCGGAGCGATCCGGGCCTTTTTTGTTGCCGTGCGATTTCCGGTAGCGCCGGCCGTTGGCCGGCCCTCATTACCGCCTGGGCC
>NZ_JASCOZ010000161.1 GCF_029960115.1 Stenotrophomonas sp. PS02289
CGGTGAGGGTCCGCGCCAGGTCCGTGACGGCGACCCGCGCCGCGGCGCACCCGGCAAGGGCCGGCCGCACGGCAACGGCCCGCGCCCCGGCGCCAACGCCGGTTCCGGCAAGCCGCGCTCGCGCGAGGACATCGACCTGGCCAAGGCCTACGCGATCCGTGCGCAGAAGGAAAAAGACGACCGCATCGAGGCCGAGCGTCTCAAGCAGGAAGAGGCGCGCGTGCGCCGCGAAGCCAAGCTCAAGCTGGACGAGCTGCTCAAGGGCAAGGCGCTGAACGCCGAAACGGCCGACATCGCCCGTCACTTCCCGTATGGCGGCAAGATCAAGCGCATCTACGTCACCGCCGATCAGTTGCGCCAGCTCAACGCGGGCGAACTGGGCGTGGTGCAGAGCAATGGCCGCTATCTGCTGGTCACCGCGGCGGTGCTGGCGGACGCAGAGGCGATTTTCGCCCCGTCCGTGGCGCTGCGCGTCGATCCCAACGCGCCGGCGGAAGACGATCCGTATTCGGATCCGCAGTACCAGGTACCTGACGACCTGGTCTGGTAAACGTGCAGCAGGCACGTTCGCCGTATGTCCCGCACATCGATGGCCTTCGCGCCATCGCTGTGCTGTCGGTGATCCTGTACCACCTCAAGGCCAGCTGGTTGCCCGGTGGTTTTACCGGCGTGGACGTGTTCTTCGTCATCTCCGGCTTCGTGGTCAGCGCCTCGGTGGATCGCCTGCCACCGGTGGGCGGCTGGGCAGGGCTGGCGCGGTTCTACGCACGTCGCATCCGCCGCATCGTGCCGGCGCTGGTGGTGTGCCTGCTGGTCACCGCGCTGCTGAGCACGCTGTTCATTCCGGAGTCCTGGCTCAGTGAAACCAGCGACAAGACCGGACGGCGCGCCTTCTTCGGGCTGAGCAACTGGGTCCTGGCCAGCACCGGCAACGACTACTTCTCGCCCCGTACCGAATTCAATCCGTACACGCATACCTGGTCGCTGGGTGTGGAAGAGCAGTTCTACCTGCTGTTCCCGCTGCTGTTCCTGGCATGGCTGCGCGCTGGCCGTGGACGCATCGTGTCGCTGGCGCTGTTCGCGCTTGCTACCGTCGCCTCGCTGCTCTACGCCCTGCGTCTGGCCGGGCAGGGCGGGCAGGAGATCCAGGCCTTCTATGTCACCACCACACGCTTCTGGCAGCTGGGCGTCGGCGTGCTGCTGTACCAGCTGATGGCGCTGGCCGGCCGGTTCCAGCCCGATCCGGCGGCACGCGGCCTGCACTGGCGTTCGCCGCTGCTGCTGTTGGCGCTGGCGGCGCTGGGCTATGGGCTGTGGGCGGCACGTCCGGGCCACTCCCCGTATCCCGACGGGTTGTGGCCGGTGGTCGCCACCGCACTGCTGCTGGCGCTGCTGCAGCGCCATCCCGGCGGCTGGACTGGGCGCGCGCTGTCCAGCGCCCGCATGGTGTGGGTGGGCAAGCTGTCCTATTCGCTGTACCTGTGGCACTGGCCGGTATTCGTGGTGTTCCGCTGGACGGTCGGGCTGGAAACGGTCGCCACCGGGGCCGCCGCCCTCGTGCTGGTGGCGCTGCTGGCGTGGGCGTCGTGGCGCTGGGTGGAACAGCCGTTGCGGCATGGCGGGCGCGGGCCGAAGACCAACCTGCGCTGGGTGGTGCTGGGCATCGCGGTGCTGGTGCTGGGCGCTGGCCTGCAGTCGGTGCTGGCCAAGCACGGGCACCATGTGTCCTTGAGCACGGTCAGCCGCCACCCGCTCGACTGGTATCCCTATGCCAAGGGGCTCAAGCGCGAGGTACCGGACTGCCGTGTGGTCGAGTCCAGCCTGCCGGTGGCCGGTGGCCAGGCGCGCCTGCTCGAGCGCGGCGACTGCGCGCAGGGTAAGGGTGCGGACCGGCACGTATTCGTCGCTGGTGATTCGCATGCGCTGGCCTACAACGAACTGCTGCGACGCCTGGTCGTGGCCGAAGGCGGACAGGTGCGCCTGTATGGCAGTGGCGGCTGCGCCCTGGTCGGCCTGCAGGGCTGGCGGGGGCCGAATCCGGGCTGCGAAGCCTACACCGCCAACGTGCTGGCCGACCTGCTCGCCACGGCTCGCCCGGGTGACGTGGTGTTCCTGCCTGGGCTGCGGGTGCCGCGTCTTTCCGACCAGTACACAACGTTCGATCCGGCGCAGCAGCAGGCCGAACTGGAAAGTGATGCCGCAGTGCAGGGGCGTGCTGCGGAAGTGGCGACGGCCATCGCCCAGCTGCGCCCGCTGGCCGAACGTGGCGTGCGGATCGTGCTGGAAGCGCCCAAGCCGGTGCTGCCGGCACCGCCGTTCCGTTGTTCGGACGCGTTCAATCGGCACAATCCGATCTGCGCCGGTGGCCTGACCATTGCACGTGATCGCATGCAGGCGCTGCGTGCACCGGTGCTGGCCAGCCTGCAGCAGGTGGCCGATGGCCTGCCCGGTGCGCAGGTGTGGGATCCGCTGCCGACGCTGTGCCCGGGTCCGGTGTGCAGCGCGGAGCTCGATGGGAAACCCCTGTACTTCGACGGCGACCACCTGAGCGGCTACGGCAACCGTGTGCTGTTGTCGGCCTTCCAGCAGCAGCTCAACGCACAGTAGTGCCGGGCGACGCCCGGCCTGCCGCAACTCAGCGGCGCACACGCCCTTGCCGCAGCAGCGGCAGGCTGATGGCAAAGAAGCACAGCACCGCCCCGACCGCGGCGAACCCGGCCCCGGCCAGGAACGCGGTGCGCCCGTGGTCGATATTCCAGAGCTGTCCCGCAATCAGCGCGCCCGACACCCCACCCACGCCGGACGAAAACCCGTACAGCAGCCCCTGGCCATGTCCATTGAGGCGACCCGGGAAGTAGGTCGCCAGCATCTGCATCGCCGCCGCGAAGAACGCGGCAAAGCCCAGTGCATGCGCGGTCTGCACCACCAGCATCACGCCCAGGTGCTGCGGGAACAGCGCGGTGACTGTCCAGCGGATCGCTGAACTGATCAAGGCGATCAGCAACATCCAGCTGGCGTCATAGCGACGGAAGAAGCGGCCGATGGTGAAGAACACGCCTACTTCGAACACCACGCCGATGGTCCACAGCACGCCCAGCGTGGAGGTGCTGTAGCCGAACTGGTCCATGTAGACCGAGAAAAACGTGTAGTACGGTCCAAAGGACAGCTGCTCCATGAAGGCCGCCAGAAAGAACGCGGCCACCGCCGGCTTGCGCACGATCTGCCAGAAGCCGCTGGCATCACCTTCGGCCTTGTGGAAATCGCGCGCATAGCGGTTGGCGAACGAGGACGCCACCAGCAGGGCGAACAGCGGCAGCATCAGCCACGGCAACAGGTCCGCACGGCTGCTGCCGTCCTTGCCTTCGATCAGCCAGCCAAAGCCCATCACCACCGCGATGAAACCCAGTGAACCCCAGACCCGGATCAGGCCGTAACGATGGCTGTCGTTGCCCAGGTGGGTGAGCGTGATCGACTCGAACTGCGGCATCACCGCGTTGTAGAAGAAGCAGAACACGATCATCGCCGGATACATCCACGGCTGCGGCAGCGGCAGCAGGAACGCGCAGAACGTGAGCAGGGTCAGCACGCTGCCGATGCGCAGCCACAGGATCGGGCGCGGCGACGCCGCCGCGATCGAGGTCCAGGTGGTCGGCGCGACGATGCGGGTGGCATACCACAGCCCCATCATCACGCTGATCGCGGTCACGCTCATGCCGCGCGCGGTCAGGAACAGCGACCAGTAAGGTGTGAACGCGCCCAGCGCCGCGTAATAGAACAGGTAGTAGCTGGAAAGCCGTGCGACCGGAACGCTCATTCCGGATCGTAATCCAGATTCGACGCCAACCAGCGCTCCACCTGCGCCCGCTCCACGCCCTTGCGCCGCGCGTAATCGGTCACCTGTTCCCGCGTCACCCGGCCAACCACGAAGTACTGGCTCTGCGGATGGCTGAAGTAGTAACCCGACACCGCCGCCGTCGGCAGCATCGCAAAGCTTTCGGTCAGCTGCATGTCGGCATTGCGTTCGGCATCCAGCAGGCGGAACAGCGTGCCTTTCTCGCTGTGCTCCGGACATGCCGGATAGCCCGGAGCCGGGCGAATGCCGACGTACTGCTCGTCGATCAGGGCTTCGTTGTCCAGGGTTTCGCCGGAGGCGTAGCCCCAATATTCCGTGCGCACGCGCTGGTGCAGGCGTTCGGCCAGGGCCTCGGCAAGACGATCCGCGAGCGCCTTGAGCAGGATCGCGTTGTAGTCATCGTGATCGGCTTCAAAGCGCGCGACATGCGGCTCGATGCCGATGCCGGCGGTCACCGCGAACGCGCCGATCCAGTCGCGCTTGCCGCTGTCGGCCGGGGCGATGAAGTCGGCCAGGCAGAAGTCCGGTCGCTCCACCGGTTTGTCCACCTGCTGGCGCAGGAAGTGCAGGGTGGCCGGGCCTTGTTCGGTCTGCAGCTGGACGTCATCGCCCACGCTGTTGGCCGGCCACAGCCCGAACACCGCCTTGGCGGTGAGCCAGCGCTCGTCCACGATGCGGGTCAGCATCGCGCGCGCGTCGCGGTACAGCTCGCTGGCCTGGGTACCGACAATCTCGTCGGTCAGAATGGCCGGGAACTTGCCGGCCAGTTCCCAGGCCTGGAAGAACGGCGTCCAGTCGATCACCTCGACCAGATCCGCCAGCGGGTAGTCATCCAGCACGTGCAGGCCGGGCTGACGCGGTTCGGGCGGGGTGTAGTCCGCCCAGCCGCCGTTGAAGCGCTGCTCGCGCGCCTTGCCGAGCGTGACCAGGCGCTTGGCGTCGCCGCGGTTGCGGTGGCGCTGACGGATATCCGCGTAGTCGGCCTCGTTGGCGGCGACGAATGCTGCGCGTAGGTCTGGCGAGATCAACGACTGCGCCACACCCACCGCACGCGAAGCATCCTTCACCCAGATCGTCGGGGCCTTGTAGAACGGGTCGATCTTCAACGCGGTGTGCGCGCGCGACGTGGTGGCTCCACCGATCATCAGCGGCAGGGTGAAGCCCTGGCGCTCCATTTCCCGCGCCACGTGGCTCATTTCTTCCAGCGACGGGGTAATCAGTCCGGACAGGCCGATGATGTCGGCGTTTTCCGCGCGGGCGGCGTCCAGGATCTTCTGCGCCGGCACCATCACGCCCAGGTCGACCACCTCGAAGTTGTTGCAGGCCAGGACCACGCCGACGATGTTCTTGCCGATGTCGTGCACGTCGCCTTTGACCGTGGCCATGATGATCTTGCCGTTGCTGCGCGCAGTGTCGCCGCTGCGCGCCTTTTCCGCTTCGATGAACGGCAGCAGGTAAGCCACGGCCTTTTTCATGACGCGCGCGGACTTGACCACCTGCGGCAGGAACATCTTGCCGGCCCCGAACAGGTCGCCCACGATGTTCATGCCATCCATCAACGGCCCTTCAATCACATCCAGCGGGCGGCTCGCCTGCGCACGGGCTTCCTCGGTGTCCTGTTCCACCCAGGCGTCCATGCCGTGCACCAGGGCATGGGCGAGGCGATCCTTGACCGGCTTTTCGCGCCAGGCCAGGTCTTCGCCCTTGGTTTCGCCCTTCTTGCCCTTGTAACGCTCGGCGATCTCCAGCAGCCGCTCGGTGCCATCACTGCGGCGGTTGAGGATCACATCCTCCACGCGCTCGCGCAGTTCCGGGTCGAGCTCGTCGTAGATAGGCATCGCGCCGGCGTTGACGATGCCCATGTCCATGCCGGCGGCAATGGCGTGGTACAGGAACACCGAATGGATCGCCTGACGCACGGTTTCGTTGCCACGGAACGAGAACGAGACGTTGGAGACGCCGCCCGACACATGGCAGTGGGGCAGGGTGCGCTTGATGATGCGGGTGGCTTCAATGAAGTCCACCGCATAGTTGTCGTGCTCTTCAATGCCGGTGGCGACGGCGAAGATGTTCGGGTCGAAAATGATGTCCTGCGGCGGGAAGCCGACCTGGTCGACCAGGATGCGGTAGGCGCGGGTGCAGATTTCCACCTTGCGTGCGCAGGTGTCGGCCTGGCCGGTCTCGTCAAAGGCCATCACCACGGCGGCGGCACCATAGCGCAGCACCTTGCGCGCGTGTTCGATGAACAGCGCTTCGCCTTCCTTGAGCGAGATCGAATTGACCACGCTCTTGCCCTGCAGGCACTTCAGGCCGGCCTCGATCACGCTCCATTTCGAGGAGTCGACCATCACCGGAATGCGCGCGATATCCGGCTCGGACATGATCAGGTTGAGGTAACGCGTCATCGCCTTCTCAGAGTCGATGAGACCCTCGTCCATGTTGACGTCGAGAATCTGCGCGCCGCTGGCCACCTGCTGGCGTGCCACGTCGACCGCTTCCTCGTAACGTTCTTCCTTGATCAGCTTGCGGAACTGGGCGCTGCCGGTGACGTTGGTGCGCTCACCGACGTTGACGAACAGCAGGTCCGGCGAGATGACCAGCGGTTCCAGGCCGGACAGCCGGGTGTGGCGGACCGGCGCGCTCATGCGGCCTCCTCCTGCGCTGACGGCAGCGACCGCGGCGGCAGGCCGGCCACCGCCAGGGCAATGGCGCGGATATGGTCCGGCGTGGAGCCGCAGCAGCCGCCCACCATGTTGAGCAGGCCGTCCTCGGCGAAGCCGCGCAGGGTGGCCGCCATTTCATCCGGGGTTTCGTCGTATTCGCCAAACGCGTTGGGCAGGCCGGCGTTGGGGTGGGCGCTGACGTAACAGTCGGCGACCTGGCCCAGCGTTTCCACATGCGGGCGCATGGCGTCGGCACCGAGCGCGCAGTTCAGGCCGATCGACAGCGGCCGTGAGTGGGCCAGCGAGGCGTGGAAGGCATCGGCAGTCTGCCCGGACAGGGTACGCCCGGAGGCATCGGTGATCGTGCCGGAGATCATGATCGGCAGGCGCGCGCCGCGATCATTGAAGGCTTCTTCAATGGCGAACAGTGCGGCCTTGGCGTTGAGCGTGTCGAAGATGGTTTCCACCATCAGGGTATCGGCCCCGCCGTCGATCAGGCCGTCAATGGCCTCGCGGTAGGTGTCACGCAGTGCATCGAAGCTGGTGTTGCGGAAGCCAGGATCATTCACGTCCGGGCTGATCGACGCGGTACGACTGGTCGGGCCGAGCACGCCGATGACGAAGCGCGGCTTGTCCGGCGTGGTCGCCTCGATGGCATCGCAACAGGCGCGGGCCACGGCGGCACCGGCCTTGTTGAGCTCATAGACCAGGTGTTCCAGGTGATAGTCGGCCTGGCTCACCGACGTGGCATTGAAGGTGTTGGTTTCGATCAGGTCCGCGCCGGCTTCGAGATAGGCGGTGTGGATGCCGGCAATCACCTCCGGCTTGGTCAGCAGGAGCAGGTCGTTGTTGCCCTTCAGGTCATGGCCTTTCGGCGTGCCGTGGTCGCAGCCTGCACCGTGTTGGTGATCGAAGCCACCGGCGAAGCGCTCGCCGCGGTAATCCGCTTCCTCCAGGCCGTGGCGCTGGATCATCGTGCCCATCGCGCCATCGATGATCAGAATGCGCTCGGCCAGCGCCGATTCGAGGGCGCGGACACGTTCAGGGTGCAGCCACGGCAGGGTCGACATGGAAACCTCAGGGCTTGGTCGCGATCAGCGAGATGACTTCAAAATGCGGCGGTCGCTTCTCGCGGGTCACCGTTTCCAGGCTGGAGACGACCAGCCCGGCCTTCTCGGCGAACTTGCGCAGCTCCTTGTCGCTGAAACCGAGGTTGACGTGACCGTAGGCGTCCACCGCGGCCTTGTGTTCATGACGGGCCAGGCTGCACAGCAGCAGCCGGCCGCCGGAGCGCAGCACGCGCGCGCCTTCGGCCACGGCCTGGGCCGGCTTGCTGGCATAGGTGAGGGCATGCATCAGCACCACCAGGTCGAAACTGCGGTCCTTGAACGGCAGCGCATGCATGTCGCCCTCGCGCACCTCCACGTTGGCCAGGCGGCGCAGGCGCTCGCTGGCGGCGGCGACCACCCGCGCACTGGTGTCGATGCAGACGTAGCGCTTGGCATGGGGGGCGACCAGTTCGGCCAGCACGCCGTCGCCGGACGCGATGTCGAGCACGTCGCCGGTTTCCAGCAACGGCAGGGCGGTACGCGCCAGCGCTTCCCAGGTGCGACCGGGCGAGTAATGGCGCTCCATGTCGCCAGCGACGCTGTCGGCCCAGTTCTGGTCCGCGGCGCGGCTGGCCAGGACGGCGGCGACGCGTTCAGCATCCTGGCGCAGCAGCGGGTCGTCGCTGCCGGTGCTCAAGGCATGCCACAATGCGCGCTGCGCCGGGTCCAGCGCGGCGTCATCGAAGCGGTAGTAGGCCGACACGCCGGCGCGGCGGTCGCGGACCAGCCCAGCTTCCTTCAGTTTGGCCAGATGGGTGGACACCCGCGGCTGGGCCAGCGTGGTGATCGCCGAGAGCTCGGCCACGGTCAGTTCTTCCTGCTCCAGCAGGGTCAGCAGGCGCACCCGGGTCGCGTCGGCGAACACCTTCAAACGTACCGACCAGTCTTCGAGATCCATAAATATCTACCTATCGCGATATAGAGATATTTTCGGCGTTTCCCCCCGTTCCGGTCAAGTCAGCCGGGATTGCCCGACCCCCGGTACAATTCCGCCATCTGGCCGCGCACAAGGCGGCTGATATCGACATTTTCCTGGGAGGGTTGTTGTGGATTTCAGTTTTACCGAAGAGCAGCTGATGCTGCAGGACGTGGCGCGTCGCATCGCGCAGGAAAAGATCGCCCCGAGCGCGGAGCACCATGACCGCACCGGCGAGTTCCCGCTGGAGAACATCCGCCTGCTGGGCGAAAACGGTCTGATGGGCATCGAAGTGCCGGCTGAATACGGCGGCGCGGGCATGGACCCGATCGCCTATGTGCTGGCGATGGTGGAAGTGGCTGCCGGCGACGCGGCCCATTCGACGATCATGTCGGTGAACAACTCGCTGTTCTGCAACGGCATCCTCACCCACGGCAGTGAATCGCAGAAGCAGACCTACGTGCGCGCGATTGCCGAAGGCGAGGCGATTGGTGCGTTTGCGCTGACCGAACCGCAGTCGGGTTCGGACGCCACGGCGATGCGTTGCCGGGCGGTGAAGCAGGCCGACGGCACCTATGTGATCAACGGCAAGAAGAGCTGGATCACGTCCGGTCCGGTGGCGAAGTACATCGTGCTGTTTGCGATGACCGACCCGGAAGCGGGCGCACGCGGCATCACCGCGTTCATCATCGACACGGACCGCGCGGGCTTCCACCGTGGCAAGACCGAGCCGAAGCTGGGCATCCGTGCTTCGGCGACCTGCGAAATCGAGTTCCAGGATTACGTGGCGCACACCGACGACATCGTGGGCAAGGAAGGCGAGGGCTTCAAGATCGCGATGGGCGTGCTGGACGCAGGCCGCATCGGCATCGCTTCGCAGGCCATCGGCATCGCGCGCGCGGCCTATGAAGCGACGATCGAGTACGTGAAGGAGCGCAAGGCGTTCGGCGCGGCGATCGGCACCTTCCAGATGACCCAGGCCAAGATCGCCGACATGAAGTGCAAGCTGGACGCCGCACTGCTGCTGACCCTGCGCGCCGCATGGGTGAAGGGGCAGGGCAAGCGTTTCAGCAACGAAGCGGCGATTGCCAAGCTGACCGCCTCGGAAGCAGCGATGTGGATCACCCACCAGGCGGTGCAGATCCACGGCGGCATGGGTTACTCCAAGGAAATGCCGCTGGAGCGTTACTTCCGCGACGCCAAGATCACCGAGATCTACGAAGGCACCTCGGAAATCCAGCGCCTGGTGATTGCGCGCAACGAGACGGGTCTGCGCTGAGTTGCGCTGACAGCGTCGGCAATCGATGTGTTACGTGGCGCCGGGCTCTGCC
>NZ_JASCOZ010000162.1 GCF_029960115.1 Stenotrophomonas sp. PS02289
GGGATGGGCTGGAGGGGGCGTGAGCCGCATGGATGCGGCGATCGAGGCTACAGGGACGTACTTGCGCCGTCCCCCGGAACGCCCGTCCCGACCCGCCCAAACCAGGATCAATACAGAGCCACCGCTCTTGATCTTCGCGATAAAACAACCGCGAAGGGCAAGCATCACCGCCCGCGCAGGCGGCTGTGCTTGAACCCGTACAGGAAGTAGATCGCAAACCCGATCACCGTCCAGCCGATCATCAGCATCCAGTTGTGCAGCGTCATCGCCGACAACAGCGCCAGGCAGCTCAACACGCCCAGGCTGCACACCAGCCACGCCGCCGGAATCCGGAACGGACGCGGCAGGTCCGGCTGGGTGCGGCGCAGGATCAGCACGCCCGCGCACACCGCCGCGAACGCGATCAGCGTGCCCATCGAGGTCAGCTCACCCAGCACGTCCAACGGGAACAAGGCCGCCAGCAGCGCGATGCCGATGCCCGTGATCACCGTGTTGATGTGCGGCGTCCGGTAGGTCGGATGGATCTTGGTGAATACCGGCGGCAGCAGGCCGTCGCGGCCCATGATCATGAAGATGCGCGGCTGCGCGATCACCATCACCAGCACCACAGAGGACAGGCCGATCAGCGCACCAATCTCCACCACCACGCGCAGCCAGCCCAGCTGCGGATGCGCGGCCACCGCCGTGACCACCGGTTCGTCCGTGCCCAGCAGCGAGTAGGGCACCAGGCCCGTCATCACCGCCGCCATCGCGATGTACAGCACCGTGCAGATCACCAGCGACAGCATCATGCCGATCGGCATGTCACGCTGCGGCCGATGTGATTCCTGCGCTGCCACCGACACCGCCTCGAAGCCGATGTAGGCGAAGAACACCATCGCCGCGCCGCGCAGCACGCCTTCCATGCCGTACTTGCCAGGCCCCTGGTTCTCCGGAATGAACGGGGTCCAGTTGGCCGGGTCGACGTACTTCCAGCCGACCACGATCACCAGGATGATCAGGCCGGTCTTCAGGACCACCATCGCCATGTTCATCGCCGAGGACTTGCTGATGCCCACGTAGCACAGCCAGGTCAGCAGCAGCACCAGGATCGCCGCCGGAATGTTGGCGATCGCCCCGGTCGGACGCAGCTGCGCGTCCAGTGGCGCGCTCACAAGCGCGGCCGGTAGATGGATGTCGAAATGGCTTAACAGGCTGAGGAAGTAGCCAGTCCAGCTGACCGCCACCGCGGATGCCGAGACCCCGTACTCCAGCACCAGCATCCAGCCGATGAACCACGCCGAGAGCTCGCCGAACGTCGCATAGGTGTAGGTGTAGGCACTGCCCGAGACCGGCACCATGGACGCGAACTCGGCATAGGCCAGCGCGCAGAACGCACAGCAGATGGCGGCCAGCACGAACGACAGCATGATCGCCGGACCGGCGTGGTTGGCCGCCGCCTGCCCGGTGATCACGAAGATGCCGCCGCCGATCACCGCGCCGATACCCAGCGCGGTCAGGCCCCAGGGACCCAGGTGGCGCTTCAGGCTCAGCCCATTGGCGTCTTCATGGGCAGCGTGCGGGTGCTTGGTGGCCCACAGTTGTTTAAGCATGTGTTTGGGTCTTGTCGGGTGAAAACGAACGGGCCGGCACTGGGCCGGCCCGTTGCGGAATTATGACTGCTTGGCGAGCTTGCTGTTGCGGATGCCGTAACCGAAATAGATCAGCAGGCCCAGCACCGTCCAGCCGACGAACAGGTGCCAGTGCACCACGAACGCCTGCCAGAACAGGAACAGACAGGTCAACGCACCCAGCGGGGCGATCAGCCACACCGCCGGGACCCGGAACGGACGTTCGATCTCCGGACGGGTACGACGCAACACCAGAGTACCCACACAGACCGTGGCAAAGGCCAGCAGGGTGCCCATCGACACCAGCTCACCCAGTACGTTCAGCGGCACCAGCCCGGCCAGCGCAGCGGCGATCACGCCCACCACAATGGTGGCCCAGTAGGGGGTGCGGAAGCGGGCGTGGACCTTGCCGAACACCTTCGGCAGCAGGCCATCGCGGGAAATGGTGTAGGCGATGCGGGTCTGGCCCATCATCATCACCAGCACCACCGAGGACAGGCCGGCGATCGCACCGATTTCCACGAAGGTCTTCAGCCAGCCCAGGGTCGGGTAGGGCTCCAGGGCGGTGGCCACCGGCTTGTCGGTGCCCAGCAGGTGGTACGGCATCATGCCGGTCAGCACCGCGCAGACAATGATGTAGACCACGGTGCACACGGCCAGCGAGCCGAGCAGGCCGATGGGCATGTTGCGCTGGGGATTCTTGGTTTCACCGGCGGCGGTGGAAACCGCGTCGAAGCCGATGTAGGCGAAGAACACGATGGTGGCCGCGCGGAACACGCCGCTCCATCCGAACTGGCCGTCCACACCGGTGTTTTCCGGAATGAAGGGGGTCCAGTTGGCCGGGTCGATATGCGCCGCGCCAATCCCGATGAACAGGCAGATCACGGTGACCTTGATCGCCACGATGATCGCGTTGACGAAGGCCGACTGGGTCACGCCCACGTACAGCAGGCCAGACACGGCCGCCACGATCAGCACCGCGGGCAGGTTGAACAGCTTGCCGGAGGAGACGAACTCCTGCCCGGTCCAGGCGATCGGCGCGGCGCTGAGCGCGTCCGGGAACGGCATGTGCAGGGTCGTGGTGATGAAGCTGATCAGATAGGCCGACCAGCCCACTGCGACCGAGGCCGAGGCAAACAGGTACTCCAGCACCAGGCACCAGCCGATGAACCAGGCCATGCCTTCGCCGAGGGTGGCGTAGGAATAGGAGTAGGCGCTGCCGGAGACCGGCATCATCGCCGCGAATTCGGCGTAGCACAGGCCGGCGAGGGCACACGCGAAGCCGGCGATCACGAATGACAGCATGACGGCGGGGCCGGCGTGATTGGCGGCCGCCTGGCCGGTCAGCACGAAGATACCCGCGCCGATCACCGCGCCGATGCCCAGCAGGATGAGGTGTCTCGCGGTGAGGGTCCG
The DNA here is from genome assembly GCF_029960115.1 of Stenotrophomonas sp. PS02289. Lineage (GTDB taxonomy): Bacteria > Pseudomonadota > Gammaproteobacteria > Xanthomonadales > Xanthomonadaceae > Stenotrophomonas. The sequence continues at coordinate 3,027 of NZ_JASCOZ010000162.1, forward strand.
TTTCAGTGTGGCTTCGCCATCCAGGCTGCCTTCGATCGGCTCACCGGCATCGACGTGCCCGGCCGGTGCCACCGGTTTGACCCTCAACAGAGACTTCAGCATGCAGTGCTTCCCGTAACGCGAGGCCAGGCCTCGCTGAATGGAATGAGCGGGGCGCGATACATTGCCGCGCCCCCTTGATTGGGGTGGTGCCGCCCCAACGGGCGACCCGCTGTACCTTAGCCAAAGCTGAAGCCTGCGCACAAGCGCAAATGCAGCATCGGCGGCGATAATGGGTCAAATCCGCCGCCGCCCCCCGATTCCATGTCGCTGAACTCCGAATCCCTTGTAGGACAAGACGCCGCTCTGCGTGCACAGCTGGCCGATTACGCCAGCCGGCATCCCGAACACGCCGCGCTCGCTGACGAATTCAGCACACTTCTGGACGATGCCGAGAACCCGTTCCTGCGCAGCCGGCTGGCCGGGCACTTCACCGGCAGCGCCTGGCTGGTCAGCGCCGATGGCGAGCGCATCCTGCTGACCCATCACCGCAAGCTGGACCGCTGGCTGCAGCTGGGCGGCCACGCTGACGGCGAGCGCGACCTGGCCAAGGTGGCGCTGACCGAGGCGGAGGAGGAATCCGGTCTGAGCGGGCTGGTGCTGGAGGACGGGGGACTGTTCGACATCGACAAGCACTGGATTCCCGAACGCAAGGACGTGCCGGGGCATTGGCATTACGACGCCCGCTACGTGGTGCGGGCGCTGGGCAGCGAGACGTTCGTGGTCAGCGAGGAGTCGCTGGCGCTGGCGTGGCGCACGGTGGCCGAGGTGGCGGCCGAGGCGATTGAGACGCCGGATGGCGATCCGTCGTTGCCGCGCATGGCGAACAGGTGGTTGGCGCGCTGATGCCAAACCGACGGCCCATGACGTAGAGCCGGGCTTGCCCGGCTGAAGCTTTGTGCACGCCGCCGGCAGCCGGGCAAGCCCGGCTCTACAAAAGCATGTATTGCGTGCAACCGATAGATCAGTACAACACCCGCGTGCGCAGCGTGCCCGGAATCGCCGCCAGTTCCTCGCGCACGCCGGCGGCCTGTTCCTCGCTGGCGGTGATGTCGATCACCACATAACCGACCTTGGGATCGGTGCGCAGGAACTGGCCGTCGATGTTGACGTTGTGGCGCGAGAAGATCTCGTTGACCTTGGACAGCACGCCCGGCACGTTCTGGTGGATGTGCAGCAGGCGCAGGCTGTCGGCGTGCTCGGGCAGGGTGACTTCCGGGAAGTTGACCGCCGACAGGGTGCTGCCGTTGTCGCTGTAGCGCACCAGCTTGGCCGCCACTTCCACGCCGATGTTGTCCTGCGCTTCCAGCGTGCTGCCACCCACGTGCGGGGTGAGGATCACATTGTCGTGCGCGGTCAGCGGCGACACGAAGGCGTCGCCATTGCCCTTGGGCTCGACCGGGAACACGTCCAGCGCCGCGCCGCCGATATGCCCCGCGTGCAACGCGGCGTCCAGTGCCTCGATATCGACCACGGTGCCGCGCGCGGCGTTGATCAGGTGCGCGCCCGGGCGCATCTTCGCCAGTTGCGGCGCGCCGATCATCCATTGTGTGGCCGGGGTTTCCGGCACGTGCACGGTGACGATGTCGGCCCGGGCCAGCAGGTCGTCCAGATCGATGGCGGCGCGGGCGTTGCCCAGCGACAGCTTGGTTTCGATGTCGTGGAAGATCACCTGCATGCCCATGGCTTCGGCCATGACGCCGACCTGGGTGCCGATGTGGCCGTAGCCGACGATGCCCAGGGTCTTGCCGCGCACTTCATGGCTGCCAGCGGCCGACTTGGACCAGCCGCCGCGATGGCATTCGGCGTTCTTCTGCGGAATGCCACGGGTCAGCATGATGGCTTCGGCGATCACCAGTTCGGCGACGCTGCGGGTGTTGGAGTAGGGCGCGTTGAACACCGGAATGCCGGCCAGTTCCGCCGCTTCCAGGTCGACCTGGTTGGTGCCGATGCAGAAGCAGCCCACCGCCATCAGGCGCTTGGCATGGGCCAGCACGTCGGCGCTGAGCTGGGTGCGCGAGCGGATGCCGACGATATGCGCCTCGGCGATGCGGGCTTTCAGCTCGTCATCCGGCAGTGCCTTGCTGTGCACCTCGATCTGCGAATAGCCGGCGGCGCTGAACACGTCGATGGCGGTCTGGCTGACCCCCTCGAGCAACAGCACACGGATATCCTGCTTCGGGAACGAGGTCTTCTTCGGCGACATGGGCAAAGTGCAGCACGGTGGAGAGGGCTGACCACTATGCCAGAACGGCACCGCGATGGTGCGGCGCGGCAACGGTTTCAGATGCATCCATCGGGGCGTTGTTCGAGGTCGCGCGACCAACGGTCGTGCGCTACCCTTGGCCGTTTCCCGCCTTTGAGCCGCCATGACCGACCCGCGCCTTGAATCGCTGTTGCAGGACTGCCCCGGGCTGCGGCTCAAGACCGATGCGGCCGACCTGGAGCATTACGGACGCGACTGGACCCGGCGCTGGACGCCCGCTCCGCTGGCCATCGCCTTGCCGGCCAGCGTGGAAGAGGTCCAGGCTGTGCTGCGCTGGTGCAGCGCGCAGGGCGTGGCCGTGGTGCCCTCGGGTGGTCGCACCGGGTTGTCCGGTGGTGCCGTGGCCGCCAACGGCGAGCTGGTGCTGAGCCTGGAGCGGATGAACAAGCCGCTGGCATTCAATGCCGTGGACCGCACCCTGACCGTGCAGGCCGGCATGGCACTGGAGGCCGTGCACAACGCGGCGCTGGAACACGGCCTGATCTACCCGGTGGATTTCGCCGCGCGGGGCTCGTGTTCGATTGGCGGCAACATCGCCACCAATGCCGGCGGCATCCGGGTGATCCGCTACGGCAACACGCGCGAGTGGATCGCCGGCCTGAAGGTGGTCACCGTCAACGGCGAGCTGCTGGAGTTGAACAAGGGGCTGATCAAGAACTCCAGCGGTTACGACTTCCGCCAGCTGCTGATCGCCTCGGAAGGCACCCTGGGGGTGATCGTCGAGGCCACCCTGAAGCTTACCGACCCGCCGCCGGCCAGCAACGTGATGCTGCTGGCGCTGCCCTCGTTCGAGGTGCTGATGGAGGTGTTCGCGGCCTTCCGCGAGCGCCTGCAACTGCAGGCGTTCGAATTCTTCACGGACCGGGCGCTGGAGCACGTGCTGGCGCACGGCGCACAGGCCCCGTTTGCCGAGGTGCATCCGTTCTACGTGGTGACCGAGTTCGCCGCTGGCGACGAGGCCCAGGAGGCGGCCGCGATGGCGGCGTTCGAGGCCTGCATGGAGCAGGGCTGGGTCAGCGACGGCGTGGTCAGCCAGAGCGATGCCCAGGCCGCGCAGCTGTGGCGCCTGCGCGAGGGCATCACCGAGGCGGTGGCGCGCTACAAGCCTTACAAGAATGATGTGTCCGTCCGGATTTCCTCCATGCCGGCGTTCCTGGCCCAGACCCAGGCGCTGATCGGACAGGCCTATCCGCACTTCGACGTGGTGTGGTTTGGCCACATCGGCGACGGCAATCTGCACATCAACGTGCTCAAGCCCGACGACACCGCTGACGCCGAATTCCTGCAGCAGTGCGAGCATGTGACCAAGCTGCTGGCCCAGGTGCTGAAGGAGTTCGATGGCAGCATTTCCGCCGAACATGGCATCGGTCTGGTCAAGAAGGGCTATCTGGACAGCACCCGCGGCGCGGCGGAAATCGCGCTGATGAAGGCGGTCAAACGCACGTTTGATCCCCAAGGTTTGCTGAACCCGGGCAAGGTTTTTGACCTGTAGGACGCGACAGTTCTTCACGCACCCGATACGCTCTGTGCTTTCCCGCCTGAATGACACCCTGATGATGCGTCCGATTCTTGTTGTTGCCGTGCTTGCTCTGTCGCTGCCGCTTTCGGCCCTGGCCTCCAGCTTCGCCGGTTCTTCGGCAGGCTCCGCATCCGGTGCCTCGTCGGCCGGCTCGTCCAGCTCCGACGATGACAAGGTGGTGCTGGATGCGCGCGAAGACGCCGCAGCCTTCGTCGCCAGCGACGGCGCGATCCGCGGTGCCCGCCTCGAAGCGGCCCTGCTGCACCTGCGTGAGCACGATGCCGCCCAGCGCGAGGCCAGCGACATGGCCCTGGCGCGGACCCTGCTGGCCCGCTGATGTCGTTGCGCCGCCGGGCCCTGCGCCGATGCGCGGCGGTCCTGGCGGCGTTGCTGGCCGCTCCGGCCGCCCACGCCGCGCTGCAACTGGAGTTGCAGCCGTCAGGCCTCGATGCCGCCGAGCAGGTGGCGGCGGCGCAGGTGATGACCGCTGCGCCGGACCTGCTGCCGGCCGGATGGCAGGCCCGTTTCCACGCGCCGGTGCCGGTGCGCTGGTCCGATCAGCTACCCGACGGCGTCCATGGTCGCGCCCGGGCCGGGACGATCACGCTGCAGCGAGCCTTGTTGAGCGACGTACACCCCGGGCAGCCGCTGCCACGTGCGCTTCAGGCGGCGCTGATCCATGAACTGACCCATGTGCTGGACCGCGCTGCCGACGGCGGCTGGTCGAGCACCTCGCGTTGGCGCGACCTCGCCGGCTGGCAGCAGCGCCCTTGGCGCATGGGGCGCGGTAGCAACGCGTTCAGCGCGCGCAGCCCGGACGCCTACGAGCGGTACAGCCCTGCCGAATTCCTGGCGGTCAACGCCGAACACTATCTGCTGGATCCGGATTACGCCTGCCGTCGCCCGGCACTGGCGGCGTGGTTTGCCGAACACATCGGCCACCGCGACACCCCTACGCCGCCGTGCGACGCACGCCTGCCACTGGTGCAGGCCGGCGAGATCAGCGGCCAGGCCTCATTGATGGAGCTGGATCCGTCGCGCGTCTACGCCGTCGAGTACCTGCTTGCCGAAGGCAATGACGCGCTGATGAGTCGCTGGGGCCACAGCATGCTGCGCCTGGTGATCTGCGCGCCGGGTCGGCCGCGTGGGCCGGCCTGCCGCATGGACCTGGCCCACCACCGGGTGTTGTCGTTCCGCGCCTTCGTCAGTGATGTGCAGATTTCCAGCTGGGCCGGGTTGACCGGCGCGTATCCTTCGCGACTGTTCGTGTTGCCGCTGAACCAGGTGATCAACGAGTACACCCAGGTGGAACTGCGCGGGTTGTCTTCCATTCCGCTGGCATTGCGTGACGAGGAGATCGCCGCGTTGCTGGAGCGGGTCGCACAGGTGCATTGGAGTTACAACGGCAGCTACCGCTTCATCAGCAACAACTGTGCGGTGGAAACCGGCAAGCTGCTGCAGGAAGGCGTGCCGCGCCTGGGCGAAGAGGGGCTGAACCGGATCACCCCGCGTGGGTTGTTGTCGCGACTGCAACGGCAGGGTGTGGCGGATACCTCCGTGCTGGATGATCGGCCTGAGGCGACCCGTCAGGGTTATTACTTTCCCTCCGCTGAGGCGCACTACCAGCAGTTGTTCGAGGTGGTGCAGGCCGAGCTGGCGGTGCCGGCAGCCGACGTCACCGCGTGGCTGCAACTGCCTGCCGCGCAGCGCGCGGTCTGGGGGGAGCAGGGTGGCTTGCGCGCGACGTCGGCGATGCTGCTGCTGGAGCAGGCCGCGCGCAATCGCGAAGAACTGCGTGCGCGCTCGGGATTGAAGCGTGCGTTGAGCGATCCGCGTGGTGGAGTCGATGCCGCACATGCGGCGTTGCTGGCACTGCTGGATGACGCCGGGCAGTTGGTGAGTCCGGCGAGTTTGTTGCCGGCGGGTGGGTATGGTGTGCCGGTGGGCGAAGAACGTGCGGCGGCGGAGGTTGCGACGGCGCAGCTCAGCGCGCGTGGTGTGAGTGGGTGGAGTGCGCTGCAACTGGAGCTGCGGGAACGGTTGCCCCGTGCGCAGCAGGAGGAGTTGCGGATCATCGAAGACAGCCTGGAACGGTTGGGGGAGCGTATGCGGCGGTTGGCGCGCGATTAGACACTGCGAAGCCACGCAGGGCGTGGCTCTACGGGGTGCTAATCCACGCTTCACGGGCCTGCGTCTAGGATGATCTGCTGACGTAACCGATCGGCAAGGAGTCGAACATGCGCATTTCCCCCTGGATTCTCAGCGCCGCGATCACTGCAAGCCTGGCCGCCTGCCAGCCCGCCGCGCAGGACGCCAACACCGGCACCGCCGAAGTCGCGCCACCGGCCGGCACCCCCACCAGCGATGAACGCACCTATGCGTTCCAGTGCGGGGACCTCGCCGTGCAGGCCACCTATCGCGGCCAGGATTCGGCCACCGTTGTCGTCGGTGGGCGCACCTTCGTGATGTCTTCTGAAACCGCTGCCTCCGGCGCGAAGTACGGCGATGGCCAGGGCAATGTGTTCTGGACCAAGGGCACCACCGAAGGCACCCTGACCCTGGCTGGCGAGTCCGACCGCAGCTGCACCGGCTCGGGCACCGAAGGCGAAGCGGCACCTGCGGCGACCACGCCGACCGCGTCCGCGGCCGCCTTCCGCGCCACTGGCAACGAACCGGGCTGGCTGGCACAGGTCAGCGACGGTGAAGCGCCGCGCCTGCATGTCGAAACCCACTATGGCGAGATCAAGTACGAGATCGCTGCGCCCACGCAGGGCCAGGATGGCTGGTCAGGCAAGGCGGAAGATGGCACCGACATCAAGCTGACGTTCCAGCGCACCGTGTGCGAGGACAGCATGAGTGGAAAGGCGTTTGGTGCGACGGTCATGCTGACCGTGGGTGCCAAGCAGTATCACGGCTGTGGTGATTTTGCCGGTGCGCCGGCGGTGGCCTCGAAGCCGTAGAGCCACGCCCTGCGTGGCTGTGTTTCGTCTGACTCCGCAAAGCCACGCAGGGCGTGGCTC
>NZ_JASCOZ010000163.1 GCF_029960115.1 Stenotrophomonas sp. PS02289
GGCGACGGTCGTGCGACCGTACCAGCGAACGGACCATCGCCGGGAAGCGGAGCGTGGTCAGCGAACGGATCATTGTCGGGAAGCGGAGCGTGGGCAGCGAACGGATCATTGTCGGGAAGCGGGGCGTGGTCAGCGAACGGATCATTGTCGGGAAGCGGGGCGTGGTCAGCGAGCGGATTATTGTCAGGAAGCGGGGCGTGGTCAGCGAGCGGAACATCGTCAGAGCGCGAAGCCGCGAAGTCAGTGGGCGGATCGTCGTCAGCGAACGGGATTCCGCCGCCGATACAGGGCATCACCGGCTGCCCGTAGTCACGGCGACTTCGATTGCGTCGTTGCTGTTCGTTCGTGAATCCTTCAGATGTTGCTGCCTGTATAGCCGGTTTGCATACACGTCGAACACATGCGCTTTGCACGATGCAAACATCGCGTAAGCGGCGTGATTTCGAGGTCACGCGCACTTCATTGCGACTGCGGAAAAGTGGCTCCACCCCAACGGGTCATTCCACTGAATCGCAGGAGACGCATCACGTGAGCATCCAGTCTGAAACCACCAGCACCCTCAATGACCTGATCGAAATCGCCCGCGACGGCAAGGACTTCTACACCGAAGCGGCCGGCAAGGTGAAGGACGCTGAACTGTCCGCGCTGTTCACCCGCATTGCCGGCGTCAAGTCGAACATCGTCACCTCGCTCAGCAGCACCGTTGCCGCTGCCGGCGGCAAGCCGGCCGAGCACGGCACCATGGTCGGTTCGATGCAGCAGTTCTACGGCAAGGTCCGCGCCACCTTGGGCGACACCCAGTACGGCTATGTGGCTGAGCTGGAAGAATCCGAAGACCGTCTGCTGAAAGCGTTCAAGGACGCCGCCACCGACAACGATCTGCCGCCGGCGGCGCGCCAGGAAGTCACCCGCCTGCTGCCGCACGTGCAGGAAACCCATGCGGTGATGCGCGACCGCAAGCATGCAATGAAGCACTGATTTCTTCGGTGCGGTAAGACAAAGGCCCCGGATTTCCGGGGCCTTTTTCGTATGGGTGAAACGGCGATGGTGCTCAGCCCGCGGGGTACACCGAGAGCACGTCGCAGCGCTCACCCGCGGTCACCAAGGTGTCGCGCAGCACGGCAGCGCGCTCGCTGGCCTGGGGCTGCTCCTGCACGATGATCACATCGCCCGGGTTGCCACAGATCAGGCTGGTGCCATAGCCGGACTTGAACTGGATCGCCGGTGAGTGCATCAGGGCGCGGCAGTTGTTGGCCACCTCCACCACGTATTCGCGGTTACCGCCTGAGCGACGTGGGTTGGTCTGCACGATGAAGCCCTTGGCATTGTCGCCGTAGCTGCGCACGTGGCGGGTGTCGAAGCAGTACGAGGGTGACCCGCGCAGGGTGCGCTTGGCTTCGCTCACGTTCACGGTGGGGAGGGTGGTCAGCGGCGAGCGGTCTGCCTGGCGAGCGATGTCGGCGAAATCGCGCCGGCTGATCTGCTGCACGGTGGCAATCGCGCAGTCGCGCCCACCGGCGCGCACGAATTCGTTGCCGGTGCCGCACACCTGGCCGTCCTTTGCCAGAATCTTTGGCTTGCCTGCGGCCATCAGCCCCGGGCACTCGTTCTGGAAGTTGACCTGCCAGGTGGTCTGGTCTGAGGCAAGCAGGGCAATGCTGTTGGGGGTGATCTGCTTCATCTCCTTCAGCTCACGCGCATCCATACACGCGGCAGGCGCGGCCTGGCTGGTGGACGCAAAAGCGAAGCAGAGGGAAAGCGCCAGCAGGGCGGCGTGCGGGCGCGAGCCCGTCAGGGAGGATATGGTCAAAGCAGTACTCCGGGTAGATCAGCCAGCGGGATACACCGCCAGCACATCGCAGCGGTCACCCACGCCGATGTCGGCCTTGCGCAGGCCCTCGTTGCGGTCAAGGAAATAGTCTTCGGCGAACGGCGGGTAGTTTACCGGGTCGTTCACCACCACCACGTCGCCGGGGTTGCCGCAGATCATGCTGGTGCCGAAGCCGGAACGGAACTGGATCTCGGGCGAGCGCACCAAGGCGCGGCAGTTGGCTCCCACCTCAACCACATACTTGCTGTGCCCGCCGGAGCGCTTGGCGTTGGTTTGCACCATGAAACCTTTGACGTCGTCGCCATAGCCACGCACGTTGCGGGTGTCGAAGCAGTAGGAAGGAGAGCCACGCAGGGTGCGCTTTTCTTCCTTCACGTTCACCGCGGCCAGCATGGGCAGCTTGGCACGGTCGGCCTGGCGGGCTTCCACGGCGAACTCGCGCGGGGTGATCCGCTGCACGGAGGCGATGCCACATTCGCTGTTGTCCAGCAGCACGCGTTCCTTGCCCGTGCCGCAGACCCAGCTGTCGTCGCCGACGATGCGGGGGTTGGTCGCGTAGGTCACGCCGGGGCAGCTTTCCTTGAACGTCACCCGCCAGGTGGACAGGTCGGCGGCGCGCAGCGACACGCTGGTGTCGGACACCTGATTCATTTCGCGTATGGCGCGGGTGTCCATGCAATGTTTGGCCGGAGCGACCCGTTCGGGCAGCTGGCCCGGCAGCGGACTGGTGGTGGGTTCGGCGCTGGCCAGCGGGCTGGCGGCCATGGCCAGGGCGAGCAGGGCGGAGAGGCGGGACTTCGTCATAGCGGCACTCCATTGCTGACAGGACGAAGCTGAATATAGCACTGGGAAATTTGGGGGAGGTTACAGAGGGGGCTTGGGGCCTGCGCGAAGAGCAGCCGGGCAAGCCCGGCTCTACGAGACCCCGGGTCGTCGCTGCAGCGGGTCCCTGCGTTGCAGCGCGGCGGTTGGCGGCGCAGACTGGCTGTCCTGTCTGGGTTTGACCACGCATTGCCATGTCGTCCGCCGCCTTCAACCTGCGCCGTTACGGGCCGTCCTCCTCGGTGGACCGGCACGATGTGGCGCAGTGGGTGGTGCCGCTGCAGGGCGAACTGGCGTTCGAGCTCGAGGGGCGGGGCAGCCGCCTGGATGTGCTGCAGGGGGTCTTCGTGGCCCCCCATGCAGGGCATGCGCAGACGGCCACGGCGAATGATCGGTTCCTGATCGTGGACTGCCCTTCGGCGATGTTCGACGACGACACGCTGGAGCGCTTGAACGGTCACCCCACGTTGGCTCTGCCGGCGGCCGTGCGGGCGATGGCGCAGCGGTTGGCGGCGTTGCCGGGAGAGGCGGTGGAGGAGCGGATTGTCGAGCGCGAGTTGCCGGTATTGATGCAGGCATTCTCGCTGGCCGGCACCGCCACGCGCCTACAGGCGGTGTGTGCGCGGATCGCGCAGGCTCCCGGCCAGGAATGGCCGGTGGCGCGTATCGCGGAGGCGGTGGGGGTGAGTGGTAGTCGCCTGCATGCTTTGTTTCAGCAGGCGTTTGAGCTGAGCCCGCAGGCGTGGCTGAGTGGCTGCCGGTTGCGCTGGTCGCGTGCCCAGCTGGTGGAAAGCGACGCTTCGATTGCGGAGATCGCACAGCGGGCGGGGTACTCGGAACAGAGTGCATTGACCCGGGCGTTGCGGCGGGAGTGGGGGATGACGCCGGCGGAGTACCGGCGGGTACATCGGGCTCCCGCAGGAGTCTGGGTCAAGAGTTCTGTCCCGCATTGCCCCTAAACTCCCGGCTCCCCCCACCCGGAGCCGCGCTGTCAGATGAACCGTTCAATGGGCGTTGGCATTGCCAATGGCGTCGCCGCTGGCGCGTTGTGGGGCGTGGTGTTCCTGGCTCCTGCGGTGCTCAGCCAGTTCAGCGCGGTGCAGTTGTCCGCCGGGCGCTACCTGGTCTACGGGCTGATCGCGATCGTGCTGCTGTTCCCGCGCTGGAAGGAACTGCGCACGCGCATTGGCGCGGCCGAATGGAAGGGGCTGCTGTGGCTCAGCCTGGCCGGCAATCTGGTGTATTTCGTGCTGCTGTCCAATGCGGTGCAGTGGGCCGGCGGTGCCGCCGCTTCGCTGATCGTCGGGCTGATACCCGTGGTGGTGACCCTAGTCGGCGTGCGCGAAAAGGGCGCGGTGCCGCTGCGACAGCTGGCTCCTGCCCTGGCGCTGTGTGTGCTGGGCGTGGCGCTGGTGGGTTATGAAGCGCTGCAGGCCGAGCATGCCGAAGGTTCGGTGGGGCGACGTCTGCTGGGCTTGCTGTGTGCCTTCGGGGCGCTGTTCTCCTGGGCGCTGTACTCCATCGGCAACAGCCGCTGGCTGGCCCGGCGGCCGGATCTGTCCGGGCACGACTGGTCATTGCTGACCGGCGTGGCGACCGGCGGGCTGGCGCTGCTGCTGGTGCCCAGTGCATTCGTACTGCCGTCGGCCAGCGTGCAGACTTCCAGCGACTGGGTCTGGTTCTGGGTGATCAGTGCGGGCGTGGCGGTGGTGGCCTCGGTGGTGGGCAATGCGTGCTGGAACCGCGCCAGCCAGAACCTGCCGCTCACCCTGACCGGGCAGATGATCGTGTTTGAGACGCTGTTCGCGCTGTTGTACGGGTTCGCCTGGCAGCAGCGCTGGCCGACACTGATGGAGCTTCTGGCGATTGCGTGTCTGGTGTCCGGGGTCTTGTTGTGCGCGCACGCGCATCGTCCGCCCCGTGCCATTGCCGAGCACGTCGGCTGAAAACCGTTGTGCGGCCTGGATGGTCACATTCGTAACGTTTTCAACGACATTGCGCGCAGACCGTCGCTTGGGTTTTTTGCGGCGCAACACTTGACAAGCCGCCCGGCGGCGGTGTTTTCTTGGCACATGGTCCTGATCGCCGCCACCGCCACGCTGCTCGCCACCGCCCTCATCGGCGGCGCGAACGCGTCTGGTCGCACCATCGGCACCACCACCATTACCACCGGTACCACTCGTCCGGTGCGGTCCGTCGTCTTCGCGTAACTTCCGAAAACCACGGCCCCGCACCAGACCAGGTGGCGGGGAATTCCCTTCAGCCTGGATGACGCGGGGCCTCACCAGAGGTCAACATGTCCATCGCTGCCGCTCCATCTTCTGACGTCGCCGCTGCTTCCGCGCCGCTTTCGCCGCTGAAAGTCGCCACCGCCACGGTGGTGCACAAGTTTGGCGGCACCTCGGTGGCCGACGCCGAGCGCTACCGCCATGTGGCCCAGCTGCTGCTGGCCCGCGACGAGGCCACGCAGGTCACGGTGGTGTCGGCGATGAAGGGTGTCACCGACGCGCTGATCGCATTGGCCGAACGCGCCGCCGAAGACGCACCGCTGTGGCGCGACGACTGGCATGCACTTCGCGCGCGCCATCGTGGCGCAGCGGTCGCGCTGCTCGGCGAGCATGCCGGCCCCACGGTGGAATGGCTGGACGCGCGCTTCGACCATCTGGCCGAAGTGCTGGCGGCGCTCGGCGTGATCGGGGGGCTGCCGCCGGAAGTGCTGGACCGCGTGCAGGGGCTGGGCGAGGTGTACTCGGCACACCTGCTGGGGCACTACTTCCGCAGCATCGGGCACGACTGCGCGGTGCTGGATGCGCGCGAGGTGCTGGTGGTGGATCGCGGCGAGCTCGGCGTGGACGTGGACTGGGTACAGAGCGCGCAGCGGCTGGCCGAATGGCGCGAGGCACACCCGGGCAACCGCGTGGTGGCCACCGGCTTCGTCGCCCGTGACCGTCGCGACCGCATCACCACGCTGGGCCGCAATGGCAGCGACTATTCCGGCGCGATCTTTGCCGCGCTGTTCAATGCCGACGAACTGCATATCTGGACCGACGTGGATGGCGTGCTGTCGGCGGACCCGCGCGTGGTACCCGAAGCGGTGCAGTTGGACGCACTGAGCTACGACGAGGCCTGCGAGCTGGCCTATTTCGGGGCCAAGGTCGTGCACCCGCAGACCATGTCGCCCGCCATCGAGCGCGGCCTGCCGATCATCATCCGCAATACCTTCCAGCCCGATCACCCGGGTACGCGGATCACCGCAGAGCGCACGGTGTCGGGACCGATCAAGGGGCTGACCCTGAGCCCTGACCTGGCGCTGTTGAACCTGGAAGGCACCGGTCTGATCGGTGTCCCGGGCACGGCCGAGCGCGTGTTTGCAGCACTGCGCAATGCGCATGTTTCGGTGGTGATGATCTCGCAGGGATCTTCGGAACATTCGATCTGCTGCGTGGTGCGCCAGGCCGAAGCGGCAGCGGCGCGAGCGGCGCTGCTGCAGGCCTTCGCGCATGAACTCAGCGTGGGCCAGGTGCAGCGCGTGCAGCTCACCGACAATGTCAGCGTGCTGGCGGCGGTGGGCGATGGCATGGCGGGGCAGCCGGGCGTGGCGGCGCGGCTGTTTGAATCGCTGGGGCGCGCGCAGGTCAATATCCTGGCCATCGCGCAGGGCTCCTCCGAACGCAACATCTCCGTGGCGGTGGACAGCGGCCAGGCCACCAAGGCGCTGCGCGCGGCGCATGCGGGTTTCTGGCTGTCGCCGCAGACCTTCTCGGTCGGGGTGATCGGGCCGGGCAATGTGGGCGCGGCACTGCTGGACCAGCTGCTGGCCACGCACGGCGGATTGCTGGCCCGCGCCAACGTGGACCTGCGGCTGCGCGCGGTGGCCTCGCGCAGCCGCATGCGGCTGGAGCCGCGCGGTCTGAGCGGTGACTGGCGCGCGGCGTTGGCGGGGCAGGGCGAAGCGTCGGATCTGGATAAATTCACCGATCATCTGCTCTCCGCACACCTGCCGCATGCGCTGATCATCGACTGCAGCGGCAGTGCAGATGTTGCTGAGCGCTACGCCGGCTGGCTGGCCGCCGGCATCCATGTGGTCACCCCGAACAAGCAGGCCGGGGCCGGCCCGCTGGCGCGCTACCACGCCATCCGTGACGCAGCGGCCACCAGCGGTGCACGCTTCCGCTACGAAGCCACGGTCGGTGCCGGCTTGCCGGTGATCACCACGCTGCGCGACCTGGTCGACACCGGTGATGAGATCCTGGCGATCGACGGCATCTTCTCCGGCACGCTGGCTTGGCTGTTCAACAAATACGATGGCCAAGCCCCGTTCTCGCAGCTGGTGACGGAAGCGCGCCGGCTGGGCTACACGGAACCGGACCCGCGCGATGATCTCTCCGGCGTGGACGTCGCGCGCAAGCTGGTGATTCTGGCGCGCGAGGCCGGTCGCGAGCTGAGCCTGGAACAGGTGCAGGTGGAAAGCCTGGTGCCGGCCTCGCTGCGCGAATCCAGCGTCGCGGACTTCATGGCGGGGTTGGTCAGCGTGGACGCGGCCTTTGCCGAGCGGCTGGCGCAGGCGCGTGCACGCGGCGCGGTGCTGCGCTATGTGGCGAGCCTTTCGAACGAGGGGGCGCAGGTGGGTCTGGTGGAGCTGCCGTCCAGCCATGCCTTCGCCAATCTTCGCCTGACCGACAACGTGGTGTCGTTCACCACGCGCCGTTACTGCGACAACCCGCTGGTGGTGCAAGGCCCGGGCGCAGGCCCGGAAGTGACCGCAGCCGGTGTGTTTGCCGATGTGCTGCGGGTGGCTGCGGGTGAAGGAGCGCGTCTGTGAGTGAAGGCAGCATGGCACGCGCGTTTGCGCCGGCGTCGGTCGGCAACGTGGCGGTGGGATTCGACATTCTGGGCCACGCCATTGCGGGTGTGGGCGACACGGTAAGCGTGCGGCGCATTGCCGAGCCCGAAGTGCGCATTGCCGCCATTCGCGGTACCACCGTGGATCTGCCGTTGGAGGCGGCCGCGAATACCGCCGGTGCGGCGCTGATCGCGCTGCGCGAGGCGCTGGCGTTGCCGTACGGATTCGAGGTGGAGATCGACAAGGGCATTCCGCTGGGTTCCGGCATGGGCGGCTCGGCCGCTTCCTGCGTGGCGGCCCTGGTGGCGGCCAATGCGCTGCTGGAGGTACCGGTCTCGCGCAAGGCGCTGTATCCGTTCGCGCTTACCGGCGAAGCGGTGGCCAGTGGTGGCCGGCATGGCGACAACCTAGGGCCGATGCTGCTGGGCGGCCTGGTGCTGAGCACGGCCGACCAGCTGGTCTCGCTGCCGGTGCCGGAGGCGTGGCACAGCCTGCTGGTGCATCCCGATGCGATGCTGGAAACGCGTCGGGCGCGCGCCGCCTTGCAGGGTCACTACGCGTTGTCCGAGTTCGTGGCACAGAGCGCGAATCTGGCGCTGGTGATCAGTGGGTGCTACAGCGGCGATGCGGGACAGGTGCGCGCGGGGCTGCGCGATGTATTGGTGGAGCCACGCCGTGCATCGTTGATTGTGGGCTTTGAAGCGGCGCGCGATGCGGCCTTGGCGGCGGGCGCAATGGGGGCCAGCATTTCCGGTGCCGGGCCCAGTGTGTTCGCATGGTTCGAGCAGCGCGCCGCGGCCGAAGCGGCGCGTGCATCGGTGCAGCAGGCCTTTGCCGATGCGGGTTTCGACAGCCAGGCGTGGGTGTCGCCGTTGAATGCGCCGGCGGCGCATCTGCTGTGAGCGCAGCCTTGTCTTTCTTCTTCCAGGATCGTCCATGAATTTCGTTTCTACCCGACACGCCGCGCCCGCCGCTTCGCTGAGCCAGGCGCTGGCCGCCGGTCTCGCTCCTGATGGCGGCCTGTATGTGCCGGAAGTGCGACCGCAACCGCAGGCATGGTCGGCGCGCGGCAGCCTGGCCGCCAACGCCGAGGCGGTGCTCGCGCCGTACTTTGCCGGTGATGCCTTGCAGGCAAACCTGCGCGAATTGTGCGAGCAGGCCTTTACCTTCCCGGCTCCGCTGGTACCGCTGTCCACGCCGCAGGACCATGTGCTGGAGCTGTTTCATGGCCCCACGGCGGCGTTCAAGGACTTCGGCGCGCGTTTCCTGGCGGCCAGCCTGTCGCGGTTGCAGCGCGACCAGAGTCGCCCGCTGACCATCGTGGTGGCGACCTCCGGAGACACTGGCGCTGCCGTTGCCGCCGCCTTCCATCGTCAACCGGGCATACGCGTGGTGGTGCTGTACCCCGATGGACGCGTCTCTCCGCGTCAGGCACATCAGCTGGGCTGCTTCGGCGACAACATCCACACGCTGCGCGTGGCGGGCTCGTTCGATGATTGCCAGGCGATGGTCAAGCAGGCGCTGGGCGACGAGGAACTGCAGAAGCAGGTGCCGCTCAGTTCGGCCAACAGCATCAGCCTCGGGCGTTGGTTGCCGCAGATGAGCTATTACGCCGACGCGGCATTGAACCACCATGCGACCACCGGCGAGGTGCTGAACCTGGTGGTGCCCACCGGGAATCTGGGCAACGCGATGGCGGCGGTGCTGGCGCGCGGCATGGGTCTGCCGATCGGCCAGATCGCGCTGGCCACCAATGCGAATGCGGTGCTGCCGCGCTTCTTCCACGGGGCCGCCTATACGCCCGCGACCAGCGTGGCGACCTTGGCCAATGCGATGGATGTGGGGGCACCGAGCAACTTCGAGCGGCTGCGTTGGTTGTTTGGCGAGGACGACGTGGCGCTGCGCGGCGCGTTCCGGTCGGAATCGGTGGATGACGCGGCGATCCGCGAGGTGATCACCCGCCGCTACGCCGAAGCAGGGGAGGTGTTCTGCCCACATTCGGCGACTGCGGTGCATCTGCTTGAGCAGCTGCGGGCCGAAGGCGTGCAGGGGCACTGGGCGGTGGCGGCGACCGCCCACCCGGCCAAGTTCGAGTCGGTGGTGGAACCGTTGATCGGACGTGCGCTGGAGGTGCCGGTGGCGTTGGCGGAACTGTTGGAGCGGCCGGCCAAGGCGGAGGCGTGTGCGCCGGAGTATGCGGCGTTGCGCGAGGTGTTGCTGGGGTGACCGCTGTGGTGAACCGCTGTGGTGAACCGCTGATGTAGAGCCGGGGGGGGGCGGCGGGGGGGGTTGGGGCGGCCCGCCCCCCCGCCCGCCCC
>NZ_JASCOZ010000164.1 GCF_029960115.1 Stenotrophomonas sp. PS02289
GTGGATACCGCCTACACCTATCGGAAGGGTAGTGATCCGCGCAACACCCAGTAGCACGTAATCTCGATGCTCCGCCGTGGCGACCCATCAGGTCGCCGCGGCAACGGCCCCCGTCACACCCTGCTTCCACTGTCGCGGTGACTGCCCGGTCTGCGCCTTGAATGCGCGCGACAACGCGGCTTCGCTGCCGTACCCCACGTCGATGGCGATGCGCTTGAGCGGCTGCCCTTTGCGCAGTGCCTGCTGCACCAGCCGGGTACGCCAGCCCTGCAGATAATGCCCCGGCGTGCTGCCGATGGTGTCGCGGAAACTGTCGGCGAAGGCGCTGCGGGACATACCGGCGCGTTGGGCCAGCGCCTCCAGCGTCCACTCTTCGGCCGGTGCTTCGTGCATGGCGACCAGTGCGTGACGCAGGCGCGGATGCGCCATGCCGGCAAGCAGGCCCACGCGGAGCTGGCCGTTTTCCATCAGGACGCGCAGCACCTGGATCAGCACGATTTCAAAGAGCCGGTCGAGCAGTGCCTGGCGGCCGCAGCGCTGGGCGAAGGCCTCTTCGAACAGCACTTCCAGGATCGGTGCGCCGCCATACAGCTCCGCCAGGGGCAGACAGATTACCGGTGGCAAGGCGTTGACGATGGGGTTGTTGATGCCGCCTTCGAACTGCACGTGGGCGCAGGCAGTGCCCGCGCCGGTGCTGGGGTCCACGATCAGACGATGCGCATGCGCACGCGGATAGAGCAGGATGCTGGGCTGGTTGATCTCCAGCACGCTGCCGTCCTGATGCTTTACCTGGATGCGCCCGTCGCGGATGAGATGCAGCTGGCCGCGCTCGCCATCGCCGGGCAGATCATTGGTCCCGGTCAGCGCGCCGGTATGAAAGACCTCGGCGCGGACCGCGAAGCGGCTGAGCAGGGATTGCAGGCGGTCGACCATGGCGGACTCCAGATCAAGTTTTCTGGACGCCATGTTGCCACACGTCCATGGCTTGCAGGCAAAGTACACCTCAACAACGGTTCACCCCTTCACAGCCAGGAGATACCCCATGTCGATTGAAAAGGTTCTGTACACCGCCCAGGCCACCTCCACCGGCGGCCGCGAAGGCCGCGCCGTCTCGTCGGACAACGTGCTGGACGTGCAACTGTCCACCCCGCGCGAGCTCGGCGGTGCAGGCGGCACTGGCACCAATCCGGAACAGCTGTTTGCCGCTGGCTACTCGGCCTGCTTCCTGGGCGCGCTGAAGTTCGTGGCGGGCCAGGCCAAGGTCGCCCTGCCGGCCGAGACGCAGATTACCGGCGTCGTGGGTATCGGTCAGATTCCGACCGGTTTCGGCATCGAGGTCGAGCTGCAGATCAGCGTGCCGGGCGTGCCGCGTGATCAGGTGGAAGAACTGGTGCAGAAGGCGCACATCGTCTGCCCGTACTCGAATGCCACCCGTGGCAACATCGATGTGACGTTGACGATTGTGTAAGGCATAAAAATGGGCGGCTGCCTGGCGTTTAGTGCTTGGCAGCCACCCATCCCACCGCGGTGGATCCCGGTTACGGGATGCGTTCTGTTTTTCAGGAGGGCCGGCCAACGGCCGGCGCTACCGTTGCCCCATCGAGGTTGAAAGGCGAGGGTTTATCAGCGGTCAGTCGTCAGAAGTTGGACGACGCTTGAGAAGTCCAGCTTGCCGCGGCCTGCCTGGTGGTTCATCGAGTACAGGTTGCGGGCCAGTTCGCCGAGCGGAATGGAGGCACCGACGCTCATGGCGGCCTCTACCGCCAGGCCCATGTCCTTGAGCATGAGGTCGCTGCCGAAACCGCCGCTGTAGCCGCGCGAGGCCGGCGCATTTTCCAGCACGCCCGGCCATGGGTTGCACACTTCGGTGGCCCAGCTGCGGCCGGTGCTGACCGCCATCATCTGCGAGAGCACCTTCGGGTCCAGGCCATGGGCCACGCCCAGTGCAATGGATTCGCCGGTTACCGCCATGATCACGCCCAGTGCCATGTTGTTGCACAGCTTGGCGACCTGGCCGGCACCGCTGGCCCCGACATGGAAGATGTTCTTGCCCATCGCCTGCAGCAGCGGGCGGGCGCGCTCCAGCGCATCGGCTTCGCCGCCGACGATGAAGGTCAGCGTGCCGGCGGCCGCACCGGCAGTACCGCCGGAGACCGGCGCATCCAGCATCTGCAGGCCGCGTGCGGCGGCGGCTTCAGAGACCTTGCGCGCCGTGGCCGGGGCGATGGTGCTGCAGTCGATCACCAGCGCGCCGCCGGGAATGTCGCCGAGCAGGCCGTCTTCACCCAGGTACACGCCTTCCACGTGACGGCTGGCCGGCAGCATGCTGATCACCACTTCGGCGTCGGTCAGCGTGTCCAGCGCCGAGGTCGCGGCGGTGGCACCGGCGTCGACCGCGGCCTGTACGGCGGCGGGCACCAGGTCAAACACGCGCACGGCATGGCCGGCCTTGGCCAGGTTGGCGGCCATCGGCCCGCCCATGTTGCCCAGCCCAATGAATGCAATACGGCTCATGCAAGGCTCCTTTCGGTAGCGGTGGTGCCGAGGTCGGCCAGCGGATGCGTGGCGTCGTCCCACGGCGAAACGAAGAAGGTCTGTGCCCAGGCCGGGGTAGCCTGCGCCAGGTTTGCCGGTTGCCACTTCGGCGTGCGGTCCTTGTCGATCAGCAGCGCGCGGATACCTTCGGCGAAGTCACCGTGCGCAGCGCAGTGCAGCGCGGCGACGTACTCGAAGCGGTACACGTCGGCCAGCGAGGCCCCTTCGGCACGCTTCTGCAGTTCCCAGGCCAGGCGTGCCGAGCCGGGGGCTCCGGCGGCCAGCGTGGCCTGCGCCGTCTGCAGCCAGGGGTCTTCGGTGTTCAGCGCGCCGATCGCGGCGACGACGTCGGCGACATCCTGGCCTTCGCACAGGGCATCGATAGTGGCGGCATTGCGCAGCAGCGGGCCGGTGGCGGCGTCGCTGGCGTGCTGCTGCAGCAGGGTGCTGAGCTGGGCGTGGTTGCGCTGCGCGTCATCGCTCCAGTGCACGCCGGCCAGCGCATCGAACACGGCGGCGCGCTGCGCCTCGGCGATGTGGATGTCGGCCAGACCGGCATAGATGGCGTCACCGGCATTGAGCGTGGCACCGGTCAGGGCGAGGAACAGTCCGCCCTTGCCGGGCACGCGCGGCAGCAACCAGCTGCCACCCACGTCGGGGAACAGACCCACGGTGATTTCCGGGAACGCCAGCTTGCTGCGCTCGCTCACCACACGGTGGCTGGCACCGGACATCAGGCCGATGCCACCGCCCATGAGGATGCCGTGGCCCCAGCACAGGATCGGCTTGGAGTAGGTGTGGATGGCGTAGTCGACGCGGTACTCGACGTCGAAGAATTCGGCGGCGTAGGCGTTGTCACGCACGTCGGTGCTGCCGTCGGCGCGGTAGGTCTGCATGCTCTTGTACAGGCTGTGCAGGTCGCCACCGGCGCAGAAGGCCTTCTCGCCCGCGCCCTGCAGCACGACCAGCGCGATGCCGGTGTCCTCGGCCCAGGCGGTCAGGCGCTCGAGCAGCAGGTGCGCCATCGGCAGCGAGAAACCGTTGAGGGTGCGCGGCGCATTCAACGTGGCGATGCCGATGCGCATGCCATTACCGGCGCTGCGCTCTTCGAACAGCACCGGGGCCTCGTCCATCGACGGCGCGCTGCTCATGCGTTCTTCCATTGCGGCGCGCGCTTTTCCAGGAAGGCATTCACACCTTCGGCCTGATCGGCACGGTCGAACAGGTCCACGAAGGCCTCACGCTCGGCCACCAGGGCTGCGGCGTGCGAGCCGGTGCGGGTGAACTGCACCAGGGTCTTGCAGGCCGCGATGCTGGTCGGGCTCTGCTTTTCGGCCTTGTGCGCCCATTCCAGCGCCAGCGCCTTGGCAGCGCCCTTTGCGACTTTCTCTTCCACCAGGCCAATGCGCAGGGCGGTGTCGGCGTCGATCCGCTCGCCGAGCAGGATCATGCGCTTGGCCCAGCCCTCGCCCACCAGACGGGTCAGGTTCTGCGTGCCGCCGGCGCACGGCAGCAGGCCGACGGTGGCCTCCGGCAGGGCGACCTGGGCGTGGTCTTCAATGATGCGCAGGTCGCAGGCCAGCGCGCATTCCAGGCCGCCGCCCATGGCGTAGCCATTGATGGCGGCAATGGACACGCCGCGGAAGCCGGACAGCGCCTCGAACGCCTCACCAAACCGGCGCGCGGCTTCGCGCGCGGCGGCCTTGTCGCCGGAGGCGAACTGCTTGAGATCGGCACCAGCAGAGAAGAACTTCTCACCGCCGCCGGTGATGACCAGTGCGTAGACGTCCTTGTCGGCGTTCAGCGCACCCACCAGGTCGCGCAGTGCCGACAGGCTGTGCACGGTCCAGGTGTGCGCCGGCGGATTGTCCAGCGTCACTACTGCCACGTGGCCATCGGCTTCGACCTTCAGGCCGGTGTGTTCGTGCTTGCGCCAATCCATCATCGCAGTTCCTCTTCGGTGTTGAGCAGGTGGCGGGCCACGATCACACGCATGATCTCGTTGGTGCCCTCCAGGATCTGATGAACGCGGCTGTCGCGCAGCAGGCGTTCGATCGGGTATTCGCGAATGTAACCGTAGCCGCCGTGGATCTGCAGGGCTTCATTGCAGACCTGGAAGCCGGCGTCGGTGGCGAAGCGCTTGGCCATCGCGCACCACACGTTGGCGTCACTGGCACCGGCATCGAGCTTGCGCGCGGCGCTGTGCACCATCTGCCGGGCGGCGACGAGCTGGGTGACCATGTCGGCGAGCTTGAACTGCAGCGCCTGGAAGTCGGCCAGGGTCTTGCCGAACTGACGGCGCTCGCCCATGTAGCGGCGCGCCGCATCCAGCGCACCCTGCGCGGCACCCAGCGAACAGGCGGCAATGTTGATGCGGCCACCGTCCAGGCCCTTCATCGCCAGCTTGAAGCCGCTGCCTTCCTCGCCCAGCAGGTGGTCGACCGGCACGCGTACGTTCTCGAAGGTGATGCCGCGGGTAGGCTGGCTGTTCCAGCCCATCTTCTCTTCCTTGCGGCCGAAGCTGATGCCCGGCAGATCGGCAGGCACCGCAATCGCGCTGATGCCGCCTGCGCCGGCACCGCCGGTACGCGCCATCACCACCAGCAGTTCGGTGGCACCGGCACCGGAAATGAAGGCCTTGGAACCGTTTAGCACGAAGTGGTCACCGTCGCGCACGGCGGTGGTCTTCAGCGAAGCGGCGTCCGAGCCTGCGCCGGGTTCGGTCAGGCAGTACGAGGCCAGCCTGGCACCGGCGGACAGGTCGGTGCACCACTGCGCACGCAACCCCTCCTGACCCCAGGTCGACACCATCCACGAGGCCATGTTGTGGATGCTGATGTATGCCGCAGTGGACGGATCCACGTTGGCGAGCTCCTCGATGACGACGGCGGCGTCCAGACGGCTCAAGCCGCTGCCACCGACCTCGGGGTCCATGTACAGGCCACAGAACCCGAGTTCCCCTGCCTTGGCAATCGCCTCGCGCGGAAAGATGCCCTCCGCATCCCATCGCGCGGCGTGCGGTGCCAGTTCGGCCTGGGCGAAGTCACGTGCCGCCTCCCTATAGGCCTGCTGCGCTTCTTCGAGTTCCGTCGTCATCGAGTGGCTCATGGTGAAACTCCTGCTTACTTCAGGCTGATCGTGGTGTTGACGCCGTGACCCAGCGTCTCGTCATCGAACCAGCGCGAGGTGATGGTCTTGGTCTGGGTGTAGAACATCACCACCTGCTTGCCGTACGGACCCAGGTCGCCCAGCTTGGATGCGCGCGAACCGGTGAACGAGAACAGCGGCACCGGCACCGGGATCGGCACGTTGATGCCGACCTGGCCGACGTCGATGTCTTCCTGGAACTTGCGCGCGGCCGCACCGGACTGGGTGAACACGGCAGTGCCGTTGCCGTTCGGATTGGCGTTGATCAGCTCGATGGCATCTTCCAGCGTGTCCACTTCGAGGATGACCAGCACCGGCCCGAAGATTTCCTCGTCATAGATGCGCATGCCCGGCTTGACGCCGGAGAAGATGGTCGGGCCGACGAAGTTGCCCTTCTCGAAGCCGTCCACCTGCGGGTTGCGGCCATCCAGCACCAGCTTGGCACCCTGCTCGACGCCGGAAGCGATCAGGCCTTCCACGCGCTCGCGAGCGGCGCAGGAAATGACCGGGCCGACATCGGTGCCGGCGACGGTGCCGCCGCTGACCTTGAGGGTCTTGGCCTTGGCGACCAGGTCCGGCACCCACTCGCGGGCTTCGCCGACCAGCACCAGGGTGGAGGCGGCCATGCAGCGCTGGCCGGCGGCACCGAAGGCAGCACCCACCATCGCGTTGAGGCTCTGTTCCTTGTTGGCGTCCGGCAGCACCACGGCGTGGTTCTTCGCGCCCATCATGCACTGCACGCGCTTGCCGGCCAGCGAGGCGCGGTTGTACACGTGGGTGCCGACGCGGGTGGAACCCACGAACGAGACCGCCTTGATGTCCGGGTGGTCACAGATCGCATTGACCACTTCTTCGCCACCGTGCACGACGTTGAGCACGCCCTTGGGAATACCGGCTTCCAGCGCCAGTTCGACCAGGCGCATGGTGACCATGGGGTCCTGCTCGGACGGCTTGAGGATGAAGGTGTTACCGGTGGCGATGGCCATCGGGAACATCCACAGCGGAATCATCGCCGGGAAGTTGAACGGGGTGATGCCGGCGCACACGCCCAGCGGCTGCAGCAGGGTGTAGGTGTCCACGCCGTTGGCGACGTTGTTGGCCAGCTCGCCCAGCTGCAGGTTGCCGATCGCGGCAGCGTGCTCGACCACTTCCAGGCCACGGAACACATCGCCTTCGGCGTCCGGCAGGGTCTTGCCCTGCTCGGCACTGAGAATGTGGGCCAGCTCGCTCATGTGCTCGCGGATCAGCTGCTGGTACTTGAGGAAGATGCGGGCACGGGTGCCGATGGGGGTCTTGCGCCAGGTCTTGAAGGCTTCCGTGGCGGCGGCCACGGCGGCATCCACTTCGCTCACGGTGGCGAACGGCACCTGCGCCAGGACGTCCTGGGTGGCCGGATTGACCACGTTCTGCCAGTTGGAGCTGGCCGACTCGACGAACTGGCCGTCGATCAACATGCGGATACGGGGCGCTGCAACAGTCATGACAATCCCGGCGGGTGCGAAAAGGTGATTGGCATTATTCACAGGCCAAGACTCGATTTCCGGGCTGTCTGCGCTTAATCTGGCCAACGCCCGCTACGATTCTTGTTAATTTTGTGAATAGCCAGCCGCCCCTCCGCCAACTTGGCCTGCGCCTGCTCAAGCTGCGCGAACAGCGCGGTTTCAGTCAGGCCGACCTCGCCCGAGCCTTGGGGCTGTCGGCCAGCTACCTGAACCAGATCGAGCGCAACAAGCGCCCGCTGACCCCCGCGGTGCAACAGAAGCTGGGCGAGGTGCTGGGCGATGTCGGGGCCCTGTTCGAGGACGACGAGCCGGCCGCACTGCAGGAGGCGCTGGGCCAGACCCTGCGCGACCTCGGCCTGGACAGCGTGAGCAGCGCCGAACTGCGCGCCATGGCCGGCAACCTGCCGCAGATCAGCCACGCACTGCTCGACCTGCACCGCCGCCACCTGCTGCTGCGCGAACACGCGGCCGCGCTGGAGTTCCAGCTCGGCGACCCGCAGGCCGGGCAGGCGCTGCCGGCGGGCGACCAGGTGCGGGACTTCTTCAACCGCATGCACAACCACATTCCCGAGCTGGACGACCTGGCCGAGCAGCTGTTCGCGGAGTGGGGGCTGGTCGCCGGGCATGTGGCTCCGCGCCTGCGCCAGCTGCTGGCCGACCGCCACGGGGTGCTGGTGGAGGTGGGCCCGCTGCAGGCCGGGCGCGAGAAACGCGTGTATGACGGCGGCAGCCGCACGCTGTGGCTGCCCGATTACCTGGAGCCGGGCCAGCAGGCATTCCAGATGGCAGCCGAACTGGGCCTGCTGGGCTATGCCGCGCAGATTGATGCGGTGATCGCACGCGCCGGCTTCCGCGAGCCGGAACAGATTGCGCAGGCACGCATCGGCATGAGCAATTACTTCGCTGGCGCACTGGTGATGCCGTATGCGCAGTTTCTGCGCGCGGCCGAGCAGTGTGCGTACGACATCGACGCGCTCGCGCATCGCTTCGGCGTCGGCTTCGAGGCGGTGTGCCATCGTTTGAGCACGCTGGCGCGGCGCAGCGCACCGGGACTGCCGTTCTTCTTCATCCGCGTGGACCGCGCCGGCAATGTGTCCAAACGGCATTCGGCCACCGACTTCCACTTCTCGCAGGTGGGCGGTTCCTGCCCGCTGTGGATTGTGTACGAGGCCTTCAACCAGCCCGGCAGAGTGCTGACACAGACCGCGCGCATGCCCGATGGTCGCCGCCATTTCTGGCTGGCCCGGCAGGTCAGCAGCGGCCCGATCGGTCATGGGCAGCCACGCAAGACCTTCGCGGTCGCGCTGGGCTGTGACCTGCAGCATGCCGAACGGCTGATCTATACGCGCGGGTTGGATATCCAGAGCCCGGGCAACTCGGTGTCGATTGGTCCGGGCTGCCGGGTGTGTCCGCGCGAGGACTGCATGCAGCGCGCGTTCGCGCAGTTGCCGGGGCGCGGCTAAACCCTCCTTCCGCAGCCTGCATCCAACCGGTTCCAGCCCCGGGAGGAACCGGACCCATGAAATCCATGTTGATAGGCACCGTGCTGCTGCTCTGCGTATATGCACTGCCGGCCCATGCCACGTTCTCGATCGCGGCCTGCGATGACGAGGGCAATTGCGGTGTTGCCGTCGCCACGCACAATCTGGCCGTCGGCGGCTCCGGCGTCGCCTGGGCGCAGGCGAAGGTCGGTGCGCTGGCCAGCCAGTTCGAGACCAACCCGCATTACGGTCCGGACGGACTTCGCCTGATGGCGGCAGGCAAGCCGCCAGCGCGGGTGTTGAAACAGCTGCTCGCCGGGGATGGCAACTACGACGACACCACCGTGGCCGAACGACAAGTCGGGCTGGTGGATGCACGTGGACGGCAGGCGCAGTACACCGGAGCGACCGCGCTGGCGTCGGGGTGGGCCGGGGCACTGGGTGGTCCGGGCTACAGCGTGCAGGGCAACGGGTTGGCCGGGGTTGCGGTGCTGGGTGCGATGCGCGATGCGTACCTCGGGTCGGAGGGATCGCTGGCGGCCCGCCTGCTGCAGGCGCTGGAAGCCGGTGAAGCGGCCGGTGGCCAGCGCAGTGGCCGGATGTCGGCGGCGTTGCTGGTGCGCACGCCGGAAGGTGACTGGCGCGACACCGACCTGCGGGTGGACAGTGCGCCGCAGCCGATTGTCCAGTTGCGCGTGCTGTTTGAGCAGCGCCAGGCGCATGCGGCGATGATTCGTGCGGAGCAGTTGATGCGGCAGGGACGGGAGGCAGATGCGGATGCGGCGATGGCACGGGCCTTGTCGCTGGCGCATGGGTGGGATCGGATCTGGGCGCGAGCCGCGCGGCTGGCGATGGCACGTGGGGATGCGGTGCGCGCGCGGGAGTATCTGGGGGTGTTGTGGTCGAGCAATCCGGTGATGGCGGGGATGGAGCTGGAAGGGGAGCGGTATCTGGGGTTGAAGGGGGATCCGGTGGTGGAGGTGTGGCGGTGATGATTCATTCCGGGACATGTCCCGGTAGCGGGGGGGGGGGGGGGGGGGCGGCGGCGGGGGGGGGGGTGTGTTTGGGGGGGCGCCCCCCCCCCCGGCG
>NZ_JASCOZ010000165.1 GCF_029960115.1 Stenotrophomonas sp. PS02289
CGAGGCGGGTGCGGTGTTTGTGTTTGGATTGCCGGTGTGATGCCGGGCGCGTTGGTATGGCGTTGACGCGCATGGCGCGTCACTACGTGGGTCCGGCAGGGGTAGGGTCGGTCGATAGACGACCGCCGTGAACGTCTCCGCGCCCGGTAACGCGTGGAAATGGCCGGCGCAGTGGCATGATCGCCTCCTGACCCATCAACCCCCGGTATCCGCATGCGCCTTCGGCTTTGCCTTATGTCGTTGCTGTTCACCTCACTTCCTGTGCTGGCGGCCGACACCTGCCCTGACACCGCCGCCCTGGAACCCGCACGCGCGGTCGTCCGCGATCTGCAACGCATCACCACCCCCAACGGCATCCAGGAGCACTACGCCACGCCGATCGGCGGGGTGAAGCAATGGCTGACCATTCGCGGCCAGGACCGCGCCAACCCGGTGATCCTGTTCGTGCACGGTGGTCCGGCCAGCCCGTCCACACCGAGCATGTGGCAGTTCCAACGACCGTGGGAGGAATACTTCACGGTGGTGGACTGGGACCAGCGCGGGGCCGGCAAGACCTATGCGGAAGCGCCACCGGAGCAGATCAAGCCGACGCTGACCATTGACCGTTACGTCGATGACGCCATCGAAGTGGCCGAGCACCTGCGTACCCACCTGGGCCAGCCCAAGGTGATCCTGATGGGGCACAGCTGGGGCACCATCGTGGCGTTCAAAGCGGCGCTGAAGCGCCCGGACCTGTTCCATGCCTACGTGGGCATCGGCCAGATCATCAACCAGGTCGAGAATGAGAAGATCAGCTTCGACTACGGGCTGGCGCAGGCCAAGGCACACGGCAACGCCAAGGCGGTCGCGGCACTGGAGGCGATTGCACCGTACCCGGGCAACACGCCGATCACCCGCGAGCGGATCATCGTGGCGCGCACCTGGCCGCAGTACTACGGTGGACTCACCGCCTACCGCGATGAGTCGCGCTATTACTTCGGTGCGGCCAGGCTGTCGCCGGAGTACAGCGACGCGGATCGCTGCAACGTGGACAAGGGCAGTGTGCTGTCACTGGATCCGCTGCTGCCGCAGATGCTGAAGGTGGACTTCAACCCGGTGAAGCAGTTCCCGGTTCCGGTGGTGATGTTCATGGGCCGCCACGATTACACCACCCCGACCGCGCCGACGGACCGTTGGCTGAAAGCAGTGGATGCGCCGTTCAAGCAGGCCGTGTGGTTCGAGCATTCCGCGCACATGGTGCCGTGGGAAGAGCCGGGGAAGACCTTGATGACCCTGGTGCAGGTCGTGCGGCCATTGGCGGAGCGGTAAAAAAAAGACCCGACAGAGGGAGGGTTCTGTCGGGTCTGGGATCACGTGGGGGGAGGGACCCACGCGATATCCGTTCGGTTGTCGGCTCAGCGTTTGGCGGCGAAGGGTTGCCGCGCCAGTTCGCTCAGCGCTTCAGTAGCTTTCAGTCCCAGGCCAACAACTTCCTGGTGCGCGGTGGTCCAGCGCTCCAGATTGTCCTTGGCCAACTGCGCACCCTTGGGCAGCAGCTTGCCGGGTTCGGATGACTGCACGATTTCACCGAAGAACCCGCTGGTGGCGGTGATGTTCTTCTCCAGCGTCTTCAACTGCACGCCGAACATGCTCTCGGCGTTTTCCAGTGCGAGCCGGTTGGCACGCGTGGCCGTGGCGGCCAGCTGGCGGGTGTAGTCGCTGAAGGAATCGGTGAACGCGGACGCCATGGGAGGACGGCTCGTGAACTTGATGCAATGCAGCATACGCCGATCATGATGCGTTGCAACATATTTTTACTGAACTGGTCCGATTTCTTTAAAAGATCTTTTGTATCAGTGGGTTGCACCACTGCTGGCGGGCGATGCCGACAACCCGTGGGCCGGCCAACGGCCGGCGCTACCGGAATTTGCGCATGGCAGGGACCCGTAGAGCCGGGCTTGCCCGGCTGCTCTTGCCTCACCCGCGGTACCGGCACCCGGACGTGCAGGTCTCATGCACGGTCACTTCGCTCAGCTGCGGCAGGCTCGGCTTGAGCTCGTTCCAGATCCAACGCGCCAGCACTTCGCTGGTCGGGTTCTCCAGGCCGGGAATGTCGTTGAGGTAGTGGTGGTCCAGGCGGTCGTAGATCGGCTTGAAAGCCGCCTTCACGTCGCCGAAGTCCATGATCCAGCCGGTGTGCTCGCCCGGCTCGCCTTCCACCTTGAGTTCCACCCGGAACGAATGGCCGTGCAGGCGCGCGCACTTGTGGCCCGGCGGCACGTTGGGGAGGCGGTGGGCGGCCTCGAGGGTAAAGACTTTGAAGATTTCCATGCGCGCATTGTAGCGGGGCCGCATGACCACGGCGGGTCCTGTCACCCTGCATTGGTTTCAAAAGAACATATCCATCCGGATGAAGCGATGATACATTTCGTTATATCCGCATGAAGCGATGTTATTGGCTCGTTAACGGCCTGGCATGGATTACTGCGGAACTGTCGTTCACCACCCCACTGACGTACATGCCCAAGCACACCCTTCTCGTGGCCGCTCTGTCGGCCGCTCTGGCTACGCCTTTGTCCGCATTCGCCGACGCCAGCCCGGATGCCGCTGCCAGCGGTGCCAGCAAGACCCTCGATGCGGTCCGCGTGACCGGCTCCAACATCAAGCGCACCGACACCGAATCGGCCAATCCGGTGCAGGTGATCGGCCGCCAGGAGATCGAAGCAACCGGCAAGGCCACCGTCGCCGACCTGCTGCGCTCGATCTCGGCCAACACCGGCAACGCCAACAACGAGACCACCAACAACGGCTGGGCCTCCGGTTCGGCCGGCATCGGTCTGCGTGGCCTGTCGCAGAAGAACACGCTGGTGCTGCTCAATGGCCGCCGCCTGGCCAACTACGGCTTCCCGGCCGGCGGCCTGTCCGACACCTTCGTCAACCTCAATGCGTTGCCGATGGTCGCGGTGGAGCGCATTGAAGTGCTCAAGGACGGCGCGTCGGCCGTGTACGGCTCCGATGCGGTAGCCGGCGTGGTCAACATCATCACCCGCCAGGGCTTTGAGGGTGCCGAGCTCGGCGGCAGCGTCGGCACTGCCGACCAGGGCGGCCTGGACGAGCAGAAGCTGAAGTTCGTCGGCGGCATCGGCGATCTCGACACCGACGGCTACAACATCCTGGTCAGCCTGGAAGGCTACAACCGCGAGCGCCTGGACCAGGACGACCGCGACCTGACCAAGAGCGGCATCTACACCGACAAGCCTGGCGGCCGCTGGAACGGCTGGTCGGCCAAGGGCGCGCGCTATCTGGTCAACGGCGTCTCGGTGCCGATGCTGGATGCCAACGGCAACTGCCCCGAAAACACCACCCTGGTGGCCAGCGCGCCGATCGATGGCCTGGCCGGCGACACCTGCGGTTTCAACCTCGCCCCGTACACCACGCTGATTCCCTCCACCAAGCGCTACCAGGCCTACGTCAACGGCACCTTCCGGGTGAACGACAACGTCGAAGCCTTCGGCGAGGTGATCTACAGCAACATCAAGGGCGAAGCCTGGTTCGGCAGCAGCCCGTTCTTCACCCTGGAAAGCGGCCGCTTCGCACTGAACGCCGATACCGGGCTGGCTGAGCCGGTGTCCTCGAACCTGCCGGCGAGCAATCCGTACAACCCGTACGGCCGCGCCATCCCCATCGAGTACACCTTCTTCAACCTGGGACCGTCGATCAAGACCAACCGCTCGCAGGCGTATCGCGGCGTGGTCGGTCTGCGCGGCAGCCTGGAAAACTGGGACTGGGAAGTGGGCGCGTTCGGCGCGCGCAGCAGCGAACGCGAAACCGTCTCCGGCGGCTTCGCCAACCGCTGGGCGCTGGCCGATGCGCTGGCCACCGGCAGCTACAACCTGCTCAATCCCTCGGCCACGCCGCAGGCGGTGCTGGATGCGATCAACCTGAGCACGCTGCGCCCGGCCGAATCCGTGCTGCAGGGCGTGGACGCCAAGATCTCCGGTGCGCTCGGCAGCACCTGGGCCGGCGAAGTGGGCTTTGCCGCCGGCGTGGAATGGCGGCGCGAGAAGCTGGATTCGGAGAATCCGTGGCAGATCGATGCTGGCCTGCAGGTGCGCCCGGCGATTGCCGAAGTGCATGGCGAGCGCAAGGTCACCGCCGCCTATGCCGAAGTGAACGTGCCGCTGGCCGAGAAGCTGGAAGTGCAGGCGGCTGCGCGCGCCGACCACTACAGCGACTTCGGCGACGCGTTCTCGCCCAAGCTGAGCCTGCGCTGGCAGCCGCTGGACTTCCTGCTGGTGCGTGCGGCGGCCTCCAAGGGCTTCCGCGCACCGTCGCTGTCGGAAAACTCCAACAGCACCAGCATCGCCTACGGCAGCGTCATCGACCCGCGCGATCCGGACGTGCCGGGCTCGCGCCAGAACCCGACCTTCTTCACCGTCGGCAACAGCGATCTCAAGCCGGAGCGGACCCGCAGCTACAACCTGGGCGTGGTGCTGTCGCCGTGGAGCAACACCAGCCTGAGCGTGGACTACTACCGCATCGAACTGGAGAACCTGGTCGGCACCAACAACACCCAGACTCTGGTCACCAACGACGTGCCGGGTGCCGTGCTGCGCGACGAGCGCGGCAAGCTGCAGGCCGTGTACAACCGCTACCAGAACCTGAGCGAGCTGAAGACCTCCGGTTTCGACGTGGAACTCCGCCAGCGCTTCCCGACCGCCAGTGCCGGTGACTTCACCCTGAGCAGTGCCTTCACCCACGTGCGCGACTACAGCCGCCCGACCGTCGTCGGCGGACCGCTGGTCGACTACGCCGGCAGCAACCTCGGCGCCACCCTGCCCAAGAACAAGGCGACCACCACGCTCGACTGGGCGCTGGGCGACTTCCGTACCGCGCTGACCTGGTACTACACCAGCGGCTACGACCAGAAGGCCAGCGCCGCGGCGACGGCGGTGCAGGACCGCGTGGATGCCTACAGCCAGTTTGACCTGTACCTGGCCTACACCGGCGTGGACAAGCTGACCCTATACGCGAAGGTGCAGAACCTGGCCGATGAAGAGCCGCCGTACGACGCCTCGTTCCCGGGCATCCGCGCGCCGTATGACTTCAGCCAGTACGACCTGCGCGGGCGCTACTTCACCTTGGGTTTTGATTACCGCTTCTGATTGGGGGTTTGTTGTGTCCTTGTACCGAGGTGTTTCCGGTCGCGTGCGTTGGGTGTTGGCATCGGTGTGGTTGTTGGCCGCACCGGCGTTCGCCCAGAGCGACTACTTCTTCCCGAAGGCGGGTGAGTTCGATCCGTCCATTCCCACCCCGCAGCAGTTCCTGGGCTACGAGATCGGCAGCCGCTACACCCGTCATGACCAGCTGGTGGCGTACTTCGACGAGCTTGCGAAGCATTCGGACAAGATCAAGGTCGAGCGCATCGGCACCAGCTACGAAGGCCGCCCGCTGCTGATAGCGACCATCACCTCGGCGCAGAACCAGCAGCAGCTGGAATCGCTGCGCCGCCAGCACGTGACCCTGGCCGACCCGGCGCAGCCGCTGTCGGCCGCCGGCAGCAGCCCGGTGGTGGTGTGGCTGGGCTACAGCGTGCACGGCAACGAGACCTCCAGTGGCGAAGCCGCACTGCTCACCGCCTATTACCTGGTGGCCAACCGCAGCCCGGAAACCGCGCAGTGGCTGCAGCAGGCGGTGGTACTGGTGGACCCGGCGCAGAACCCGGATGGCCGCGACCGCGCGGCCAGCTGGCACAACGCCTACGCCTCGTTCCCCGCATCGGCCGACCCGGCCGACAAGGAACACGTGGAGCCGTTCCCGCAGGGCCGCACCAACCATTACTTCACCGACCTCAACCGCGACTGGCTGGCACTGACCCAGCAGGACACGCGGCCGAAGATCGCGTTCTTCCACCAGTGGTATCCCAACGTCCAGATCGACTTCCACGAGATGGGCAAGGACAGCACGTACTACTTCGAACCGTCACCGGCGAGCATGCACAGCCCGCTGATTCCGGCCGCGTCGTATGAGTTCAACAAGACCCTGGCGAAGTACCACGCGCAGTCGCTGGATGCGCTGGGTTCGCTGTACTACACCGGTGAGAACTTCGATAACTTCTCCCCGGTCTACGGCTCCACCTATCCGGACTTCCACGGTGCGGTCGGCGTGACCGTCGAACAGGCCAGTTCGCGCGGCCGTGTGCAGGAGTCGGTGAACGGTCTGCTGACCTTCCCGTTCACCATCCGCAACCAGGTCGCCACTGGGCTGGGCACTGTGCGTGGTGCTGTGACCGAACGTGATGGACTGCTGAAGCTGCAGAAGGACTTCTTCCAGTCCGCGCTGAAGCAGGCCGGCCAGCAGCCGGTGAAGTCGTTCGTGTTCGGGGATGCGCACGACCCGGGCCTGACCCGCCGTCTGCTCGACCTGCTGCTGCAGCACCAGATCACCGTGCAGCCGCTGACCAGCGCGTTCACCGTGGATGGCCAGCGCTTCGAGCCGGGCAGTGCCTACGTGGTGCCCACGGCGCAGCCGCAGTTCCGCCTGGTGCATTCGATCTTCGCTGAAACGCCACCGATCAAGGGCGACGTGTTCTACGGCAGCACCTCCTACGCGATCGCACCGGCCTATGGCCTGGCGTTTGCTGGCAGCCGCAGCCGCGTTGCCGGGGGCGAGCGCATCACCGCGCTGCCGGCGGTGCAGGGTGGGGTGAGTGGCGGTGAAGCCGGGTACGCGTATGTCTTCGACTGGCGCGATTACAACGCCAGCCGCGCGCTGTACGCGCTGCAGGCGAAGGGATTGCAGGCACGTGCCGCGTTCCAGCCGTTCACCGGCAGCACCGGCAATGGCGAACAGGCGTTCGCGCGGGGCAGCGTGGTGATCCCGGTGGCGGGCCAACCGCTCAGTGGCGCGGCCCTGCGCGCTGCCGTCGATGACGCCGGTCGCAGCAGCGGCGTGCAGATCCAGGCGCTGGCCAGCGGGCAGAGCCGCAGCGGCATCGACCTCGGCAGTGACAGCGTGAAGTCGCTGCGCAAGCCGGCGGTCGCGCTGGTGATGGGCGAGGGCGTGAGCGCCACCGAAATCGGTTCGGCCTGGTTCCTGCTTGACCAGCAGTTGCAGTTGCCGGCCAGCAAGATCGATCCGGCGCAGCTGGGCAAGATCAACCTCGACCGCTACACCAGCATCGTGCTGGCCGGCGGCACCTACACCGGTGTAGACGCCGCGGCGGTAGCCGCACTGAAGCGCTGGATCAACGCGGGTGGTTCGCTGGTGACCTATGGCACCGCCTCGCGCTGGGCGATCGAGCAGAAGCTGGCCGATGAGACCCTGGGCCAGGAAGAGCAGGCTCCGGACAGCGCCCGCCGTGCCTTCGGCGACCAGCGCGACATCGCCGCCATCGAGCGGGTCAGTGGCAACATCCTCAGTGCCGAAGTGGATACCAGCCACCCGCTGGGCTTCGGTCTTCCCAGCACGCAGCTGGCGGTGAACAAGGAAAACGGCATCAGCTTCAAGCCCAGCCGCAATCCGTTCTCCACCGTGGTGCGCATCGATGACACCCCACGCGTGAACGGCTATCTCTCGGAGAACAACCGCAGCCGCGTCGCCGGTACCGCCTGGTTGCTGGTATCGCCGCAGGGGCAGGGCAACGTGGTGTTGTTCGCCGACGATCCGGCGCACCGCAAGTACTGGCACGGCACCGAGCGCCTGCTGTTGAACGCGGTGTTCTTCGGCAACCTGTTGAACCCGACCAAGCCTCGCGGCTGACAAGGATCGACCACGGATGCCGCTGGGGCACCGTGGTCGCTGGTTTCGTAGAGCCACGCCCTGCGTGGCTTCGCGGTGCCAACCAGGTCCAGCACAGCATATGTGAAGAAAACGTATTGCGAATCATTCGCAACAGGCATACGATGTCGCCCGCCGGGATTGCCCGATGCCATCCGCGAGTGCCTGCCATGTTCGTCCGCCCGTTTGCCGCGCTGCTGCTGGCCGCGCTGGCCCTGCCTGCTGCTGCACATACGCCGTACCTGGCCCCGGCCAGCTTCGAGGTCCGCCCCGACAGCGTGGTGACCCTGGACGCCAGCTTCGCCGAAACCTTCTTCGTGCCCGAAGTGGTGTTCGACAACAGCACCTTCGCCGTGACCCTGCCTGATGGCAGCAGCACCGCACCCGACACCGTGCATCTGCTCAAGACCCGCGCGGTGGTCGAACACACCCTGCCGGGGCAGAAGGGCACCTATCGCTTCAGCACCGGCAATCGCCTGGGCGCGGTATTCCGCACCTGGGAAGTGAACGGCAAAACCGAATCCAGCCGTGACCCGGCCAAGCCACTGCCGGCCGGCGCGAAACTGACCAGCCATTACCAGAGCCTGTCGCGTTCGGAGGTCTACCTGACCGCCGGCGGCCCGACCACCACGGCGCTCACGCCTTACGGCAAGGGCCTGGAGCTGGTGCCGGTGACGCATCCGAACGATCTCTATCAAGGCGAGCAGTTCGACTTCAGTGTCCAGTACGACGGCAAGCCGCTGGCCGGGCAGAAGGTGGAATTCCACCGCGCGCTGGGCGACGGCCAGACACAGCCTGCGCCGGTGGTGGTGACCACCGATGCCGCCGGCAAGGCGCGCTTCGCACTGACCGACGCCGGCCGCTACCTGGCGCTGATCCGCTATCGCGGTCCGGCACCGGCTGGGGCCGCCGCGCCGATGTACGGCAACAACTACACGCTGAGCTTCCGCGTTCTCGAACCGTAACCGCCACACTCACTGGGGGACCACCATGAAGACCATCCGACTCACCGCTGCCGTGCTGGCAGGGGTGCTGGCCAGCGCCGCCCACGCGCAGCCGGCGCCCGCCGAAAAAGCGCCCGCGCTGTCGCCCACCGCCGCCGCCTTCCTCGCCCAGTTCGGCGAAGACGACGCGCAGAGCCTGACCTGGGCGCAGTTCGAGGCGTTCCGCCAGCAGCGCTATACCGCCACCGACCGCAACAAGGACGGTACGGTGGATGCGCAGGACTACGCCGACGAATACCTGCAGCGCTTCGATGCACGTCTGGACAAGGCGCGCGCCGGTCACCTGAAGCAGACCGATACCCGCTTCAAGGCACTGGACCGTGACAAGGACGGCCGGATCAGCCGCGCCGAGTTCGACGCCGCCGGCGAACGCACCTGGGCGGGCTACGAGAAAGCGCAGAACGCGACCCGCGAAGACGCCGCCGCGACCAACCGCGATCCGCTGAAGATGCCGACCTCGCACACCGCCAACGGCATGCTTGAACTGTATGACCAGAACAAGGATGGCGTGGTCGACCGCGCCGAGTTCGATGCCGTGCGTGCGGCGCAGTTCACCGCCACCGATACCAACGGTGATGGTGCCCTGAGTCTGGCCGAATACACCGCCGAGTTCGAACAGCGCCTCGACGCACAGCGCGTGCGCGTACGTGCCGATGCGGAGCGCCAAGCCAAGGTGCGCTTTGGTGCGCTGGACACCGACAAGGACGGTCGCATGACCTTCGCCGAGTACCAGGTCTCGGGCAAACGTCTGTTCACCCGTGCTGACAGCAACGGTGACGGCGTGGTCGACGCGCGCGACCCGGAGCCGGCCGCCGGTTCGCATTCGGCCAACGGCAACCGTTGACCCATCCGGCACCGCGTTCGACTGCAATGCCTGCATTCACCGCCATCGAATGCAATGCCGTCAACGTTCGCAATCCCGGTAGCGCCGGCCGTTGGCCGGCCCAAGGACCGCCTGGGCCGGCCAACGGC
>NZ_JASCOZ010000166.1 GCF_029960115.1 Stenotrophomonas sp. PS02289
GCTCGCCCGGGCGGCTGTCCCCAAAAATCAAAAACGGGGCCGGGCCAACCCCGGCCACCCTCATTTATTGCCCTCAATCGCAGTACGAGCCGGCGTTAGAACCCGACCGACCAATCCAGCTGCGCGCCCAGCTCACGCTGGTCGCCGCCGCGACGGCCCTGCACCTGCAACGACACGCGGCTGTTCGCCGACGGGCTGATCGCCACGCCCAGCTGCGCCAGCGCGGTGCTGCGTGCCAGCGGGGTGCCGGCGATGCTGAAGTCACGCGTGCCCGCCACGAAGCGTGCATCTGCCACCGGCAGACGGTCGCCGTCGGCATACTGCCAACCCACTCGCGCCGTCAGCACTGCACGATCACGCTGGCCACCGCTGATGTCCCAGTCGGCCTTCAGTGCGGCCACACCCGTGCGGTAGTCGCTGTCTGCCGCGCCGATCACCAGTGCGCTGTCACCACCGCGCTCCTGGCTGCCATCGCTTTCCAGACGCACCTGCGCCAGCTCAATTTCCGGCGTCAGCTGCAGGCGCGAAGCCCCGAAAGTCCAGCCTGCACGCACGAAGGCCGTGGTGCCGGTCGCGTTCTCGCGTGCCACCAGCGTTTCGCTCAGCGTGCTGCCCACCTGTGCATCGCGGGTGCTGTCGGTGCGGTAGTCCGCCCGGGTCACGCCGCCACGCAGACGCAGGCCCTGCCACTGGTACGCCGCGTACACACCGTATTCGGTGCTGTCGGTCTCGGCCTGGCCGGTACCGCTGCGCAGGCGCGTTTCCAGTCGCTGCTGACCCGCCGCCACGCCCAGTTCCAGAGCCTCGCCCACCTGCCAGCCGGCACCGGCCATCAGGCCGTCCTGCGACACGCGGGTAGCGGTGCTGTTCGCCGTGGCATCGGTGCGCTGCTGACCACCGCTGCCGGCCAGCCACACGCGCAGCCCCGGCGAGATCTCGCCACTGATCGCGCGGCCGTCCAGATGACGGTCGATGCCGTCGTGCAGGAAGCGGTTCTGCAGCAGGGTGCCGCGATGGGCGGCATGCACTTCGCCGCTCAGGCTGTCGAACGCCGGCACCACCTGCGGTACTTCCAGGCGCACCACCGCGTCATACACCGCGTTGCCTTCGCCCAGCGCTTCCACCGCGCCGGCCACGGCCTGCTGGTTGGTGTTGACCACCACCTCCGGGAACGTCAGCTGCACATCCGGCATCGACACGTCGTTGCGCGCCATGGTCAGGTACACGTTGTTGGCGTCGTAGCTCAGGGTCGGGTCCAGGAACGCCAGGTTGCTGGTCACGCCCGAGAAGGTGCCGTTGACGCCGCCTGCAGCGGTCAGCAGGTGGTAGCGGGTGGACGGTGCCCAGTCGCCGTCGGCGGCCACGGCCACGGTGTTGGCCTGACCCAGCAGGGTGCTGCCGCCCACCGAAACGAAGTCACTGGCTCCGTTGGCCGCCAGGTCCACCTGGAAGGTCGAGCTGTCGTCGAAGTTCAGGACGCCGGCGATGTCGAGGCGGCTGATCGCCGCAGTGGTGGTGCCGGGCGACAGCGTGCTGAAGCCGCTGACGAACACATTGCCCAGCGAGCCGTTGCCGGTCAGCCAGCCGCCACGGGTGACCTGTACGTCACCACCGAGCGAGCCGGTCACGTTGAGCTGGCCCCCGTTGATGACGGTGGTGCCGGTGAAGGCACTGCTGTCGCCGCTCAGGGTCAGCGAATGACGGCCCTGGCGCAGGAAACCGCTGCCGCTGATCTGGCCGGCGTAGGTCAGCACGCGGGTGGTGTCGATTTCGAAGGTGCCGGCACTGCCGATCTCGATGTTGCCGCCGTTGAGCGCATTGCCGGTCACGCGCAGGGTGCCTTCTTCCACGCGGGTTGCGCCCACGGTGCCGCCGCCCAGGGTCAGCGTGCCTTCGCCGGTCTTGGTCAGTACGGTGCCACTGCTGCCGCTGGCACTCGAAAGGGTGGCACTGCGGTCACCAACAACCGACAGCTCCACGTTGCCCAGCAGTTGGACTGAATTGCTGACAGTCACCCCATCGACCAGCGCCAGCGTCGTTCCGTCGGCCATCCCCAGCCAGCCGGTGCCCAATGCCTTGTTGCCTGCCACCAACAGCGAGCCTTCATTGACCTGCAGGCCGCCACTCCAATCGCTGCGGTCGACATCGAACAGGGAGAGTGTGGAGACGCCGGTTTTGGTCAGTCGACCATTGCCGGAGAAGGCGCGCATGGCGTACACGTCGTACTGCGCTTCCAGCGTGGAATCCGTGCTCAATGCCACCTGGGTATCCAGCGACAGCGTCGCGTCGGAGCGCAGGATGCCGCCAGCCAGCTCGAACGATGCCTGTCCACTGCCGGCGGTGATGCTTGCCGTCATGGCGTTGCCAACAGCCAAGGTCGCCCCTTGGCCGACCTTGATGGATCCTTGGCTGGTGCTGGTCATGGCAAAGTCAACCGACCCGGATACCGTGGCCACAGCCCCATCCTCGACGGTGAAAGAGCCGATGCCATTGGTGCCGACCTTGAGCGAAAGCGTCTCGAACAAACTGCCATTGCCGGTGACGGTAATGGACCCGTTGCCGCCCACGCGATTACCCATCCAGGTTTCGCCGCCGCTGAGCCGCGCACCGTCGGACACCGTTACCTTCGCAGTTCCCAGATCGCCGATCAGCATCTGATGGACGCCAACGTCCATGCTGGAACCATTTCCAGAGATATCTACCGTGCCGTTGCCGGTGCTTGCTGTGCCTACATACAGGCCCGAAGCAACGGTCGCCGTGGCACCGCTCGACAGGCGTGCCGTGCCGGTACCACCCTGGCCAACGTACAGAGCGCTGCGGGTCTGCCAGACGCCGCCATCGCTGACATTCATCAGGCCGACGCTGCCGGCGTTCACACCGATGCGGGAGAACTGCGCCGTGGCGGTGGCGCCATCGGTCACGTTGACGGTGCCGTTACCGCCGGCACCCAGCAACAGGGTGCCGCCGGTGGTGAAGCTGGAGGTGGAGCCGCTGACGTTGACGACGCCGACCGCACCCAGCCCGGAAGCGATGTAGGAATCGGTGCCGATCGCCAGCTTGCCGCCTTGGTCGATGTCGACCAGGCCCTTGCCCCAGTGGCCCACACCGATGGTGCCGAGCGCGGTCCAGGTGGAGCCGGCTCCGGTGATGACGGCACGGCCATCCGCGGTACCCCGGGTGCCGAGGACTTCGCCGGTGCCCATGAAGATGGTCGCCGACGTCAGCTGGCCGCCTGACTCGATGCGCAGGGTACCGATGCCGGTGTCGCCCACATGGATATGGTTGGTGCCTTCGCCTGTGGCGGTAACGACCGCAGTGCGGTTGCTGTCAATGTAGGTGGCACGGGCCAACGGATCATTGGCGCGGGGTTCGCCCATCTGCCAGTTGCCCGGCGTGCCCCAGTCGTTGTCGATGGTGCCGCGCCATTCGTTCCAGTTTGCATCGGCTGCAAAGGCTCCCGGGGCAAAGCAGCCCAGGGCGATGGCGGTGGAGAGGGCGGCCAGCGCAGGCGCGCGGCGTGCGGCGGAAGACGAGACGGTGCTGCGACTGCGGGCGAATTCGGACACAACCTGCACGCACTTCAGCGCGTGATTGAAGACCACGCGATACACATGATTCACAAGCCAACCCCTGTAGAAAAAAGAAACGATTCCCTGAGGTGGCAATAACGGCCGCTGGCTGAACGACTTTAGGTTTCGAGATCGAGTAATCTGAACAATTCAAGGAACGGCGTCCCAATTCAGCTATTTGGCCGGATTTGCACAAGTGGGTCAGCCCGTCCTCCGGCACAGGCCAGCCCGGCCTGCCGGGCTTACAATGGAAGGCTGCCGTTCCCCTCACCCTGCCTGGAGTAAGCGATGTTCCCGCGTGACGTCCGCATCGAAACCTACGATCCCGAACTGGCCAAGGCCATGGCTGCTGAAGTCCAGCGCCAGGAAGACCATGTGGAGCTGATCGCCAGCGAGAACTACACCAGCCCGGCGGTGATGGAAGCCCAGGGCAGCCAGCTGACCAACAAGTACGCCGAAGGCTACCCGGGCAAGCGCTATTACGGCGGCTGCGAGTACGTGGATGTGGCCGAACAGCTGGCCATCGACCGCCTGAAGCAGCTGTTCGATGCCGATTACGCCAATGTGCAGCCGCACAGCGGTTCGCAGGCCAACCAGGCGGTGTACTTCGCGCTGCTGCAGCCGGGCGACACCATCCTGGGCATGAGCCTGGCCCATGGCGGCCACCTGACCCACGGAGCCAAGGTCAATGCCTCGGGCAAGATCTTCAACGCCGTGCAGTACGGGGTGAACGAGCAGGGCCTGATCGACTATGACGAAGTCGAGCGCCTGGCGCTGGAACACAAGCCGAAGATGGTCGTGGCCGGCTTCTCGGCCTATTCGCAGGTGATCGACTGGGCGCGCTTCCGCGCCATCGCCGACAAGGTGGGGGCTTACCTGTTCGTGGACATGGCCCACGTGGCCGGTCTGATCGCCGCCGGCGTCTACCCCAGCCCGCTGCCGCATGCCCACGTGGTCACCTCGACCACCCACAAGACCCTGCGCGGTCCGCGCGGCGGCATCATCGTGGCCAAGGGTGCGGGCGAAGAGATCGAGAAGAAGCTGCAGTCGGTGGTGTTCCCGGGCATCCAGGGCGGTCCGCTGATGCACGTCATCGCCGCCAAGGCGGTGGCCTTCAAGGAAGCGCTGGAGCCGGGCTTCAAGACCTACCAGCAGCAGGTCGTGAAGAACGCCCAGGCGATGGCCACCACGCTGATCGCACGCGGCTACAAGATCGTGTCCGGCGGCACCCAGAACCACCTGATGCTGGTCGACATGATCGGCAAGGACGTGTCCGGCAAGGACGCGGAAGCCGCGCTGGGCAAGGCCCACATCACCGTCAACAAGAACTCGGTGCCGAACGACCCGCGCTCGCCGTTCGTGACCTCGGGCCTGCGCCTGGGCACCCCGGCAGTGACCACCCGTGGTTACACCGAGCAGGATTGCGTGGAACTGGCCAACCTGATCGCCGACGTGCTGGACGCCCCGGCTGACGAGGCCGTCATCGCCCGCGTGCGTGATGCCGTCAGCGCGCAGTGCCGCAAGTACCCGGTTTACGGGTGATGCCCAGGGCCGCCGGCTTTGCCCGGCGGCCTTCGCGGCCCGTTGGAACATGTTGTGATTTGCTGTGAACAGGGCTTCTCAGGTACCTTTGCGACGCTGCGGTGACCGCAGCATGACGATTTTTCGATGCAAGGCGCTTCATGCACTGTCCGTTCTGCCAGCACGCTGATACCCGGGTGATTGACTCGCGCGTCTCCGAAGACGGCGCGACGATCCGGCGTCGACGTGAGTGCGAGGCCTGCAACGAGCGTTTCAGCACGCTGGAAACCATCGAATTGAAGCTGCCGGCCATCGTCAAGAGCGATGGCAGCCGGGAAGCCTTCGACGCTCGCAAGCTGCGGGTCGGCTTCGACCGCGCGCTGCAGAAGCGTGCGGTGCCGGAAGAGAAGATCGAGCTGGCCGTGCGTGCGGTGATGCACCAGCTGCGCATGTGTGGCGAGCGCGAAATTCCGTCGATCAAGGTCGGCGAGTTCGTCATGAACGAGCTGCGCAAGCTGGACCACGTGGCCTACGTGCGTTTTGCCTCCGTGTACCGCAGTTTCGAGGACGTGGCCGATTTCCGCGAGGAAATCGAGAAGCTGGAGCGCGACCTGCCGGCCAGCACCGAACAGCTGCAGCTGCTGGGCGATGTGATTGCCTTGACCAAGAAGAAAAAGGGCTGATCCACGCGATACCATCGCGGGCATGACCTTTACCGCACTCGATCACCTGCACATGGCCCGCGCACTGCGCCTGGCCGAGCGTGCCGCTTACACCACGCGTCCCAATCCGATGGTCGGCTGTGTCATCGCCCACGGCGAACAGGTGGTGGGCGAGGGCTGGCACCAGCGTGCTGGCGGCCCGCATGCGGAAATCCACGCCCTGCGCGCGGCGGGCGAGGCCGCCCGTGGCGCCACCGCCTACGTCACCTTGGAACCCTGCGCGCACTACGGTCGCACGCCCCCTTGTGCACTGGCGCTGATCGAGGCTGGGGTCGGGCGGGTGGTGGCCGCGATGCGCGATCCGTTCCCCAAGGTCGACGGCGGCGGCTTCACCCTGTTGCGCGAAGCCGGCATCGAGGTCGCCGAAGGACTGATGGCGACCCACGCGCGCGAGCTGAATCACGGCTTCCTGTCGCGCATCGAGCGCGCCCGGCCGTGGCTGCGGGTCAAGCTGGCCGCCAGCCTGGACGGGCGCACCGCGATGGCGGATGGCAGCTCCAAGTGGATCACCGGCGCGGCCG
The DNA here is from genome assembly GCF_029960115.1 of Stenotrophomonas sp. PS02289. Taxonomy (GTDB): domain Bacteria; phylum Pseudomonadota; class Gammaproteobacteria; order Xanthomonadales; family Xanthomonadaceae; genus Stenotrophomonas. The sequence continues at coordinate 6,334 of NZ_JASCOZ010000166.1, forward strand.
CGCGTGAGGATGTGCAGCACTGGCGCGCGCGCGCCGGGGCGATCCTGACCGGCGCCGGCACGGTGCTGGCGGACGATCCGCAGCTGACCGTGCGCCTGCCCGATGTGGACGTGCTGCCGCCGCTGCGGGTGGTGCTGGATGCACGGCTGCGCACGCTGGCGCAGCGCCGCGTGCGTGAGGGCGATGCGGCCACGCTGTATGTGCATGGCGAGGATGTGATCGCGCCCATCGACACCGATGCGCAGTTCCACGCGATGCCACTGCAGGACGGCCGCTTCGACCTGCCGGCGGTGATGGCGCTGCTGGCCGAGCGGGAGATCAACGAGGTGCACACCGAAGCCGGGGCCACGCTTTCCGGTGCCTTGCTGCGTGCCGGTCTGGTCGACGAACTGCTGCTGTATCAGGCCCCAACGTTGCTGGGCGAGCAGGGGCGACCGCTGCTGGACGGGCTGGGCATCACGTCGATGGACCAGCAACGACGCCTGCGCGTGGTCGAGCAACGCCAGATTGGCGACGACCTGCGCCTGCTGCTGCGGCCATAAAAAAACGGGCCCCTTTCGGGGCCCGTTCGATCATGGCGCGGCGATGAAGCCGCAGCCCGATCAGAAACTGGCGCGCACGCCCACCGAGTACTGGGTGATGTCGTCGAAGTACTGCACTTCGCCGACCAGACCCCAGTTACGGGTGAAGTTGACCTGGCCACCCAGTGTGCCGATCCACTCGCCGTCCATGTCGCTGCCGTCGATGTAGCCGGCCTTCAGCCAGGCTTCGGTGCGACGCGAGGGCTTGCCACGCACGCCGAAGGCGGCACGACCGGCATTGGTGTGGATCTCTTCACGTTCGGAGAACTGGTCGTCCTTGTACTTCACTTCATTGTTGATGCGCATCCAGGCGATGTCGGCGGTGAAGTCCAGACGGTCGCTGATCGGCATGTGGTAGCCGATGCCCAGCTCCGGCTGCTCGATGGTGTTCTCGATGCTGTAGTGGCCCAGGCTGTCTTCGAAGTGGTACTTCTTCGACACCGTGCTGTAGCCACCGAACACATTCACCTGCTCGGCGATGGCGAACGAACCGCGGATGTAGCCGCCGTCCAGCTTCGGGTTGCTGCCGGGCTGGCTGACCTGCAGCTGGGTCCAGCCGCCTTCAACGTAGGTGTAGCTGAGCGCATCGGCCGAAGCGGCGAGCGGGGTGGCGGCCAGCAGAGCGGCGGCCAGAACGAGAATCTTGCGCATGGCGGTTCCTTGGGGTTGAGGTCCATTTCAGCCAGCCCCGTCTTGGGGCGGCAGGGCGGTGATCATCACCGCGGCGCGGAGTTTAACAAATACTTTACAGAAAGCGAGCACTCAGCCTGGGCTGCTACAATGCCCACGCCGGTTCGCCGGCATAACCAAACGTCTTCAGGGCGGGGTGCGATTCCCCACCGGCGGTAGGTGCGCAAGCACGAGCCCGCGAGCGCTTCCGGTGTCAGCCGGAAGGTCAGCAGATCCGGTCCAATGCCGGAGCCGACGGTATAGTCCGGATGAAAGAAGACGGTGCTCCAGGGCCTGCAAGGGCTCTGTGCCCGCCTGTTTGCCTTGCGGCGTTTTTCGCTCACTTTTCGCGGAGAACGTTCCTTTGTTTACCGGAATCATTGAAGGCGTCGGCCATGTGGCCGCACGCGAATCCCTCGGCGGCGACGTCCGCTTCAATTTCCACGTCGGCAGCCTGCCGTTCGACCACGTCCAGCTGGGCGAAAGCATCGCCATCAATGGCGTGTGCCTGACCGTGATCGCGTTTGACGCGGTGTCCTTCCAGGCCGATGCGTCGACCGAGACCTTGGGCCTGACCACGCTGGGCCAATTGGCCGACGGCGCGATCATCAATCTGGAGCGGGCGATGCGCCCGACCGACCGGCTGGGCGGCCATCTGGTCAGCGGCCATGTCGATGGCCTGGGTGAAGTGGTGTCGATTCACGAGGATGCCCGCGCACAGCGCTGGCGCTTCGCCGCGCCGGCGGGCCTGCTGCGCTATATCGCCAAGAAGGGCTCGATCTGCGTCGACGGCGTCAGCCTGACCGTCAACGAGGTCGATGACGCCGGCTTCGAGGTCGCGCTGATTCCGCACACCGTCGCCCATACCGCGTTTGCCGCCAGTCGGGTGGGCAGCGCGGTCAACCTGGAAATCGACCTGATCGCCCGTTACGTGGAGCGTCTGACCGGAGCACATGCATGAACTTCGCCCCCATTCCCGAGATTCTGGAAGACATCCGCCAGGGCCGCATGGTCGTCATCGTCGATGACGAAGACCGCGAGAACGAAGGCGATCTGATCATGGCCGCCGAGTTGGTGAAGCCGTCGGACATCAACTTCATGGTCACCCACGGCCGCGGCCTGGTGTGCCTGCCGCTGACCCGCGAGCGTGCCGCCGACCTCGGCCTGGCCCCGATGGTGCAGGCCAATACCGCGCAGTTCCAGACCAACTTCACCGTCAGCATTGAAGCTGCCGAGGGCGTCACCACCGGCATTTCCGCCTACGACCGTGCCCACACCATCCGTACCGCGGTGAAGCCGGACGCCAAGCCCAGCGACCTGCACCAGCCGGGCCACATCTTCCCGCTGATCGCCCAGCCGGGCGGGGTGCTGACCCGCGCCGGCCACACCGAGGCCGGCGTCGACCTGGCCATGCTGGCCGGGCTGGAACCGGCAGGTGTGCTGGTGGAGATACTCAATCCTGATGGCAGCATGGCGCGCCGTCCGGAGCTGGAGGTGTTCGCCCGCGAGCATGGCCTGAAGATCGGCTCCATCGCCGACCTGATCGCCTACCGTCTGGCCACCGAGAAGACCGTGGAGCGCGTGGACGAGCGCGAGATCGAGACCGAGTTCGGACCGTTCACCCTGGTCACCTACCGCGACCGCATCGCCCACGACGTGCACTTCGCCATGGTCCGCGGCACCGTGGATGCCGAACCGACCCTGGTCCGGGTGCAGGTGGAGAACCCGCTGGCCGACCTGCTGCACTGGCGGCGTGACGACTTCGGCGTCGCCGCCACCGACGCGCTGCGGGCCATCGCCGCCGCGGAGCGCGGCGTGATGGTGGTGCTGTCCGCCCCGCGTGACGGCCAGGCGCTGCTGGCCCGGTTGCGCCAGCAGCCGCAGCCCGTGGCCCCGGGCAAGGACAAGGACGTGAGCCAGTGGCGGCGCAACGGGGCGGGTGCGCAGATCCTCTCCGACCTGGGCCTGGGCAAGCTGCGTGTGCTGGGCACCCCGCGTCGCCAGATCGGTCTGGCCGGCTACGGCCTGGAAGTCGTCGAAACGGTCACCCCGTGACCCCGTAGAGCCACGCCCTGCGTGGCTGCACGCTCCGTAGAGCCGGGCAGAGCCCGGCTC
>NZ_JASCOZ010000167.1 GCF_029960115.1 Stenotrophomonas sp. PS02289
ACCGGAAACACGGCGGCCTCGGTAGCGCCGGCCGTTGGCCGGCCCTCGTCAAACCGTGATCGTCTGCGTCAATTCTTCCCACGTCGGCGGCAACGGCCAGTTCGCCTCCTGATTCCCATCAATCACCCGACGCAGGTCGCGGGTGTCGATCTGCGGGGCGAGCACGTGAACCAGCTCCAGCGCGTAGTCACGCAGCACGCGGTCGCGCGGCAGCACAGCCCACGCGATGCATTCATCAATCGGAGCCGGGGCCGGCCATGCGCGCAGATCCTCATCACTGGCATTGACCGCCATTTCCGCCAGCAGGCCCACACCCAGGCCCGTACGCACATAGGTCTTGATCAGGTCCGCATCCAGCGCGGTCAGCGCGATGTCCGGGGTCAGCCCGGACGCGGCAAACGCACGCTGCAGCGAAGAACTGCCGCGCGTGGACGACTCATAGCTGATCAGCGGCTGCCCGGCCAGCGCATTCAGGTCCGGCGCGGCACCGGGGCGGTCCAGCGCATGCCCGCGCGGCACCAGCACCAACCGCCGCCAGCGGTACAGCGGAATGGCCAGCCCGGCGGTGGGCTCGGCCCCGGCAGTGGAAATGATGGCGATATCGGCATCACCCTGGCTGAGCAGGTCCAGCGCGTCGCTCTCGGCGGCCTGCTGAAGGTGCACGCTGACCTGCGGGTAGGCCTGCTTGATCCGCGCCACCGCCGGCGGCAGCACGAACCGCGCCTGGGTGTGGGTCGTGGTCAGGATCAGCTGGCCCTGGCTTTCGCGACGCTGGTTGGCGGCATAGGTGCGGATGTTGTTGGCCTCGGCCAGCACCGCGCGGGCACGCCCGATCACCTCGACCCCGGCCGGGGTCACGGCCTCCAGGCTGCGTCCTTTACGTACAAACAGAAGAAACCCCAGTTCGTCTTCCAGCTGTTTCAGCTGCTTGGACAGACCGGGCTGGGTGGCATGCACCCGCGAGGCAGCCAGCGTGATGTTGAGCTCGGCGTCGGCGATGGCGACCAGGTAACGGAGTTGGGTCAGCGTCATGGGCGTGCCGCGAAAGGGTAAGGGAACGGCTTGACTGTAAGACAGTTGCCGTCACCAGCTTATAACCAAATGTTGTTTATGAAGGTAATCACTTCATTTCGCGCGGTCATATGCCAGCGCTACGGTCAGCGCTGAGCCGTTTGGCCCCTTCACGTTCTCCTGCGGAGCAACCCCATGGCCCTGTACAACTCGATCCTGGACACCGTTGGCAACACCCCGGTGGTGCGCCTGAACCGGATCGCCCCCGCGCACGTCACCCTGTATGCCAAGGTCGAGTCGTTCAACCCCGGCGGCTCGGTCAAGGATCGCCTGGCCCTGGCCATCATCCTGGACGCCGAAGCCCGCGGCCTGCTCAAGCCTGGCGATACCATCGTGGAAGCCACCTCGGGCAACACTGGCGTGGCATTGGCGATGGTCGCCGCCGCCCGCGGCTACAAGTTCGTGGCCACCATGGTGGAGACCTTCTCGATCGAGCGCCGCAAGCTGATGCGCGCCTATGGGGCCAAGGTGATCCTAACCCCGGCGGCCGAGCGCGGCTCGGGCATGGTGCGCCGTGCGAAGGAGCTGGCCGAGGAGCACGGCTGGTTCCTGGCCAGCCAGTTCACCAACCCGGCCAACCCGGCCTATCACCGAAACACCACGGCCGCGGAGATCCTGCGCGACTTCGCCGGCAAGCGGCTGGACTACTTCGTGACCGGCTGGGGCACGGGCGGCACGTTGACCGGTGTCGGCGAGGTGCTGAAGGTGGCCCGTCCGGAAACCCGGATCATCGCCACCGAACCGGAAGGTGCGGCGTTGCTGGGCGGGGCCGAGTGGAAGCCGCACAAGATCCAGGGCTGGACCCCGGACTTCGTGCCGGACGTGCTCAACCGTGAAATCTACGACCAGCTGTTGAACATCGATGACGCCCGCGCCATCGAGACCTCGCGCCGGCTGGCCGCCGAGGAAGGCATCTTCGTCGGTATCTCGGCGGGGGCCACCGTGGCCAGCGCGCTGGATGTGGCGGCCAAAGCTGAACCGGGCAGCGTGCTGCTGGCGATGCTGCCGGATACGGGCGAGCGGTATTTCTCCACGCCGCTGTTTGCCGATATCAACGAGGGGTCGGACGACGACTGGCTGGCTGGAACCCCGTAAAGCGGGGCTCTGCCCCGCTGACGCGCCGACCGTGTCATGACCGCTGCGCCCACCTTCACGGTGGGCGTTCGCGTTTGGGGAACGGTCGGCGTGAAGACCGGCACGCCGGGTCGCACGGTCTGAGACGGCAATGACGCAGTCTCTACCTGCCGCCGGTTACCGTGAACCCAGGCAGCAATTCCCCCAGCACGGCCCGGCATCAAAAGGAGCGGCACGCATGAAGATCGAAGTGTGGCAGGGCGACATCACGACCCTGGCGGTGGATGCGATCGTCAATGCGGCCAACGAATCCCTGCTTGGCGGGGGCGGCGTGGACGGGGCGATCCATCGAGCGGCCGGGCCACAACTGCTGGCCGAATGCGCCGCACTGCCGGAGGTAAGACTGGGCGTGCGCTGCCCGACCGGCGAAGTCCGCGCGACAGGGGCGTACAACCTGCCGGCGCGGCACGTGCTGCACACGGTGGGACCGGTCTGGAACGACGGTACCCGCGCCGAGCCGGAACTGCTGGCCAACTGCTACTGGAAGTCGCTGCAGTTGGCCGAAAGTCTGGGGCTGCATTCCATCGCGTTCCCGGCGATCAGCTGTGGCGTGTTCGGCTATCCGCTGCATCAGGCCGCGCAGATTGCCGCCACCGAGACGCTGGCGTGGCAGCGCTCGCACCGCGAGCCGCAGCGGATCATCCTGGTCGCGTACAACGCGGCCACGTTCAAGGCGTATCAGTCGGCCTTGGCGGCACTGGGGCAGCCGGTGGAGCCTTCGGCACCGGCGTTCATGGCGAATCTTGGGTTGGAGTTGCCGCCGGCGGCCGCGCTGTAGAGCCACGCCATGCGTGGCTTCGCGGTGCCGGACGAAGAGCAGCCACGCAGGGCGTGGCTCTACGGGTAGATCCATTTGCTGAAGAACGGCTGCAGCGAGCGCCCGGCGGCCTGCTCCATCGCGTGCTGGAAATCGGCAGTCACCACGGAGCGTCCATCATTCGCCTGCGTGTAGGCACGAATACCGCGCCAGAATGCATCCTCGCCCATTTCCACGCGCAGCAGATGCAGCACATAGGCCCCTTTCTGGTACACCACCGCACGATCATCCGCGGTCGGCGCATTCCAGTCCGGATAGACCAGGGGACGATCTGCACCTTTCGCGCGCAGCGACTCCACCCGCTCGCTCCACGCCTTGATCTTTGCCTGGTACGCGGGCTCGCCCTGCGCATGCTGCAGGTACGCGGCGGTCATGAAGTTGGCGAACCCTTCGTTGAGCCAGAAGTGTTCCCAACTGGCACACGTCACCCGGTTGCCCCACCACTGGTGAGCCGCTTCGTGCGCGATCAGCGCGATCTGATCCGGGGCATCCAGTACCTCGGCACCGTACGCCTCGGACATCACTGACAGCCCGGCCATTTCCTGACCGATGGTGCGTGCCACCAGGGCCTGGCTGTAATCGCCCTGATACGGGAGGCCTGCCTTGTCGGCGAAGAAATCGAGCATGTGACCCGTGCGGGCGAAAACCTGCTTCAGCTGCTGCGGTGAGCGGCTAACCGAAAGCAGGTGAAGCGCGCTTCTGCCGTACGGCAACGTGGCCTGCTGGTAACGGCCTGCTGCGAATCCATACACGTAGGCCGGCATCGGCGACGCCAGCATCCAGCGGTGCTCTACCCGTCCGTCCGGCAGCGTGCGCGCTGCCAGCGCGCGCCCGGTGCCTGCGGCCTTCAATCCTGCTGGCAGGGTCAGCGACAGCGCGAGGGTTGCCCGTTCGTCGGGAGCATCCACCGACGGCATCCACTGGCTGGTGGAGAAGACGGTGTAGACCTCGTCGCGTTCCGGGGCGAATTCCAGACCGAACGGTGGTGCGCCTTCGTAGAGCACTTGCAGCGCAGTCGGTGCGTCTGTGGGCGCGGGTTGGTCGAGGGTGATATGCAGGCGACCATCGTGTTGCTCGAAGACCAAAGCGCGGTCGTTGTGCGTGACCGAGGTGATGTTCAGTTGGCCGCTGTCGAGGACGACTGCGGTGAGGCCTTCGTGCGCGGGCTTTAGTGTTACCGACATTTGTCCGGTTACGCGTTTGCCCGCGATGTCGGGGACGAGTGCGACGTCGTAGTGGAGGATGTCTACGGCGCGGTTTATTGAGGCCAGTGCCGTCGTCGGAAGCAGGAACGCAATGAGTAGCCAGGCGCGCATTGCGGAGAGTCCGTTCGGAGATTGAGTTTCGGATCGTGACAGATGTGGCGCGCGATGCGGGTGTTCCGCGAACGGCAGCCGGGCAAGCCCGGCTCTACATGGGCCTCCGATTGCCCGTCGGGGCAGGTCGGGATGGGCTGGAGGGGGCATGAGCCGCATGGATGCGGCGACTGAGCTTACAAGGACGTACTTGCAGCGTCCCCCGGAACGCCCATCCCGACTTGCCCAGCCGGAGATGCCGCGAACGCTGGCTGTCCGCCTGAATCCAGCAGCAGCCACGCATGGCGTGGCTCTACGGGAATCGTGCAACCGCAGTACGCTGATTGCAGGCACCGGGCACAAAAAATCCGGTGCCAGACTGGCCGGCACCGGATTCTTGATTACTGCAGCGGGTCAGGCGTGGATCAGCCGTTCCACTTGCCCAGGGCGGCCTGGCCGTTTTCCTTGGCACGCTCGAACACGGTCTTCTGTGCTGCGGCGTAGTTGCCCTTCATGTCCTTGGCCCACAGCTTCAGTGCGGCCTGCTGCATGGCGCGGCCGTAGGAGAAGCTCAGCGGCCACGGCAGGTTGCCCATCTGGTTCATGGCGTTCAGGTGCGCGGTCGACTGTTCGTCGCTCTGGCCACCCGACAGGAACACCACGCCCGGCAGGATCGCCGGCACGGTGCTCTTCAGGCACATCACGGTCGATTCGGCCACTTCTTCAACGTCGGCCTGCTCTTCGCTGCCCTTGCCGGCGATGACCATCGACGCCTTCAGGATGGTGCCTTCGAGCAGCACGTTCTGCTGGTACAGCGCGTCGAACAGCGAACGCAGGGTCGCTTCGGTCACTTCGTAGCAGGTTTCGATGTCGTGTTCGCCATCCATGATCACTTCCGGCTCGACCATCGGCACCAGGCCGCATTCCTGGCACAGCGCCGCATAACGGGCCAGCGCGTGCGCGTTGGACTCGATGCAGGTACCCGACGGAATGCTTTCGCCGATGTTGATGACCGCGCGCCACTTGGCGAACCGCGCACCCAGCTTGTAGTACTCCTGCAGGCGCTCACGCAGGCCGTCCAGGCCTTCGGTGACCAGCTCGCCCGGGCAGCCGGCCAGCGGGTGGGCACCCTTGTCGACCTTGATCCCCGGGATCATGCCGTGGTCGGCCATGTACTTGGCGAACGGCACGCCGTCCTTGGTCGACTGGCGGATGGTTTCGTCGTACAGGATCGCGCCGGAAATGTGCTCGTTGAGCTTCGGCGTGGTCAGCAGCAGCTCGCGGTAGGCACGACGGTTCTCTTCGGTGTTCTCGATGCCCACGCTGGCAAAGCGCTTGGCGATGGTACCGGTGGATTCGTCGATGGCGATGATGCCCTTGCCGGGGGCGACCATGGCCTGGGCGGTTTCGGCCAGCTGTTCGATGCTCATGTATTTCCTGTGGCGGGTGCGGGAAAACCGCAATTATAGACCCGCCCTTCCCTGAACTGGCTGTCCACGGAGTCTGGAAACGCTTTCAGAGGTGCGTCGGTGGACGGTGATCGCGGTTTCGATCGTTGCCGCCTGGGCCGGCCAACGGCCGGCGCTACCGTTCGATCCCGTGCCGCCGTGGGCGCGTGTGCGCACCACGGCGGTATCGCCTTACAGGTCGCCCAGGCCGCTGGCGCGACCGTCTTCGCCTACTTCGAGCAGGCGCAGCGTGTTGGTCGCGCCGTGGGTTTCCATGTGCTCGCCGCTGGTGAACACGACGCGGTCCCCTGCTTGCAGGCGATCGGCTTCCACCAGCAGGCGGATGCTGCCGCGTGCGGCTTCACGCGGGGTCAGGCCGCGGCTGTCGAAATTGATCGGGAACACATCGCGCATCAGCGCCATCTGCCGCCGAGCGCCGTCGTGACGGGTCACCGCGAACACCGGGGCCGAGGCACGGAAGCGCGACAGATAGCGCGCGGTGCCACCGGATTCGGTCATTGCGACGATCGCGCGCACGCCCACGTGCTGGGACAGGAACATGGTGGCCATGGCGATGGCCTGGTCGGCACGTTCCAGGTTGCGCGGCGACGCGCCGAAATCGGTCTCGGTCTGGAACTGACGCTCTGCACCCAGGCAGATGCGGGCCATCGCTTCCACTGCCTTGACCGGATACGCGCCGGCTGCGGTTTCGGCCGACAGCATGACGGCATCGGTGCCGTCGATCACCGAGTTGGCCACGTCCAGCACTTCGGCACGGGTCGGGATCGGGCTTTCCACCATCGACTGCAGCATCTGCGTGGCGGTGATCACCACCTTGTTCTGCGCCAGCGAGGCCTTGATGATCTTCTTCTGCAGGCCCGGCAGCTCGGCGTCGCCGATTTCCACGCCCAGGTCACCACGCGCGACCATCACCACGTCGCTGGCATCGACGATCTCTTCCAGATTCTCGATGGCTTCCGTGCGCTCGATCTTCGACACCAGGGCCGCATCGCAGCCGTGCTGCTGGGCGATGGCCCGCGCGTCGTTCATGTCCTGCGCGTTACGGCAGAACGAGACCGCAATGAAGTCCACGCCGATCTTGGCCACGATGCCGATCAGTTCCTTGTCGCGCTCGGTCAGCGCGCCCAGCGACAGCCCGCCGCCCTGCTTGTTCAGACCCTTGCGGTCGGACAGCACGCCGTCGTTGAGCACGGTGTTGATGATGCGCTCGCCCTGCACTTCCACCACCTGCAGCTGCATCAGGCCGTCGTCGAGCAGCAGCACGTCGCCCGGACCCACGTCCTGCGGCAGGCCGAGGTAGCTCACGCCCACCTGGCTGGTGTCGCCGGCCGGTGCATCCGGCGAGGCGACCAGGTCGAAGCGGTCACCGGCCTTGAGCGTGATCTTGCCTTCGGCAAAGCGCTCGATACGGATCTTCGGACCCGGCAGGTCGGCCAGGATGCCCACTTCCACGCCCACCCGCGCGGCAGCAGCACGAACGTCGGCGGCACGCTTGGCCTGGCCCGACGGGTCGCCATGGCTGAAGTTCAGCCGCACCACGTTGACGCCGGCGCGGAACAGATCCTCCAGCACGCCGGGCTTGTCTGTTGCCGGCCCGAGGGTGGCGAGGATCTTGGTGCGACGCTGACGCTCAATCATGGTTAAAGGGCTCCCTGGAAAGGGTCGAAATTAGCACACCCTTCACGTCCCATGAATACGTTTACACCTTTGCGCCCACTGGGTTTCGCCGATGTCCTACGGACAGTCCCGAAAGCCGGGACAGGACACCGTGCGTCCTGCATGCGACATGCGGCAGCGTACGGAAAGCCGCCGCCTGTTCAGCCCAGCAGCGACAGCAGCGCCTCGGGGGCCGCCGCGAGGTGCTGCGCACCCGCTGTCTGCAGTTCCGCTGCTCCGCCAAAGCCCCACAGCACGCCGATGTTGCGCATCTGGTGGTGCCGTGCACCCTCGATGTCCATGCGACGGTCGCCGATCATCCAGCACTGCTGCGCCGGCAACTGCAGCCGGCGCAGTGCTTCGGCGACCAGCTGCGGCTTCTCGCTGCGGCTGCCGTCGATGGTCGCGCCGATCACGTCCTCGAAGCAGCTGCCGAATGGCAGGTGCTCGACGATGCGCCGCGCATGCGGCTCGTTCTTGGCGGTCACGATGGCCAGCCGGTGGCCGCGTGCACGCAGGTCCTGCACGACCTGGCCGATGCCGGCGTAGACCTCGTGTTCGCGCCAGCCGACCACGTCGAAGCGTTCGCGGTAGTAGGTGACCGCCTGCTCCACTTTTTCCGGATCGTTGAACAACGGCGCAAAGCTGGTCCGCAACGACGGGCCGATCCAGCGCCGCAGTTCCTCCTGCGGCGGCACCGGCTGACCCATCTGGGTCAGCGCATGCGCCACGCACTGGGTGATGCCGACGGCCGAGTCGATCAGGGTGCCGTCGAGGTCGAAGAACAGTGTGTCGAGTTCAAGCCCGGCATGGGCAGCGACCACGCCGGGATGTGCCAGTGACATCAGTTGCCCCGGGCTTCGAGTGCCGCGACGGCCGGCAGGGTCTTGCCTTCCAGGAACTCCAGGAATGCACCGCCACCGGTGGAGATGTAGCTGACCTGGTCGGCGATATCGAACTTGTCCACGGCGGCCAGGGTGTCGCCACCGCCAGCGATGGAGAACGCCGGCGAGGAGGCGATGGCCTTGGCCAGTGCTTCGGTGCCGTGGCTGAAGGCTTCAAACTCGAACACGCCGACCGGGCCGTTCCAGACCACGGTGCCGGCCTTGGCGATCAGCCCGGCGTAGTGCTGCGCGGTCTGCGGGCCGATGTCCAGGATCAGGTCGTCTTCGGCGACCTCGTTGACCGCCTTCACCGAGGCCGGTGCATCCGGCAGGAACTGCTTGGCGACGACCACGTCCGTGGGCAGCGGAATATCCGCGCCTCGCGCCTTGGCGTCGGCCACGATTTTCTTTGCGGTATCCAGCAGGTCCGGCTCGTACAGCGACTTGCCCACCGGGTAGCCGGCGGCGGCGATGAAGGTGTTGGCGATGCCGCCACCGACAATCAGCTGATCAACCTTGCCGACCAGGTTGGCCAGCAGTTCCAGCTTGGTGCTGACCTTGCTGCCGGCCACGATGGCCAGCAGCGGCTGCGCCGGCGCGTGCAGGGCCTGGGCCAGCGCATCCAGTTCGGCCATCAGCAGCGGGCCACCGGCGGCCACCGGGGCGAAACGGATCACGCCATGAGTCGAAGCCTGCGCGCGGTGCGCGGTGCCGAAGGCGTCCATCACGAACACGTCGCAGAGCGCGGCGTACTTCTTCGACAGGGCTTCATCATCCTTGCCCTCGCCCACGTTCATGCGGCAGTTTTCCAGCAGCACGATGGAGCCCGGGGCCACGTCCACGCCATCCACCCAGTCGCGCACCAGCGGCACGTTCACGCCGAGCAGTTCGGACAGACGCTGGGCCACCGGAGCCAGCGAATCGGCTTCCGTCCACACGCCTTCCTTGGGACGGCCCAGGTGCGAGGTCACCATGACCGCTGCGCCCTGCTCCAGTGCCCGCTTCAGGGTCGGCAGCGAGGCGGTGATGCGCTGTTCGGACGTGATGCGGCCATTCTCAATCGGCACGTTCAGGTCCTGGCGGATCAGCACACGCTTGCCGGAAAGGTCGAGGTCGGTCATGCGGACGATGGACATGGGGCAGCAGCTCTTCATGGAAAAGGAAAGGGCGCCGCGCACGGCGCAGTTGCACATTGTACCGGTCATGATTCCCGGTAGCGCCGGCCGTTGGCCGGCCCGCATGAACGTTGCATGCAACCCGTGGGC
>NZ_JASCOZ010000168.1 GCF_029960115.1 Stenotrophomonas sp. PS02289
CGGGGGATTGCCCCGTTCGCGCGGGGCGCGGCCGGGGTGTTTGCCCGCCCCGCGGGCCCGCCCCCGGCTCTACGGCAGTCAATAAGGACGATGCAGACGATCCAGCGCCCGGCACAGCGCCAGATGCTGCTCACGCGCCTGGTAGATGCGCGCGCTCACCGCCAGGAACAGGCCGATCGCCACGACGCCCAGTTCCAGCAAGGCATCCGGTAGACGAGCAAAACCCAGCGTGACGGCCAGCACGGCCAACAGCAACAGCAGCAGCACACCGACCGAAAGACTGGCCGTGTTCAAGCGTTTTTCTTCGCGGTTCCACTCCGGCGGGAGTCGGTACTGATCATGCATGGGCACACTTCCTGTCATGGAGGGGTGCCCATTTAGCCTTGTGATTGCGCAGTGCGTCAGAGGCAATGCCGTCAATGCGGAGTATCCCTGCACGCGGTCGCGGCTGATGCCTACGCAGAGGGGAAGGACGGCACGCGGCCGCCCTTCCCCGCCGTGTCAGCGCATCGTGCCGGCGATGGCCGGCGGCGTGGCATCACGCTGCTGGCCCCAACCGCCGAGTGCCTTGTACACGCCGACCACACTGACGTTCACCGTCGACTCGGCAGCCGCCAATGCATCGTCGGCCGCCAACTGGGTGCGCTGCGCATCGAGCAGGGTGAGGAAGTCCTCCGACCCTTCGCGATAGCGGATCTGCGCCAGCTGCTCGGCACGCCGTGCGGCCTGCGCCTGTTCGACCACGATGCCCAGGCGCGCCTGCTGCTTGGCGTAACGCGTCAGTGCGTTCTCGGTGTCTTCCAGCGCCAGCAGTACCGCCTTTTCATACTCGGCCGCGGCACCGTCGGCCTGCGCCTTGCTGGCACGCAGACGGGCCTTCACCGTGCCGAAGTCGAACGCGGCCCAGCTGATCGACGGGGTCACCGACCACGCCTTGTTGTTGCCATTGACCAGGCCACTGGCATCGCCGGACAGGAAGCCGACGAAACCGCTCAGGCTGATCCGCGGGAACAGATCCGCCGTGGCGACGCCCACACGGGCGGTGGCCGCTGCCAGCCGACGCTCGGCGCTGCGTACATCAGCACGCTGGCGCAGCAGGTCGGTGGTATCACCCAGCGGCAGCGCCTTGGCGTAGGCCGGCACGTCCTGCGGCTGCAGGCGCGCGTCCAGTGCATCCGGACGCTGGCCGAGCAGCACGGCAAGGCGATGCCGCGACTGCACTTCGGCCACTTCCAGCAACGGAATGTCCGCTTCAATCGCCTTCAAGCGCGCACGACTGCTCTGCACGTCCAGTTCGCTGCCGGCCCCCAGTTCCCAACGCGCTTCGGTCAGGCGCTGGGTTTCGCGCAGGTTGACCAGGGTGCGCTGGGCGACGTCGATGCGCTTCTGGCTGCCACGCAGCTCGAAGTAGTTGCGCGCCACCTCAGCAGCGACCGTGACCTGCGCGTCGGCGAGGTTGTCCTGCTCCGCGCCGAGATCGGCGCGTGCCGCCTCGGCAGCACGGCGCTGGCGGCCAAACAGATCCAGCTCCCAGCCGGCGTCGAAGCCGAGCTGGTAGGTTTCGCTGAAGACACGTTCGCCGCCGACGCTGGCGTCGGGCTGCTTGCGGCGGTCATAACTGCCGCCGGCGGTGACGTGCGGCAACTGGTCCAGTCGCTGCTCGACGAACACCGCACGGGCTTCGCGCACGCGGGCCATGGCGATGCGCAGGTCCAGGTTGGCTCCCAGCGCGTCATGCACCAGTTGTTCCAGCACCGGGTCGTCAAACTGTGCCCACCAGCTGGCCACCGGCGATTCGGTGGTGAACACTTCTGCGGCCGCCCCCTGCAGGACCACCGGCTGTGCCGGCGGTGCCTGGTAGTTGGGGCCGACGCTGACGCAGCCGGCCAGCAGCGCGCTGGTCACGGCGGCGGTCAACACACGGATCACCATGGCAGCACCTCACCGAGGTAGGTGAAGCTGCCGTTGGGGCCGTCGGCTCCGATCAACGCCATGCCCACACTGGAGCGTGCGCCTTCGCTGATTTCGATCTCGCCTTCGCCACCGTTCATGTCGGTTTTCACGTAACCGGGGTGCACAGTGTTGACCTTGGTGGTGCTGTCGCGCAGCTCATAGGCCAGCTGCACGGTCCAGGCATTCACCGCGCTCTTGGAGGCGTTGTAGGCCGGCACCGCGAAGCCGTAGATCGGCGAACCCGGCTGGCTGTGCAGGGTGAGCGATCCCAGAATGCTGGACACGTTGACGATGCGACCGGCCGGGGATGCCTTGACCAGCGGAAGGAACGCGTTGGTGACGGCGACCACCGCGAACACATTGGTTTCAAACGTGGTGCGCCAGGTGTCCAGGCTCTGCTGCGAAGGAGCCAGCGAGGTGTCGTCAACCAGGATGCCGGCATTGTTGACCAGGATGTCCAGGCGGCCGTGGCGCTCGGCCACGGCCTTCACTGCGGCCTCGATGCTGGCGCTGTCGTTGACATCCAGCTGGATGGCTTCCACCGGCAGGCCTTCAGACTGCAGCTTGAGCGCGGTCGCGACGGCGGTGTCGCGGTTGCGGCCGGCCAGCAGCGTGTGCACGCCGGCCTGGGCCAGCTGGCGCACGGTTTCCAGGCCGATGCCACGGGTGGCACCGGTGACGAGGGCGATCTTCTGGGTTTCAGTCGTCATTTCAATAACCTCGTGGGGAATGGATTCAGTGGTGGTGAACGGTGGGTGCGCCGTGGCTGACCAGCTGGCCGCCGCCCTTGCGGGTGACCAGCTTGCGCAGCGCCACGTAGAACACCGGGGTCAGGAACAGGCCGAACAGGGTGACGCCCAGCATGCCGGCAAACACCGTGATACCCGTGACCGAACGCACCTCGGCACCGGCACCATGCGACAGCACCAGCGGCACGGTGCCGGCGATGAAGGCGATCGAGGTCATCACGATCGGACGCAGACGCAGACGGCAGGCTTCCAGCGCGGCTTCGACAATGCCCTTGCCGCCCATTTCCAGCTCGCGGGCGAACTCGACGATCAGGATCGCGTTCTTGCACGCCAGACCCATCAGCACCACCAGGCCGACCTGCACGAACACGTTGTTGTCACCGCCGGTCAACCATACGCCGAACAGGGCGGAAAGCAGCGTCATCGGCACGATCAGGATCACCGCCAGCGGCAGCGACCAGCTTTCATACAGCGCAGCCAGCACCAGGAAGGCCAGCAGGATCGCAACCGGGAACACGATGAACGCGGCATTGCCCTGGGTGGCCTGCTGGTAGCTCAGGTCGGTCCACTCGGTGGTCATGCCCGCCGGCAGCACCTGCCCGGCGATTTCGGTCAGCTTGTTCATGGCTTCGGCCGAGGACAGCAGACGCGGGTCGGCTTCGCCGGCCAGGTCGGCGGCCGGGTAGCCGTTGAAGCGCAGCACCGGGTCCGGGCCGTAAGTTTCCTTCACGGTCACCATCGAACCGATCGGCACCATCTCGCCACGGTTGTTGCGGGTACGCAGCTTGCCGATGTCCTCGACCTTGTCACGGAACTGGCCGTCGGCCTGGGCGATCACCTGCCAGGTACGACCGAACTGGTTGAAGTCGTTGACGTACGACGAACCCAGGTAGGTCTGCAGGGTGTCGAACAGCTCGGTCAGTTCCACGCCCTGGGCCTTGGCCTTGACGCGATCCACTTCCGCATCCAGCTGCGGCACGTTGGCCTGGTAACTGGTGATCGGGAAGGCCATGCCGGGGGTCTGTGCGACGGTACCCTGCATCGCCTGCACGGCATTCTGCAGCGCGCCGTAACCCAGGTTGCCACGGTCCTCGATGAACATCTGGTAGCCATTGCCGTTACCCAGGCCGAGGATCGGCGGTGGCATCATCGCGAACGCGAAGCCTTCGCCCAGCCCGGCAATTTTCTGGTTGATCTCGGCATTGATCTCCGCAGCGGTACGCCCGTTACGTTCGTTGAACGGCTTGAGCGGAATGAAGGCCACACCGGTGTTCGGCGTGTTGGTGAACTGCAGCGCGTTCAGACCCGGGAACGAAATGGTGTGGGCGACGCCGTCGGTTTCCTGGGCGATCTTGGCCACCTTGCGCAGCATTTCATCGGTGCGGGCAATCGAGGAACCTTCCGGCAGCTTCACGCCAGCGATCAGGTACAGCTTGTCCTGGGTCGGGATGAAGCCCGGCGGCACGATCTTGAAGATGAAGCCGGTACCGACCAGCAGCACCGCGTAGACCACGAACACCGCACCGCGACGGCCGAGAATCTTCGACACGCTGCGCTCGTACTTCTCCGAGCTGGACTTGAAGAAGCGGTTGAACGGACGGAACACCCAGCCGAACAGACGGTCGATCAGACGGCTCGGGGCATCCTTGGGCGCACCGTGCGGCTTGAGCAGACGGGCGGCCAGGGCCGGCGACAGGGTCAGCGAGTTGATCGCCGAGATCACCGTGGAAATGGCGATGGTGACCGCGAACTGCTTGTAGAACTGACCGGTGACGCCGGACAGGAAGGCCATCGGCACGAACACCGCGCACAGCACCAGCGCGATCGCGATGATCGGCCCGGACACTTCCTTCATGGCCTGGTGCGCGGCGGCGGTGGGCGAGAGCCCTTCTTCAATGTTGCGCTCGACGTTCTCCACCACCACGATGGCGTCGTCGACCACGATGCCGATCGCCAGCACCAGACCGAACAGGCTCAGTGTGTTGATCGAGAAGCCCAGCACGTACAGCGCGGCGAACGTACCCACCACCGACACCGGCACGGCGATCAGCGGAATGATCGAGGCGCGCCAGGTCTGCAGGAACAGGATCACCACCAGCACCACCAGGGCGATGGCTTCGAGCAGGGTGGAGACCACGGCCTTGATCGAATCGCGCACGAAGATGGTGGTGTCGTACACCGCTTCGTACTTCACGTCGGCCGGGAAGGTCTTCTGCATTTCGTCCATGGTGCCGATCACCGCATCGCGGATCTCCAGCGCGTTGGCCCCCGGAGCCTGGAAGATGCCGATACCGACCGCGTTCTTGCCATCCAGCTGCGAACGCAGGGTGTAGTCGCCCGCACCCAGTTCGACACGGGCCACATCGGACAGACGCACGACTTCGCCGTCTTCGCCGGCCTTGAGCACGATGTCACCGAACTCCTGCTCGCTGCGCAGGCGGCCCTGGGCGTTGATCAGGGTCAGGAACTGGCTGTTCGGCATCGGTTCTGCACCGAGCTGACCGGCCGAAACCTGCACATTCTGCTCGCGCATCGCGCGCACCACGTCACTGGCGGTCAAGCCACGGGCCGCGACCTTGTCCGGGTCCAGCCAGGCGCGCATGGCGTAGTCACCACCGCCGAAGATCTGCGCATCACCCACGCCCGGAATACGGGCCAGCGCGTCCTTGACGTGCAGGCGGGCGTAGTTGCGCAGGTACAGGGTGTCGTACTTGCCGTTCGGCGAGGTCAGGTGCACCACCATCAGGAAGGTCGGCGACTGCTTCTGGGTGGTCACACCCTGGCGGCGAACGTCTTCGGGCAGGCGCGCCTGCGCCTGGGCGACGCGGTTCTGCACCTTCACCGCGGCATCGTCCGGGTCCGTACCCGGGCGGAAGGTCACGGTCATCTGCAGCACGCCGTCGGAACCGGCGACCGACTTGATGTACATCATGCCTTCCACGCCGTTGATCGCTTCTTCCAGTGGCGTGGCCACGGTTTCAGCAATCACCTTGGGGTTGGCACCCGGGTAGACGGTACGCACGACGACCGACGGCGGCACCACTTCCGGGTACTCGCCGATCGGCAGGATCGGAATGGAGATCAAGCCAGCGGCAAAGATCACAATCGACAACACCGCCGCGAAAATCGGCCTGTCGATGAAGAAACGGGAAAAGTCCATGAGGGGATTCCTGGAGGTTTTCGCCAACGCCGGCATGCAGGAACCCGCCACGGTCGCTGACGACCTTGGAAACGAGCTCCCCTGCATGGGGCGCGACAGATGTAGAGCCGGGCCATGCCCGGCTGCACGTTATTTCAAAGCAACCGCAGGTGCCGGCTTGGCTTCGGGCTGCATCGCCACCGCCTTGGCCTGCACCGGCATGCCCGGCATGAACACCTTCTGCACGCCGTCGATGATCACGCGGTCGCCGGCCTTCAGACCCTGCTGCACGATGCGCAGACCTTCAGCACCCCGGCCCAGCACGATGTCGCGACGCTGGGCGGTGTTCTTGTCGTCCACCACGTACACGTACTTGCGGTCCTGGTCGGTGAGCACGGCCTTTTCGTCGATCAGCATCGCGTTGAACTGGCCACTGCCGAGCAGCTGCACGCGGGCGAACAGGCCCGGAGTGAAGGCGCGGTCGGCGTTATCCAGCAGCGCCCGTACGCGGATGGTGCCGGTGCTGCGGGTGACCTGGTTGTCGAGGAAGTCGACCTTGCCGGTGTGCGGGTAGCCTTCCTCACCGGACAGGCCGACCTTCACCGGCAGTTCGCTGTCCCGCTCGCTCGGGCGTTCGCCCTTGCGGGCCATCTGCGAGTAGCGCAGGAAGGTGCCTTCGTCAGCATCGAAGTAGACGTGCACGGTGTCCAGCGACACCAGCGTGGTCAGCACGCTGGCGCTGTCGCCGGCGGTGACCAGGTTGCCGGCGGTGACCATCGCGCGGCCGGCGCGGCCGTTGATCGGCGTACGCACCTTGGTGAACTCCAGGTTCAGTGCAGCGGCATCCAAGGCGGCCTGCGCGGCCTGCACGGCAGCGCCGGACTGGTCGGCCGCGGCGCGGCGCTGTTCCCAGGTTTCGGTGGAGATGGCCTGCTGATCGGACAGCTTCTTGGCGCGGTCCGATTCGCTGCGGGCCAGGCTGGCCTGGGTACGGGCGCGAGTCAGCTCGGCACGAGCGCGGTCATATTCGGCCTGGTAGCTGCGGGCGTCGATGGTGAACAGCACGTCCCCCTTCTTCACCTCTTCGCCTTCGGTGTAGTTGACCTTGTCGATGTAGCCGCTCACGCGCGGACGCAGCTCGACGCTCTGCACGGCTTCAACCCGGCCGCTGAAGTCGTCCCACTGGCTGACCGGCTTGATCAGTACCGGTGCGGCGGTGACCTGCGGCGGCGGCGGCGCGGCGGTTTCAGCGTGGCTGCCACTGCAGCCGACCATCACCGCCAGGGCCAGGGCGGTCACGGTACCCAGCGCAAGGCGCCGGACAATCGGAGTAGAGGAGGAAAGGTTCATGGGAATCATCCGTAGGGGGTGGTAACGGGGAAACAGTTGCAACAGGGGGCGCATGTTCGGACCTCAACAATGGTTGAGGTCAAGCCATGTCGAGCGAGTTGTTCCAGGGCACCGGGCCGCTCATCTTCAGCAGGCCCTTGGGCAAGGCGCTGTCGCGCGTGTCACAGCGCAGGAATGGGCGGGTGTCGCGGCAGTCATCCAGCACCGACACCACGCGACGACCAACCGCCAGCGCGCTGGGCCATTCGGCGCAGGCATTGGCGGCGTTCACCGGCGTACACACCGGGTGCGCCACTTCCAGCATCTGCGCACGCACGCCGACACCTTGTGCTTCTTCGTGCAGCACCTGCACGAACATGCGCAGCGCGGCGGAGGCCACCGAGGTGTCGCCGTGACCGGCCCAGGGGCGCAAGCCGCAGGGGCTGCCGATCACCACATAGTGCGCACCGCCCGCGCGCGGCTGCAGCAGCGGCACCAGGTGATGGGCGGCGTTGACGTGCGGCATCAGGTCGGTGTGCAGGCGCTGCTGCAGCCAGTCGGCGGACTGGTACAGCAACCGGGCCGAGCGCAGCGGTGCGCCCAGACTGGCGATCACCGCAGCCAACGCGCGCGGACGCTGGGCGATGCGTTCGGCCAGCGCGCGCGCCGAGCCGTCGTCAGCCACCGAGCCCAGCAGGGTTTCCAGACCAGGCTCATCAGCGAACTGCTCGCGCAGCGCGGCCAGCCGGCCGGGGTCGCGACCGACCACCAGCACCGGGCTGCCGGCCTCCAGCAGCGCGGCCACAATGCCCTGCCCCACATTGCCGGTGCCGCCCAGCACCAGCACTTCGGGGGCCAGCGTCCCGCTCATGGGACTTTCACTCCCGCGACCGGGATAATCCCAATTCCGGCCAGTCGACCGGGCTGGCGGGAGGCCAGGCGAACGGTACCGCCGCGCTGTGCCCGGGGAGCCGGGGTGAATTCACGGAAAGCCTTGTCGGAGAACGGACCCGGGCGCTTTTCAACGGTCATGGCCAGGTCCAGCGAGGTGTTGTGGCCACCAAAGATGTGGCCGAGAATGTTCCGCAGGCGCATGGCCAGGGTCCTTCTGTTCGGGAATGGCGGCAGATTAGACCCCAAACTCCCCCTTGATTAGTCCGGATTAAGGGGAATAATCGTCCCGTACCCGGCACAATCTTTCGGGCACTCTATCTCCACCCCCGACCTGGACTCCGTCATGGCCCACGATCTCAACGACACGCTGATCTTCGTCAAAGTGGTCGAGCAAGGCAGCTTCATTGCAGCTGCGAACGCGCTCGGCCTGCCCAAGACCACGGTCAGCCGCAAGGTGCAGGAACTGGAAACGCGGCTCGGCGCGCGCCTGCTGCACCGGACCACGCGGCGACTGGGCCTGACCGAGGCGGGTTCGGTGTATCACGAACACTGCCAGCGCATTGCACGCGAACTGGAAGAAGCCGAGGGCGCGGTAAATCAGCTGCAATCGGGCCCGCGTGGCTGGTTGCGCTTCACGGTGCCCTACTCCATCGGCATCACCTGGATCGCGCCGCTTCTTGGGCAGTTCCATGCGCAGTACCCGGAAATCCAGCTGGACATGCATCTGGGCAACGAGAAGCTGGACCTGATCGCAGGCGAAGCGGATCTGGCCTTGCGAGTGGGTGCGCTGCCGGATTCCAACCTGGTGGCACGCAAGCTGGGCAGCCTGCGCACGCAGGTGTTCGCAAGCCCCGCCTACATCGAACGCTATGGCGAACCGCTGCATCCGGACGAGCTGCAGTTCCATCGCATCCTGGCGATGCGCAAGGCGCGCAATCTCAACAACAACCGGTTCTTCTGGCAGCTGGGCGAGAACGGCGGAGATCTGCGCGATTTCCCGGTCAATCCGCTGCTGGTCGCAAACGATCCGTCTGCGTTGAACGGCGCACTGGTGTGCGGCGAAGGCCTGCTGCTGACCGGCGACGTGATGGCCAAACCGTTCATTGAATCGGGCATGGTGCGGCGCGTGCTGGCAGGCTGGACGGGCCCGGAGGTGGACTTCAACGCGGTCTTCGCCGGCGGTCGTCTGGTGTCGCCGAAGGTGCGCGTGTTCGTTGATTTCCTGGTCGAAAAGCTGAACTTCGACGCGAACTACATGTTGGCGCAGTGCCCGGCCGCGAAGCTTGCCAAGCAGCAGCAGACGCAGGTGGAAGCGGAGCTGCAGGAGACCGGCAAGCGGATTCTGGAGACGGTCACCGCCGGGTGATCTGCGTAGAGCCACGCCCTGCGTGGCTGCGCTTGATGTGGGATCGCTCCGTAGAGCCGGGCTTGCCCGGCTGGCTTTTCGCGAGAGCCCAACAGCAGCCGGGCAAGCCC
>NZ_JASCOZ010000169.1 GCF_029960115.1 Stenotrophomonas sp. PS02289
GGCTTGCCCGGCTGCTCTTTGCGTGCGCCAACAGCAGCCGGGCAAGCCCGGCTCTACGGGGCCGGCAGCGGCTTGGCATCGCGCCAGCATGAACAATTCCCGCCTTGTCATGGTTCCGTCATCGAACTGCGGTAGAGCGCCCCGGCGCGGCCCCGTAATCTGGCCGGCCCTCGCGATGCATCTGCACCCCCATGAAGCGCCTCCTGCTGCCCTTGCTGGCCGGAGCCGGCCTGTGGCTGGCGGCCTGTTCTTCCATTGATTCCTCGGCGTCGTCCACCTCGCTCAGCGATCGCCTGATCGCGCCGGGCGGTGTGTCGACGCTGCTGGACATGCCGCGCATTACCGCCGCGGTGGACAGTGTGCCGAACCGTCATGGCGAGGTCATTGGCCGTGCGGGGATTCCGATCTTCTGGCGCGCGTTCGACCCGGGTCAGTACGGAGTGCAGTACCAGTACCTCGCGCAGGCGCACGACAATGGCCTGCCGCTGGAAACCGGTCTGCAGGTGCGCGTGCCCACGCCGTTCCAGCCGCAGGCACCGCGTGGCACGGTGGTACTGCTGCACGGCTGGATGATGAACGGCGATGCGATGCTGCCGTGGTCGCTGCAGTTGGCGCAGAGCGGCTACCGGGTGGTCACCATTGACCTGCGCAACCATGGGCATTCGGGCGCGGGCCCGTCCGGTTACGGCACGTTTGAGTCAGACGACGTCATCGACGTGATAGATGCGCTGCAGGCCAAGGGCGAAGTGCAGGGCCCGCTGTACCTGTTCGGCGTGTCCTACGGCGCGGCCACCGCGCTGTTCACGGCCGACAAGCTGGGCGACCGGGTCACCGGCGTGGTGGCGATGGAATCGTTCGCGAATGCGGGCGATGCGATCCGCAGCATGATTCCGCACCTGATGTCGCTGCAGCCGACCGCGTGGAAGGCGCAGGCGATGGCGGCTTACGGTCGCTGGCGTTACGGCGGTCAGGACATCAACGCGGTGATCGCCGCCGCCAGCCAGCGTCTGGACCTGGATCTGGACGAGGTTGACGTGACCCGGGCCGTGGCTGATACCCGTGCCTGCGTGTTGCTGCTGCACGGCCAGAACGACGCCCACGTGCGCGTGGACCAGGGCCGCAAGCTGGCTGCGGCCAGCGACCGCGTGCACTACATCGAACTGCGCGGCGAAGACCACATTACCCTGCCGCTGCGGCTGGATCTGCTGGGTGGCGTGGTGGATGACTGGCTGGCGCATGATGCGCACGTTGGTGGCCGTTGCCCGAGTCCGGAGCTTCCTGCCGAGGCAGACCGTTTGGCGATGGCGGCAGCGGTGGCCGCGCGTGCGGGTTGATGCCTGATTGCATGCGTTCCGTGCCGCCGGGCTTCGCCCGGCTGCTGCTGGATCTGTGCGAAAAGCCGGTGGCCCTGTGTTCTCTGGTTTGGCGGCTCGGGATGGGCGTTCCGGGGGACGCTGCAAGTACGTCCATGTAAGCTCGATCGCCGCATCCATGCGGCTCACGCCCCCTCCAGCCCACCCCGAACCGCCATCGACAGCGTGTCGGTGGCCATCGAAGATCAAAAGCACGTAGGCCTGGTAGCGTCGGTCGACAGACGACGGCCGCGAAATCCCCAACATCCGGTAACGCATGACCCCAGATCGACACCGCCGTTGATTTGGCATTGCAAAAAAAAACAGCAGCCGATGGCTGCCGTTCTTTTGCGATGCGATGGTGCGCCCGGAGAGATTCGAACTCCCGACCGCCTGGTTCGTAGCCAGGTACTCTATCCAACTGAGCTACGGGCGCATGTGCATCGTCAAGTTGTACGTGAATGTAATGGTGCGCCCGGAGAGATTCGAACTCCCGACCGCCTGGTTCGTAGCCAGGTACTCTATCCAACTGAGCTACGGGCGCATTTACATCACGTTGTACTACTGAAGACAGCGGCGGAGCTGTCAGCCTGTTGATGGTGCGCCCGGAGAGATTCGAACTCCCGACCGCCTGGTTCGTAGCCAGGTACTCTATCCAACTGAGCTACGGGCGCGTCAACAGGAGCGGAATTATGCGGATCGAGGCCCGATCCGTCAACGCCTTTGTGAAGACTTTCATTCAAATGAATGAAAAAGCGCCTGCACCACCGCCTCCGGCGACTTCATCCAGGCGAAGTGATCCGCACGCGTGCCAAGGGCCGAAGCGGGCACCACCTGCAGCTGTGAACGGACCTGTGGCAGCTTCGCCAGCAGGCCCTGCATCGAACCCGGCGGCGCGAACCAGTCCTGTTCCAGCACCACCGCCTGTGCCTGGCCTTGCAGGCCCTGCATCGAACGATCCAGATCGTCCGCCATCCCTACTGCCGCGTAGTGGTTGCTCAGGCCCACCCGCGCCCAGTCTTTGATCAATCCTCGCGCCTCGGTGCCGCCAAAACCCAGCCGGCGGCCGGGCAGGGTGCCCTGGCGCTGGGCCAGCCACGGCAGGAACCGGTAGACCAGCGGCAGCAGCCAGCCGCGCGGGGCCGGGAAGGTCCGCCAGTAGGGCGTGCCCGTCGCCACCAGCCAGAAGCGCTCGAACACAGATGGGTGCTGTCCCGCGAATACACAGGCCAGCTGACCGCCCAGGCTGTGTCCGCCGATGATCAGCGGGGCGGCTCCATGCAGGCGTACCGCCGCCAGGCTCGCCGGCAGGTCCTGCTCGAGAATCTCCCGATAGCCCCAGTCCACCGTGCGTGACGGGCGCAGGCTGCTGCTGCCATTGCCGCGCCATTCGTGCAGGAACACCGCCACCCCGCGCGCCGCCAGTGTGTCCGCGAACGCCTGGTAGTTGCGCGCCGAGACCCCCAGCGCCGGCAACCACAGCAGCTGCGCGCGCGCCTGGGCCGGGATCCGTGCGATCAGTTCAAAACGATGCCCGTCGTCGGCCTGGGCCGGAATCAGTACCGAACGCGTCATGCCGGACGCGCCGCGCCGAAATGGTCCAGCACCAGCACCTCGCTGCGCCCAGGCGTGTAGCCGCTCTGCAAGCCGCGCGCGACATAGTCGATGGCCGCTTCGCAGGCATTGGCCAGCGACAGTCCGCAGCACAGCTGCGCCGCGATCGCCGAGGCCAGTGTGCAACCGGTGCCATGCGCGTCCACCGGCAGGCGTGCGTGGATGAAGGCCTCAAAGGTGACCCCGTCGAAGAAGCGGTCCACGACCCGGCTGCCCTCGGCCAGGTGCCCGCCCTTCAGCAGCACCGCGGCCGCGCCCAGGTCGGTCAATGCGCTGGCCGCGTCTTCGGCCTCTTCGCCGTTGCGGATCTGGCGGCCCAGCAGCAGCTCCGCTTCCGGCGTATTGGGCGTCACCAGCGTGGCCAGCGGCAGCAGACGCGTGCGCAGCGCATGCAGTGCGCTGTCTTCCAGCAGCTTGGCCCCACTGGTGGCGACCATCACCGGGTCGAGGATGATGTGCGGCGGGCGATGCTTTTCCAATGTATCGGCGACCAGCGCGATCACCTCGGCATTGGCCAGCATGCCCAGCTTCACCGCATGGATATCGAAGTCGGCGAAGCACGCATCCAGCTGTGCCTGCAGGAAGTCCAGCGGCGGCACATGCACCGCGGTGACCCCGCGGGTGTTCTGCGCGGTCAGTGCGGCAATCGCCGAAAGGCCGTGCACGCGATGTGCGGCGAACGCCTTCAGGTCGGCCTGGATGCCCGCGCCACCGCCGGAATCGGAGCCGGCAATGGTCAGGGCGGAGACGGGAGTGGATGGGCTCATGCCGCGATTGTGCAGTGTTTGCTCAACGCGTGCGCAGCAGGGTCCATTGCCGGTACAGCACGTAGCCCAGTCCGGTGCACCCGGTAAGGGCGGCCGGAGCCAGCAGTGCCAGGTAATGCCAGCGCATGAACAGCCACGCGCCGATCACGCCGCCGGCCAGAAAGCCGCTGACGATCAATCCGCTCAGGGTCAGCCGTCGCATTGGCAGCGGCAGCCCACGCAGCAGGTGGCCCAGGCCGATGCCCAGGTCGGTGAACATGCCGCTCAGGTGGGTGGTGCGGACCACCGCGCCGCTGAAGGTGGTGGCCAGGGCATTCTGCAGTCCGCACGCCATCGCCGCCGCCAGTGCGCCCCAGATCTGCTGACGCTGGAACAACGGAATGGCGACCAGCAGCAGCGCCGATTCCAGGGTGAGTACAACCCCGTAGCGCCGGCCCAGCTGCAGCGTGCTGTCCTGCACGATCATGCCGCTGAGCATCGCGCCAAGGCAGAACGCGATCAGCAGGCCCCACAGGTGCCCGACCACGCGCCAGTCGCCCTGTGCCAGCGCCATGCCGAGCTGGCTGGTGGTGCCGGTCATGTGGCTGACCGCCTGGTGCTCGAAACCCAGGAAGCCGACCACGTTGACCATGCCGGCCACGCACGACAGCGCGATCGCGCCGATCCACACCCAGGCGGGCAGGCGGATGCTCATGCTGCGGCAGCAGCGTGTTTCATGGCTTGATCAGCGTCCGCCCGGCGGGCCGTTGAACTGCAGGTCCGAGAACTGGCCGCTGGCCGGATCGAACACCGCGCCCCAGAACTGCGCGCCGCCGTCGCAGACCCGGATCGCTTCGCGCGAAGGGTCGATCTCGCTGTGGTCGGGCAGGTGGAAGGCGTTGAGGTAGATCAGCTGGCGGCCGTCCACTTCAATGCCCACGTACTGGCGGTCGAAATCGACCACCTTGGGGATCTGCGCTTCCAGCGTGGGCAGCTGCGCTTCCAGCTGCTCGATCTGTGCGCGGCTGGGAGCCCAGTAACCACTGAGCCGCCCCGGCGGCTGGCCGGGGCTGGGGCGCGAGCAGGTATCCAGCACCTGGGCGGCAATCACCGGACGGGTGACCACCCAGGACTGGCCGGTCTTGATCGCGGTGGGGACCGTGGCCCCCGGTCGCGTGTTGGCAGGCGTGCAGGCGGCCGCCAGCGCAGCGAGCGCCAGCGGCAGCAGGACACGGAGTGACATGCGGATCACAACACCTCCGAAGCGTAATCGGCCAGGCGCGAACGCTCGCCCCGGCGCAGGGTGATATGCGCACTGTGCGGCCAGTTCTTGAAGCGGTCCACCGCGTAGGTCAGGCCCGAGGTGGTTTCGGTCAGGTACGGGGTGTCGATCTGCTCTACGTTGCCCAGGCAGACGATCTTGGTGCCCGGGCCGGCGCGGGTGATCAGGGTCTTCATCTGCTTCGGGGTGAGGTTCTGCGCCTCGTCCAGGATCAGATAGCGAGACAGGAACGTGCGCCCGCGCATGAAGTTGAGCGAGCGGATCTTGATCCGGCTGGCCAGCAGGTCGTTGGTGGCCGCACGACCCCAGGCCCCGCCCTCCTGCGGCTGGGTCAGCACTTCCAGGTTGTCGGTCAGCGCGCCCATCCACGGCGTCATCTTTTCTTCCTCCGTGCCGGGCAGGAAGCCGATGTCCTCGCCCACGCTGACCGTGGCGCGGGTCATGATGATCTCGCGGTAGCGCTGCTGGTCCATGGTCTGGGCGAGGCCGGCGGCCAGTGCCAGCAGCGTCTTGCCGGTACCGGCGGTGCCGAGCAGGGTGACGAAGTCGATCTCCGGGTCCATCAGCGCGTTCAGGGCGAAGTTCTGTTCGCGGTTGCGCGCGCTGATTCCCCACACCGCGTGGCTGCCGTGGCGGTAGTCGTTGACCAGCGACAGGGTGATCTTCTCACCCTCGACCTTGGCCACCCGCATTTCCACTTCGTCGTCACCGGGCAGGTAGACGTACTGGTTGGGGTGCCAGTCCTCGCTTTCAGTGGCGCGGATCTCGTAGGTGGTGCGGCCCTTGTCGCTCCAGCTGCGCAGGTCGTCGGTATGCAGCTTCCAGAAGTCTTCCGGCAACTGGGTGGCACCGGTGTAGAGCAGGCTGAAGTCGTCGAGCGCGCGGTCGTTTTCGTAGTCTTCGGAGACGATGCCGGCAATGGCGGCCTTGATCCGCAGGTTGATGTCCTTGGACACGAACACCACCGGGATCTCCGGGGTCTGTTCCTTCAGCGCCAGGATCGCGCCGAGGATCGCATTGTCCGGAATCACCGCGCCGAAGCTCTTGCCGGCTTCGAAGTGACTGGTCTGGAAGCGCAGCTTGCCGGCACTCTGCTTGCCGCGCAGCTGCAGGCCATTCGGGCGCTGCAGCGGAATGCCTTCGGCCAGGTTGTCCAGCCCGGAGGCTTCCACCAGTTCGTTGAGGAAGCGGCTGACCTGCCGCGCATTGCGGCTGGCTTCGGAGGTGCCCTTCTTGCCGTTGTCCAGCTCCTCGATCACCTGCATGGGCAGGTAGACATCATGCTCCTCGAATTTGAACAGCGCGGTCGGATCGTGCATCAGCACGTTGGTATCCAATACGTAGATGCGCTTGCCTCGGGTCATCGTCATTTCCTGGTGGCAGAACAGGGACAAGCCATCACGGCCTGCGGGGCAGGGTGATGGCCATTGGGGGGTACCGGGTAGCTCACTGGGTTTTCGCGGCCTTCAGGGCTTCAAGGACGGACTCTGCGTGGCCGGCCACTTTGACCTTGCGCCACGATTCCACAATACGACTGTCGGGCGAAATGAGGAAGGTGCTGCGTTCAATGCCGCGCACCTGCTTGCCGTACATGTTCTTCAGCTTGATCACGTCGAAGGCGCTGCACAGCGCTTCGTCGCTGTCGCTGATCAGCGGGAAGTTGAAGCCCTGCTTGGCGCAGAAGTTGTCGTGCGATTTCACCGAATCGCGCGAGACGCCGAACACCTGCGCGCCGGCGCGCTTGAACTTCGGCAGCAGTGCGTTGAAGTCGATGCCCTCGGTGGTGCAGCCGGGGGTGCTGTCCTTGGGGTAGAAATACAGCACCAGCCACTGGCCGGCGAGTTCGCCGAGGGTGGTGTGTTCGCCGCCTGACAACGCGAGGGGCAGGGAAAGGGTGGTGCTGTCCAGGGTGTCGCCGTTGTTCATGAGGTCCTTGTTCCGGAGCCTGGGGTACGTCTGCTACAACTGCATGAAACGCCGCGCGTCCGTGATGAACGCGCGAAAGTTCAGAACTTCATCGGATCCATGATCGCGTCCAGGTTCAGGTGGTCGCAGAATTCCAGGAAGTCGTCGCGCAATGCGGCGATGTGCATGTTGGCGGGCACGCCGATGGTGACCTGCGCGGAGAACATTTCCGCACCGGTCTGCATGGCGCGGTAACGCGTGCTCTGCAGGTTCTCGATGGTGATGCCCTGGCGGTCGAAGAAATCGGCCAGCTGGAACAGGATGCCCGGCTTGTCAGCGGCGATCACTTCCACGATGTAGGGCAGCAGGTTGGACTGCGCCTGCTTGGCACCGGTGCGGTACCACACCAGCTTCAGGCCTTCCTCGCGCTCCAGCCGGGTCAGCATGGCTTCCAGCTTGGCCACGGCATCCCAGGAGCCGGTGGCCAGCGCGGTCACCGAAACATCCCGGCCCACGGTGGCCAGGCGGGCATCGACCAGGTTGCAGCCACTGTCGGCGATGCGCCGGGTCACAGGCAGCAGGGGGGACTCCGGATGCGTCGTATAGGCGTTGATCAGGAGGTGGTTTTCGGTCGGCGCGGGCCGCGGCGTGGTGTCGGTCAAGGGGGTTCCGGTAATGCAGGGTGAGTCTGAACGGTGCCGAACGGCACGTTCGCCGGAGTCCAGCATACTTGCCCGCGCTTTCGGCCCGCAAGTAACATGCAGAAGGCATCCAGCCGGCGTCTGCGCGGCCTGCCTTTCCCCCTTCTTCCGAGCATTGTTCCTTGTCTCTTTCCGGTCTCATCACCGCGCTGGCCACGCCTTTCCAGGCCAATGGCGCATTGGATCCCGACGGTTGGCAGCGCCTGCTGCACCTGCAACTGGAGGGGGGCGTTCACGGCGTCGTCGTGGCCGGCTCCACCGGCGAAGCGGCGACCCTGTCCGACGACGAATATGACCAGCTGCTGCGCAGCGCGGTGAAAACCGTGGCGGGGCGCGTGCCGGTGATTGCCGGCACCGGACTGTCGGGCACGGCCAAAACCATCGAGCAGACCCGCCGTGCGGCCGCCAACGGGGCCACCCATGCGCTGGTGGTGACGCCGCCGTACGTACGCCCGACCCAGGCCGGTCTGATCGCGCATTACCGCGCGGTGGCCGACCAGGGTGGCCTGCCGGTCATTCTGTACAACGTCCCGGGCCGTACCGGGGTCGACATGCTCCCGGAGACCGTCGCTGAACTGGCCGGCCATCCGAACATCGTCGGCATCAAGGAAGCGGTGGGCGACAACGGTCGCGTGCAGGCGCTGCTGGCGCTGCGTTCGGCCGATTTCGTGATCCTCAGCGGCGACGATGGCACGGCAGCGCGCTCCATCCTGTCGGGCATCGATGGCCTGATCTCGGTGGGCTCCAACGCGCTGCCGGGGGCCTACCGGCGGATGCGCGACCTGGCGGCGGCCGGCGAGCGCGAGGCGACCGAGGCCTGGAACGCCCGCCTGGACCCGTTCCACGATTTCTGCGGGGTGGAGCCGAACCCGATTCCGGTGAAGGAACTGCTGCACCGGATCGGCATCGGCCACGGCCTGCGACTGCCGCTGCTGCGGCTGTCCGAGGCCCACCATGCTGCAGCCGAACACCTGGCGTCCGACATCGGGGCGCTTGAAGCACTTTCCAGCCACTGAACCGCAGTGGCCTGAACCTGGAGATTCACATGCGTCAATCTGTTTCCGCCATCCGCGTGCTGTCGTTCGCGATCCTGGCCACGGCCACCCTGGTGGGCACCACCGGCTGCTTCAAGCGCGGTGCGAAGGGCGACTACGCGCTGGCCCCGGAAATGCGTCCGCTGGAAGTGCCGCCGGACCTGAATGCACCGGGCAACCCGGCCGCACAGGTGCCGGCGCTGGCTTCGCAGGCGGCCCGTCCGGCACCGGCCCCGGCCGCTGACCCGGCCGCGGCCGGTGCAGGCTTCAACGTGGCCGGCAGCAAGGACGAGGTCTTCGCCAAAGTCGGCACGGCGCTGGAGTCGATGGGCGAGGTGACCATTGCCAGCAAGGCACAGCTGCTGGGCTCGTACGACGTGGCCTACGAAGACAACAACTTCCTGGTCCGCGTGGTCGCCGTCGAAGCCGGTGCCTACGTCTCCACGGTCGACCCGCGCGGCCTGCCGGCCACCGGCCCGGCCCCGACCAAGCTGCTGGCCGAACTGAAGGCCAAGCTTTCGCCGTAACCCTCCGGCGTTTGATTGCATGATCTACGTGGCGCCGGGCTCTGCCCGGCGC
>NZ_JASCOZ010000016.1 GCF_029960115.1 Stenotrophomonas sp. PS02289
GCAGGGCGGCACTGGCGGCGGCGGACCCCATCGGCGGGGCCGACGTGGACAGCGCCCTGCACCGGGGACCCGGCGCGCGTACGCGCAGCCAGGGCGACCCGGGGCAGTGGGAAGCGCTGCTGTCGGCCTGGGCGAGGCAACGCTTGGCCGAAGGGGCCGAAGGGCTGCACGCGCAGGTGCGCGAGCGCGTGGACCAGGCCCTGCTGGAGGCCGCGTTGCAGATCACCCACGGCCGCCGCGCCGAAGCGGCGGCACGGCTGGGGCTGGGCCGCAACACCTTGACCCGCAAGCTGGGCGCGGGTCGCCGTCGCGGCGGATGAATGCCCTGTTCATGGGTGTAACACGCACGTGGTGGTCGCTTTCATGATCCATGGACAGCGCCGCCGTTAGTTTGGAAATACAAGGAGTCTTCCATGCGCAGTACCCGAATTCTCATTGGCAGCGCCGCGCTGCTGGCACTGAGCGCGTGCAGCAGCACGCCGCCACCGCCGCCGCCGGCCCCGCCGATGCCCACCATCAGCACGGCGAAGATGGCTGAGGTCAACATGTCGCCGGCCTCGGCCAGCATCGTGAGCGGCCGCCTGGCGGTGGTGCCCGATGCCCGTGGCGTGCATATCACCGGCGTGATCGGCGGCCTGCAGCCGCTGCAGACGGCGGCGTTCCACGCGCATGAGCGCGGCGACTGCAGTGCCGTGGATGCCGCCAGTGCCGGCGCGCACTTCAATCCCACCCAGCAGCCGCATGGCCGCACCACGGGTGGCGCGCATCACCTGGGTGACATGGACAACCTGCGCGCCGACGCGCAGGGCCGGGTCAATGTGGATGTGCGCCTGCCGGGGGTCACGCTTGGTGGTGGTGCACCCAATGACATCGCCGGGCGCGCCTTGATCGTGCACGCCAATGCCGACGATTACCGTAGCCAGCCCGCCGGCAATGCCGGTGCCCGCGTTTCCTGTGGCGTCATCCGGGTCACGCGCTGACGCGCGTTCGGTTTCGCTACTTCACTCTGTTGTATCTGCAAGGAGATTCACATGCGTCTGATCCATACCGCGTTGTTCGCCGCCATTGCCACGATTGGCCTGACCGCCTGCAACAAGCCGGCTGAAACGACTCCGGAAGCCACCCCGGCCGCCGATGCCACTGCTGCCGCCAACGACGCGCCGCCGGCGATGATGAGCAGCGACGCGCACGCCAACCACACCGCGATGGCCGAGCTGGCCCCGACCCAGGGCAACGACGTCAAGGGCAGCATCACCTTCAGCGTGGTGGACGGCAAGGTGCACGCGAAGGGCGAAGTCACCGGCCTGAAGCCGAACAGCGAGCACGGCTTCCACATTCATGAAACCGGCGACTGCAGCGCGCCCGATGGTGCCAGCGCGGGTGGCCACTTCAACCCGGGTAAGGAAGACCACGGCAGCGTGGCAGCCGCTCCGCACCACGGCGGTGACATGCCGAACATCAAGGCGGATGCGGAAGGCAAGGCCGTGGTCGACACCAATGTCTCGACCAACGTCAACATCGGCGAGGGCAATGACTTCGACATCATCGGCCGTGGCCTGATCGTCCATGCTGACCCGGACGACTACAAGACCCAGCCGACCGGCAACGCCGGTGCCCGCCTGGCCTGTGCGGTCATCAAGGCTCCGCAGTAAGGATGCGCTGACGCGCATGGCGCGTCAGTACGCAAAGAACAACGCCGGCGAAAGCCGGCGTTGTTTTTATCGGGGGTCCCGCGCCAGTACGCGTTTCATATACGCGTCCAGCAGTGCGCAGCCGACCTCCGTGCTTTCGCACAGGGTGGCCCAGGCCTGACGGCGATCCATCAGCTCGCGCGGAGGCACATAGGTGCGAAGGCGTGCGACCGAAGGTGCCATCACGTGAGGTTCGGTGAAGATGATCCACGTGCGCGACTCAAAGTTCGGACTCGCGGCCAAGGACGCTTTGGTGGTCTGGTAGGCCAGCATGCCCGGCTCAAGCTTCAGCATTTCCAGTACTTCAACGTCCTTGCGCGCGGGCAGCCCTTTAGTGAACCCGGCCACGCTGGTGTATTCCATCGGTTCCTTGTCGGGCTCATTGCCAAGAATGCGCACCTGCGATGCCGCACTGAACGTGGATGCCAGGCCGACGAGCAGCGCGGCGGTGGCGAAAAATCGAGCGGTGCGACGGGAGTTGACGTTGTTGGGCATGGCGATCAGTTCAGTGCGAAGGTGATAGGGGCATCCTGCGCCGGCTCGGTGCCGTCCACGGGGCCGCTGCAGTCGAAGGACCATTTCCTTCCTGCCTCGAGCGCGGCCTGGTCGAGGGCTTCGGAGCCACTGCTTTTGGCGACGTAGACCTTGCGTGCCAGCTGGCGGTCGCCCTGCGGTTGCAGGCCGAGCAGGACCTGGCCCTGCACGCCGGCGCGGAACGTCTTGGGCGGATAGCGGGGCGGGTTGTAGTTCTTGCTGGTGATGTTCAGCTGGCACTGCTGCGCGGGATGGTGCAGCACCCATTCGGCCACGCCACCCTGCTTGCCCTGGCACTGATAGCGCCAAAGCAACGCGCTTCTGCGTGCTGGCTCAGGGTCCTGGCTGCTTTCGACCGCCACTTCGGTTGCGCGGCCATCGGGACCCACGGTCACTTTCAGGCGGACATCATGTGCCGGAAGCAGCTCCTTCCTGTACTCCGGTTTGCCGACCGAGGCAGGAAACTCTGTCATCGAATCGGGAATCACCTCGCAGGTGGCCGCGGCCATCGCGGATCCCGGCAGCAGCGCGGCGGACAACAGGGCCAGCACGTGGCCACGGGGCAGGATCGACATCTCTCTTCCTTGTGCTTGTGGAGGTCTACCCATGCCTTCCACGCGCGGGTCATTCAAGTATAACGACCATCCGCGTACGGACTTTAGATTGCGACATGTTCGTGGGTTCGCACCACGGCGGACGTCCATTCACAGCGCCAGCGAAATCCGGCCGTGCTTCGTCAAAGCAGTGCGCTTTGATTAAACCTTACTGGTGGATTGCACGACGCAAATGGTTCACTCGTCCTGCGCGTCTCTCAAGGCAGGAATCATCGACCTGCGCACCGCGTGCAGCTCCGCACAGGCCTCCGCCTCCCCCTCGCACAGCAGTCCCAATCGACTGGTGACGTGGGTTATCCCGTCCGGTCCGGTTACCGCGTGATCGTGCACACGCAGGACGGCCGGTGCCGCCGGATGCGGGGATGCCAACAGCATCCAGGAAATGCGATCACCGTCGCGCACCGTCTGCTCACCGAGCGGAACATTCCACAGCGGATCGGGGTCATTGGTATAGAAACTGCCGCCATCGAGGGCGGGCCGGGCAGTATCTGGAACCACGCCCTTGCGAGCGGGCAACTCCCGGAGGAACTCAGCGGCGCTGGCGAACTCCATTGAGCTGTCGTCGGCCAGCAGCTCATGCGTCGGTGCGCCCATACTCTTCAGTTCGGCCAGCCGCTCGGTGGCCGTCAGCGGTGCGCTGTCGCTTTGAGCGCAGGCGACTGTCGGCAGCATCATCAGGACCATCGCCGCTGCCACTGCGGTCCATGCAGGGCTTGGTTTCATCGCGCCAGCAGCTCGCGCGGCTCCTGGCCCGGTTCGCAATGCACGAACAGCACCGGCAGCCCGTGGGCTTCCAGCACCGCGGCCATCTGCCGCTGCCGCATCAGGTACTGGTCGTAGATGCCCTGCAGACGCTCGCAGTCACCGGTGCCGTGGTTGTAGAAGTTGCACCAGCCGGCCGGGTCGAACAGCGCCATACGCACTTCGCCGTCAGCGTATCGAAGCAGCGGCTCCGGCGCGGCATCCAGCCATTCTTCGGCCTGCGGGGCCAGCACGGCGGTTTCAATCAGCGGCCACAGCGCGGCCAGGCCCTGGTTGTCGTACTGCATCGACATCATCGCGGCCAGGTCGTTCACGGTGAAGTACCGCGCGTGCTCGATCTGCGCCCCAAAGGCGTTCTGCGTCAGCAGGGCGGTGTCCGCCCCGGCCATGCCCTGGGCCAGCAGGACGTCTTCCAGCGCCTCGGCCACGGCCTGGGTCTGGGCCACTTCGCTGCCGGTCAGCACGAACGGCACCACCCGCAGGCCACCGCCGGTGAGGGTGGCATCGGCCTGCAGCGGCAGCGGAATCTCGCCGTCTTCGCTGGTGCCGAACGCCAGCAGGCGCGGGCCTTCGTTGCGGCCCGGGGCGCGCATCTGCAGCTCTTCCAGGCGACGGTGAATGGGCCAGCCCGGGCGCAATACCTCGGCCGGATCGAAATGGGCTCCGAAGAACACCAGGTCCAGCCCGCTTGCGCCGGGGACCAGCTTGGCCAGGTCGCGGCCGATGCGTTCGGCCAGTTCGCCAGCCTGGGCGGACGACAGCGCCGCGTGGCGCGGGGCGTCGCCGCCGGCCAGTTCCAGTGCCAGTACGCCTAGGGCATTCATGCCGGGGTCGGGTTTGCTCATGGTTTCACGGTTGGCCCATCACAGGGCGGCAGCTACACTTGGCTCCATTATGCCTGCTCCTTCGTGCAGGCCATGTTGCAGACACCCCTTCCATGTCAGGTATGCCCATGCCCAACGCTCGTCCCGTCGCCATCCTTGGTGGTGTCCGCATTCCGTTCTGCCGGCAGAACACCGCGTATTCGGATGTCGGCAACCTCGGCATGTCGGTGCGCACACTGGGCGCGCTGGTCGAACGTTTCGGCCTGCACGGCCAGCAGCTGGGCGAAGTGGCGATGGGTGCGGTGATCAAGCACTCCAGCGACTGGAACCTCGGCCGCGAAGCGACGCTGTCCTCGGGCCTGTCCCCGCTTACCCCGGGCATCACCCTGCAGCGCGCCTGCGGCACTTCGCTGGACACGATCATCACCGTGGCCAACAAGATCGCGCTGGGCCAGATTGAATCGGGCATCGGCGGCGGTTCGGACACCACGTCCGACGTGCCGATCGTGTACGGCAAGAAGCTGCGCGCGCGCCTGCTGGCGGCCAATCGCGCCAAGAGCACCGGCGACAAGATCAAAGCGCTGACTTCCGGCTTCAAGTTCAGCGAGCTCAAACCGGAATTCCCGGGCGTGGCCGAGCCGCGCACCGGCAAGAGCATGGGTGACCACTGCGAGGACATGGCCAAGGAATGGAACATCGCCCGCGATTCGCAGGACGAGTGGGCCGTTTCCTCGCACAAGAAGCTGGCCGCCGCCTATGAGCGTGGCTTTTTCAACGACCTGATCGCGCCGTTCCGCGGCGTGGAGCGCGACAACATCCTGCGCGCGGATACCTCGCTGGAAAAGCTCGCCACGCTGAAGCCGGCGTTCGACAAGGTCTCCGGTCGCGGCACGCTGACCGCGGCCAATTCCACCCCGCTCACCGACGGTGCGGCGGCGGTGCTGCTGGCCAGCGAGGAATGGGCGCGCGCCCACGGTCACGAGCCGCTGGCCTACCTGCGCGATTCACAGGTGTCGGCGGTGGATTTCGTGCACGGCGAGGGCCTGCTGATGGCTCCCACCATTGCCGTGCCGGAAATGCTCAAGCGCAATGGCCTCACGCTGCAGGATTTCGACATCTACGAGATCCATGAAGCCTTCGCCGCACAGGTGCTGTGCACCCTGCGTGCGTGGGAAAGTGAAGACTACTGCCGCAACCGCCTGGGCCTGGATGCGCCGTTGGGCCGTATCGACCCGGAAAAGATCAACCCGCTGGGTTCGTCGCTGGCCACGGGCCATCCGTTCGCCGCGACGGGCGCACGCGTGATCGCGACGGCGGCCAAGCAGCTGGCCGAACGCGGCGGTGGCCGCGCGCTGGTGTCGATCTGCACCGCCGGTGGCATGGGCGTGGTGGCGATCGTCGAGCGTTGATCGACGAATCGCAGAAATAAAAGAGGCCGCCAAAGAGGCGGCCTTTTTTGTGTCCGGGGCTACCGATTACGGTTCGCGTCGATTCCCGAACGCGTCATGATCCACCGGATGGTCCAGCACCGGTGCTGGTTCGCTCATCAGTGACTGTTCTTCCACCGTAGCCCGTTCCGGCACCACGGCAGCCACCGGTGCGGCGGCCGCGTCGGCGCGCGCCAGGGCCACGCTGTCTTCCCCGCGCTGCTGGCGCAGCGCATTGCCGAAGCACTGCGCGGCCAACGTCGGTTCGCCTCGGGCGATGAACACCTGGCCCAGCGCTTCCCATGCATCCGGGCCTGCACCGGCGGCAATCGCGCGGTGCAGGTAATCCTCGGCCTGCACATGTTCGCCCTGGCGTGCGGCAATGCGACCCAGCGCCAGCAGCAGCGCCGGGCTGCCGGGTTGCTGGCCGAGCCAGCGCTGCAGGTTGCTCTGGCGGGTGGCCAGCTTCTCCACCGGCATCTGCCCGTACAGCGTGACCAGCGATTCGTCCCAGCGGGTGTCCAGCGCCTGTTCCAGGTTCAGCAGGGCCGGCTCTTCCCAGTCCAGCGCGACCGCGCGCAGCGCATAGGCGCTGACCACGTCGGGGTCGCTGCGCAGCGCCTTCGGGGTGGCTTCCCACTGCGCGGCGAGTGCGTTGACGTCGGCGGCTTCCAGCAGCGACTGCGCGGCCAGGCGATTTTCCAGCTCGGCCATGTCCTCGTCGGGCAGGATCTTCTGCTTGCGCAGCGCACCGAGCTGGCCATACGCCTCGTGTGCGCGGCCGGCGCGGGCCAACGCCTCGGTGCGCAGCCACAGGCCACGCGGCGGCAGCGGCTGTACGCCCGGCGCGTCCAACGCGTTGATCGCATCCACCGGACGCTCCAGCTGCAGCAGGCGCTCGGCCTGCATCAGGGCGTAGCCGGTGGCGTCCGCGGTGGCCAGCCGCTGCAGGTACTGCTCAACGCTGGCGGCATCATTGCGCGCCTCGGCACTGCGGATCGCCGTGGTCAGCGCCACTGCGCTGACTTCGGTGTCTTCAGCAGCACTCACCAGCGACTTCTCCGCGCGCTGCCAGTGCCCGTATTCGTGCGCCTGCAGGCCGTCGATCAACTTCACCCGGCCCTGCTTGCGGCGGTAGCGGCCCCACGCCCGGAACGGCGAGGACGCCAGGCTCCACAACAGCCACAGCACCAGTAAGGCCACCAGCACCATCAGTGCCACCTGCGGCACGCTGGAGCGGTAATCGATGCCGCCGTGGCGGAAAATCACCTCGCCGTACTGGCGCAGCGACTCGGTGCCCAGCCATTGCGCGGCCACCACACCCAGCACCACGGCCAGCAGCAGGACCACCACGGATTGAATCGGCTTCATTGTCTAACTCCCGTCGCGCAAGGTGCGCAGTTGCTGCAGGGTGCTGCCCAGTTCGGGCAGGGCGGGGCGCAGCACGCTGGTGCGCAGTTGCCTCAGTTCAGCACGTCGCTCGCGCAGAGCGGGTGAATCCGGCCACAGACGCGGCAGCCACAGGCCCACTCTGTCCAGCGCCTGTTCAAACGCAACCTGGTCGCCGCGCTCCACGGCCGCGCGCGCCAGGGTCAATTCCAGTTGCAGCGAGTCCCACGCGGCCACGCGCTCGGCGCTGCTCAGCGGCCCCTGCGCTGCGGTGGGGGTGATGGTGACGAACGGAGCCAGCAGGGTGTGCCACCACGGCGTCGCCACCGCGCCGGCCGGCGCTTCCACCCGCTCGGGCAGCGCGGTCAGGGACTGGGCGAAGGTGCCCAACCGCTGCAGCACGCCGGTACGCACGCCGGGGCCAAGGGTGTCCAGCGCGTTGCGCTCCTGCATCAGCGCCTGGCGCAGGTTGAGGTAATCGTTGCCCTGCACATCCTCCAGCGCGGTGGCGGCCAGCGCATACAGGCGCTTGGCTCCGTCCACGTCGTCGGCATAGGCCAGGCGCTGCCCGGCCTGGCTCAGCAGCAGTTCCGTCTCTTCCAGCTGCAGTGCCTGTGCACTATGGCGGGTGCTGTCGGCCAGCTTGGCCAGGTTTTCCTCGAGCAGCGCGCTGCGCTGGCTCAGGCCCAGCATTTCATCGCGCAGCACCCGGTTGGTGGCGGCGGCGTCCTGCACCCGCTGCGAGGTGGAGCGCTGGTCGCGACGCAGTGCTTCCAGGCTGTCGCTCAGCCCCTGCACCAGCAAGGCGGCTTCGGCCTCGCGCTGGGCACTTCGGGTCTGCTGCGCCTGCCATTGGCTCCAGCCCCACCAGCCGGCCGCGCCTGCACCGACCGCGACCACGGCCAGTGGCACGATCCAGCGCAGGGCAGGGCGGTGTGGCGGAGGTGATTCAAGCTCATTCATGTACGCATCCTTGTCGTTCGCGCCGGTGTCTTCACGAGCTGGCGAGCGATCAGGCACACAGCATCGCCCGTCCGCCGCGCGGCCCGCAAGGCCACCGGTCTTCCCTGTTCAGTCAGGTGCGCGGGCGGTGATGACCGCATGCGCTGCCCGGGCCAACTGTAGCGGTTGCGGGCCCTGCGCCACTTGGATACGGGCAAAGCCTTCGGCCTCGGCCAACCCCGCCAGCCGCTCACTGGCGACGACCACCGGGCTGCTGCGCAGGCGCGCCATCAGGTCGGCCGGCAGCTCCGCCACCGCCCAGGCCAGCGCCTCGGCACTGCTCAGCGCCAGCGCCCACGGGTCCGGTTGCCGGCGCAGTCGCTGCAGGGCGCGCGGGGCGGGGCGCAGCGGGGTGCGCGCATACACGTCTACCCGCTGCAGCCGCGCACCGCGCGCTTCCAGCGTTGGCGCGATCAACCCGCGTCCCCCGGGGGCGGTCACCAGTGCCACGGACTGGCCCTGCAGGTGTGCCAGTTCTGGAAGCCCCAGCAGGCCCTCGCTGTCCATCCGTTCCGGTGCGCGTACCCCTTCGGCCCCGTGCGCGTGCAGCGCGGCGGCGGTGCCGGCACCCACGGCCAGCCATGCGCCCGGATGGGGGCTGGCCAATGTGCCCAGACGGGCTGCGGCGTGCACCGCCGCCGGGCTCGTGAACACCACCCGGTCGGCCTGCAGGGCGTGGACCAGCGCGGCGCGGGTGGCGGCGTCATCGCACGCCCGCAGGGCCCATGGCGACAATGCCAGCAGCTGCCCGCCCAGCGCCTGCGCGGTCCGCCGCATCGCCGCGTGCTGGCCGCGGGGGCGCAGCGACACCAGGGTCCATTCCGGCACATGTGCGTGGTTGTTCATTCCGGGCATTATGCGAGTCCTTCGCTGCAACGTCGTCGTACCGATGTCTCCATTGCTTTCCCTGCCCGATCATCTGGGCGCGCTCCAGCAGGTCCTGGACCGCATGCCGCCCGTGGCCGCCATGCAGATCCGCGTGGCGGGCTACCAGGACAACCAGCTGGCGCTGACCGCACCGCTGGCCGCCAACGTCAACGACAAAGGCAATGCCTTCGGTGGCAGCCTGGCGTCGGCGCTGACCCTGGCCGGGTGGGCGCTGGTCACCCTGCGCCTGCGACTGGCCGGCTTCGACGCCGACGTTTATGTCGCCGACAGCCACGTGCGCTATCTCGCCCCGGTCTATGGCGACCTGTCGGCTCAGGCCCAGGCCGTCGACGAGGCTGACTGGGACGTGTTTCTGGCCACTTTTGGCCAGCGCGGCAAGGCCCGCATCGAGGTGCTGGCCCGCCAGCCCGGCGAGGCCGGCAAGCCGGCAGCTGAATTGAGCGGCCGCTACGTGGCCTTCGCAAGAAGGTAGGATGGGCACCTTGCCTATTGGGGAATTCGCATGCGTCGTACCTTCCAGATCCTGCTGCTGGCCCTGTTCGCGCTGACCAGCGTGTCGGCCATTGCTGCCGACAGCCAGAAAATCACCAAGAAGATGCGCAAGCAGCTGGAGGAAACCCAGGTCAAGTACGACTCCACCCTGCGCTGGGGCAACCTCGACGACCTCATTCCCTACCTCGACCCGGAGTACGCCGAAGAGCACCCCATCACCGACCTGGAGCGCAGCCGCTTCGAGCAGGTGAAGATCGCCGGCTACCGGGGCAGCGACAACGTGGGCATGCCCAATGGCCGCATTGGCCGCAGCGCCGAAGTGCGGGTGATCAACAACAACACCCAGGCCGAGCGCGTGGTGCGGGTGAACGAGATCTGGCGCTGGGATGCCGAAGCCAAGCGCTGGCTGCAGGCCAATGGCCTGCCGGACCTCTGGCAGACCCGCTGACCCCCCTCAAACCCCCGCTGGACGCCGGTTCGCCCGCATGTGCGACAATCGGCCCCCGCTTAATTGACCCGTGATCTGAGTGAATTACGAAGAGTTGCTGGCCTTTGCCGGCCGAAACCCGATGCTGTCGGCGGCTTTTGTCGGCCTGACCGTGGCCATCATCGTCACCGAAATCCGCCGTATGACCCGCGGCTACCGTGGGCTGAAGCCGGCTGAGCTGACCCAGCTGATGAACGCCGGTGGCACCGTGGTGGTCGACCTGTCGTCCTCGTCGGACTTCGAAAAAGGCCATATTGCCGGCAGCCGCAACGCGCAGCCCAGCCAGTTCGGCCCGGAGCACAAGCTGGTGGCCAACGCCAAGCAGAGCCCGGTGGTGCTGGTGTGCCGTACCGGCAACGCCTCGGAAACCGCAGCCAAGGCGCTGAAGAAGGCCGGTTTCGAGAACGTGAGCGTGCTCGAGGGCGGCATTCCGTCCTGGCAGCAGGCCGAGCTGCCGCTGGTCAAGGGCCGCAACTGATTTTGCCCGATTCGCATCGCGCACCTTGTGCGCGCTGCCACACGCCCGCATAGCAGGGCATGTAACAATCGGTTTCTACTGTATTCATTACTGCATTCATTCTGGAGCATCAGGAAATGTCCGAAGAGAACACCAACGGCGCCATCGCGCCGGCCGACGCCGTCACCGGTCCTGCTTTCACCGTTGAGAAGATCTACGTCAAGGACGTTTCCTTCGAATCGCCCAATGCTCCGAGCGTCTTCAACGAAGCGGTGCAGCCGGAACTGCAGCTCAATCTGAACCAGCGCGTGCAGCGCCTGGGCGAGAACGCCTTTGAAGTCGTGCTGGCGGTCACCCTGACCTGCAAGGCCGGCGACAAGACCGCCTACGTGGCTGAAATCCAGCAGGCTGGCGTGTTCGGCCTGATCGGCCTGGAGCCGCAGGCGATCGACGTGCTGCTGGGCACCCAGTGCCCGAACATCCTGTTCCCGTACGTGCGTCAGCTGTGCAGCGACCTGATCCAGGCCGGCGGCT
The DNA here is from genome assembly GCF_029960115.1 of Stenotrophomonas sp. PS02289. GTDB lineage: Bacteria > Pseudomonadota > Gammaproteobacteria > Xanthomonadales > Xanthomonadaceae > Stenotrophomonas. The sequence goes on from NZ_JASCOZ010000016.1 coordinate 11,102, forward strand.
TCCCGCCGTTCTTCCTGCAGCCGATCAACTTCGAAGGCCTGTACGCCGAAACCCTGCGTCAGCGCCAGGAAGAGGGCGGCACCTCGCTGGCCGATTCCGAGCCGGCCGGTAACGCCTGATCGGCGTTTCGATGACTCAGAACGCAGACAAGATCGCCGTTCTTGGCGCAGGCTCCTGGGGTACCGCCCTGGCGAGCCTGCTGGCCCGCCACGGTCGTGAGACCGTGCTGTGGGGCCGCGACGCTGCCATGGTCGAGGCCATCGACCAGCGTCACGAGAACACCCGTTACCTGCCGGGCATTCCGTTGCCGGAATCGCTGCGCGCGACCACCGACCTTGCCGCCGCCGTCGCCGGTGCCACCTGGATCCTGGTGGTGGTGCCCTCGCACGCCTTTGGTGAAACCGTGCGCGCGCTGGCTCCGCTGCGTCCGGCGGGCGCGGGTGTGGCCTGGGCAACCAAGGGCTTCGAGCCCGGCTCGGGCCGTTTCCTGCACGAAGTCGCGCGCGAAGTACTGGGTCCGGACGTGCCGCTTGCGGTCGTCACCGGGCCTTCGTTCGCCAAGGAAGTCACCCAGGGCCTGCCCACTGCCATCACCGTGCACGGTGACGATGTGGACTTCGCCCAGCAGGTGGCCGAAGCCATGCACGGCCCTGCCTTCCGCGCCTACACCGGCGATGACATGGTCGGTGCTGAGCTCGGCGGTGCCATGAAGAACGTGCTGGCAGTGGCCACTGGCGTGGCCGATGGCATGCAGCTTGGCCTGAATGCCCGTGCCGGGCTGATCACCCGCGGTCTGAACGAAATGCTGCGGCTGGCAGCGGCCATTGGTGCCAAGCCGGAAACCCTGATGGGACTGGCCGGGCTGGGCGATCTGGTGCTGACCTGCACCGGCGATCTCTCGCGTAATCGCCGCCTGGGCCTCGCCCTAGGTCGCGGTCAGACGCTGCAGGACGCCATCCGTGAAATCGGCCAGGTCGTGGAATCGGTGCAGACCGCAGACGAGGTCATGCGCCAGGCCCGCCGCCACGGCATTGACCTGCCGATCTCCGACGGCGTCCGCGCCGTACTGCACGGTGAGCAGACCCCGGCCGAAGGCCTGCAGGCCCTGCTGGCCCGCGAACAGAAGCCGGAGTACCCGGACACGCTGTTCAAGTGATGCAAACACAAACCCCGGTGAAAGCCGGGGTTTGTGTTTCCGCGTTACATCCCACGCAACCGCGGCCATTCCATCCGCAGCCACGGCGTCAGCTGCGCATCCGCATCGGCCAACTCCGCATCCAGCGCTGCCGGTTCCACCCAGCGCAGCGCTGCCACCTCCTCGGGATTGGGTCGCGGTGCATCCGACGGAATGCGCGCGGTGAATACATGGCACAGCTCATGCTCGGCACCGTCTGACTGGTAACGCGCCCAATAGGTGAAATCGAAACACCAACGTGGCGCGTCGATCAGGGTCACGCCCAACTCTTCCACGCAGCGTCGCTGCACGGCTTCGCGCAGCGTCTCGCCCCAGCGCGGGTGCGAACAACAGCTGTTGGCCCAGTAACCTGGCCACAACGGTTTGCGCGCGCTGCGCTGCTGCAGCAGCACGCGCCCTGCAGGGTCGAACAGAAACAGCGAGAACGCGCGATGCAGAATGCCGTCGCCGGCATGACACTGCGCTTTGCTGACGGGCCGAAGCGGGCGGTCGTCGGCGGAAACGGCGATCAACGCGTCGCCGTTGTTGGGCGCGGACAAACTATCCATGCGCCAAGCGTGCCAGAGGCGGCACAGTCAGTTGTGGCCAGATGTGGCGGCGCACGCCGCGTCTGCTTGGTACCGTGTGCGTGTCTGAACCTGTACCCGCGTGCGCCGTGACCCACCTGCTTGTTGTCGATGACCATCGCTCCATCCGCGAACCGCTGGCGGCCTATCTGCGCCGACAGGGCTATGAGGTGAGCACCGCCGCCGACGGTCCATCCACCCGCGCCCGCCTGCAGGGGCAGCACTATGACCTGGTGGTGCTGGATCTGATGCTGCCCGGTGAAGACGGTCTTTCGCTGTGCCGACACATCGACAGCACCTACGGTACGCCGGTCATCATGCTCACCGCACGCACCGATTACCCGGATCGCATCGAAGGTCTGGATACCGGCGCTGCCGACTACGTCACCAAGCCATTCAACGTCGATGAGCTGGTCGCGCGCATCCGTAGCGTACTGCGACGATCGGTCGCAGCGGTACAGCCGCGCGAGGACGGCGGCGTGCTGCACTTCGAGGGTTGGTCGCTGGACCTGGCCCACCATCGCCTGCACGACCCCGCCGGTGTGCACGTGCCGCTGAGCACCATGGAACAGCGCCTGCTGCTCTCGTTCCTGCAGCGTCCCAACCAGGTGCTCAGCCGCGATGACCTGCTCGACCTGGTCAACCGCGACAGCCTCGCGTTTGACCGCAGCATCGACAGCCAGGTCAGCCGCCTGCGCCGCAAGCTCGAAGATGACCCGCGCCACCCGGTGCTGCTCAAGACCGTCTGGGGCACCGGCTATCTGCTGGCCGCGCAGGTCGAGCGCGTGGGCGCATGAAGCTGTTGCCACGCAGTCTGGGCGGTCAGCTGGCGGCGCTGATGCTGGGCGGCTTCCTGGTCGGCAGCCTGTTCGGGACCATCGGGCTGTGGTCACGCGCCGGCGCATTGCACCCCATTGCCCGCGAACATGCGTTGTCACGCACGCTGACCGCGTATCGACTGGCCGAGCAGCAGCCGGCCGCAGACACTCGATGGCTGGACACGTTCAACACGCAGGTGGCGCAGCTGTGGATAGACACCACGCCCAGCCCGGTCAGCATGGGCGAGCGCGAGCTTGAGCTGGCCGCCGCACTGCGCGAGCGGCTGGCGGCCAGTGCCGTGGCGGTGCGCATGCCGTGCCGGCCGGATGCCGGTCGCCCCGCCCTGCAGGTCGCAGGCAATGAGCTGGAATGCCTGGAAATCGACCTGGCGCTCGGCGATGGTCGTTGGCTGCATACGCGCCAGACCCTGCCGGTGCAGTCGCTGTGGCGCGAAAGCTGGCAGCTGCTGCGGTTCTCGTTGCTGATGGGCATCCCGCCGGTGCTCATCCTGATGTACCTGTTCGTCAATCGCATCCTGCGGCCTACCACGGCGCTCACCGAAGCGGCCGAGCGCATGAGCCGTGGCGAGCGGCTGGAACCCCTGCATGTGCAGGGCCCGGATGAGATCCGCGAAATTGCCGTGGCGTTCAACGAGATGCACGAACGCATCACCCGCTTCGTTGACGAGCGCACCCGCATGCTGGCGGCGATCAGCCACGACCTGCGCACGCCCCTCACTTCGCTGGTGCTGCAAGCCGCTATGCTGCCGGAAAGCGAAGAACGCACCGAGATGCTGCGCACGCTGGAAGAAGTGCGGTTGATGGTGGACGAGACATTGCGCTTTGCTACCGCCAATGCACGTGCCGAGGCCAGTGAGCCGGTGGACCTTGCGCGGCTGCTGCGTGAACTGTGCGATCGCCACGCCGCGCTGGGGCGGGATGTGGCGCTGCATGCACCTGCGGCACTGACCTACCGCTGCCGACCGATGGCGATGCGCCGTGGGCTGGGAAATCTGATCGAGAATGCCGTCACCTACGGCGGAGCCACGCGTGTCTCGCTCGAGAATGCGGGCGATGACGGCGTTCTGGTTGTCATCCAGGACAGAGGCCCGGGCATTCCAGAAGACATGATGGAACGCGTATTCGAGCCGTTCTTCCAGCTGGACGCCGCGCGTAATCGTGATGCCAGCAGCAGCGTGGGCTTGGGATTGGCGATTGCGCGCGATTGCATCCAGGCGCATGGCGGCAGCATCTCATTGCGGAATGTGGAAGAGGGCGGTCTGGCCGTACGCGTGGTCTTGCCGCAGGCCTGACCTCGCCACACTTTGGCAAAGTTTCCTGAAGCCCACCGCTTACGCTTCACCTACACAAACGCCCTCACCGCCGCCAGGCGGCGAGGGCGTTTGTTTTTCCATAAAAGCCTTTAAAATCAATGTGTTGAATTGATTCCAATCAATGTGCATGGCAGACCACAGGCGGAGTATTCGTCTCAGGCACTCCCGGAGACACATTGATGAGCAACACCCTCCCCAACGCATCGCAGGTCACCGACCTGCGCTCCGCCATCGAACTGCTGAAGCAGTACGAAGGCGAGTACATCGAAACCAACGAACCGGTTGACCCCGAAGCAGAGCTGTCAGGCGTGTACCGCTACGTCGGTGCCGGCGGCACTGTCATGCGCCCGACCCGCACCGGTCCGGCGATGGTCTTCAACAAGGTCAAAGGCTTCGACAACGTTCGCGTTCTGATCGGCCTGCTCGCCTCGCGCGAACGCGTGGCACGCATGTTCGGCGTGGAAAAGGAAAAGCTCGGCTTCCTGCTGAAGGACTCGGTCAACAAGGCCATCGCCCCGGTGGTGATCCCACGCGAGAAGGCGGTGTGCCAGGAAGTGGTGCATCTGGCCAGCGACCCGGCCTTCGACCTGCGCACGCTGCTGCCGGCCCCGAAGAACACCCCGGAAGACGCCGGCCCGTACTTCACCCTGGGCATGGCCTACGCGGCTGACCCGGAGACCGGCGAGCACGACGTCACCATCCATCGCCTGTGCGTGCAGAGCCGCGATGAGATCTCCATGTACTTCGTCCCCGGCCGTCACCTCGACCAGTTCCGGATCAAGGCGGAAAAGGCGGGCAAGGCGCTGCCGATCACCATCAGCATCGGTGTCGATCCGGCCATCGAGATCGGGGCCTGCTTCGAGCCGCCGACCACGCCGCTGGGCTTTGACGAGCTGTCCATTGCCGGTGGCCTGCGCGGCCGCGCGGTGGAACTGGTGGAAGGCGTTTCGGTGGGCGCACGTGCCATTGCCAATGCCGAAATCGTGATTGAAGGCGAACTGGTCCCGAACTACCGCGTGCGCGAAGACCAGAACACCAACACCGGCAAGGCCATGCCTGAGTTCCCCGGCTACACCGGCGAGGCCAAGCTGGAAGTGCCGGTGATCAAGGTCAAGGCCGTCACCCATCGTCGCAACCCGATTCTGCAGACCTGTATCGGCCCCAGCGACGAACACACCAACATGGCCGGCATTCCCACCGAGGCCAGCATCCTGCAACTGGTGGAACGTGCGCTGCCGGGTCTGGTGCGCAATGTGCACTGCCCCTCGCCAGGCACCGGCAAGTACGTGGCGGTGCTGCAGGTGGGCAAGCGCGGTCCGCAGGATGAAGGCCGCCACCGCCAGGCGGCGCTGCTTGCCTTTGCGGCCTTCTCGGAGTTGAAGCACGTGTTCCTGGTGGACGAGGACGTCGACCTGTTCGACCTGTCCGACGTGATCTGGGCGATGACCACGCGTTATCAGGGCGACGTCGATACGGTGTTCATTCCCGGCGTGCGTTGCCACCCGCTCGATCCTTCGCAGGACCCGGCATTCAGCCCGTCCATCCGCGACCACGGCATCACCTGCAAGACCATCTATGACTGCACCGTGCCGTACAAGCTGAAGGAAAACTTCCAGCGCTCGCAGTTCATGGAAGTGGACGTGGCGCGTTTCATTCCGGGCTTCCGGAAGTAAGGGGAGTAGTGCCATGCAAAAGCCCCGAGTCATCGTCGGCATCAGCGGCGCGACCGGCTTCCAGTATGGCGTCAAAGCCCTCCAGCTCCTTCGGGAGCTGGGGGCCGAGACCCATCTGGTGATGTCCAAGGCGGCGGGCCTCACCCGCCAGCATGAAACCGCGTTTGACCGCGCCGCCGTGGAAGCACTGGCCGACGTGGTCTACCCCGCCGGTGCGGTGGGTGCACCGATTGCCAGCGGTTCGTTCCGCACGCTCGGCATGATTGTCGCACCGTGTTCGATGCGCACCCTGGCGTGCATCGCCAACGGCATGACCGACAACCTGCTGACCCGCGCCGCGGATGTTGTGCTGAAGGAGCGCCGCAAGCTGGTCCTGATGGCGCGCGAAACACCCCTGCACCTGGGTCATATCCGCAACATGGCCAAGGTCACCGAGTACGGGGCCATCGTATTCCCGCCCGTGCCTTCGCTGTATGCCGGTCCGCAGAGCGTGGACGACATCATCGCGCACAGCGCTGCGCGCGCCATTGGCCTGCTCGGTCTGGAGCACCCGTCCACCCCGCGCTGGGGCGAGACCATCGACGCCACGCTGGCCGAAGGAGAAGCCGCATGATCGTAGGACCGTGGATCAACGCCGGGGCCGTGCTGTTTGGTGCGCTGGCCGGCGCAGCGCTGTCCACCCGCATACCTGAGCGCGTGCGCAGTGCCATGCCGCTCACCTTCGGGGCCGCCTCGATGGCGATGGGCGTGGTGATGATCGCCAACGTCAAGCACATGCCGGTGATGGTGCTGGCCGCCATTCTGGGCGCGCTGCTCGGCGAGGTGATCTGGCTGGAGCGTGGCATCGGCCGCGTCGGAGCCAGCGCCAAGGCGATCGTGGAGCGTGTCGCTCCCGCTCCCAAGGGCATCAGCCATGACGAATTCCTGGAGAAATTCGTCGCCATCCTGGTCCTGTTCGCGGCGTCGGGCACCGGCATCTTCGGGGCGATGAACGAAGGTATGACCGGCGACGCCACCATCCTGATCGCCAAGTCGTTCCTCGACCTGTTCACCGCCGCTATCTTCGCCATCACCCTGGGCTACTCGGTGGCCACCATCGCCGTGGTCCTGCTGGCCGTGCAGCTGGCGCTGGCCTACGGGGCCACGCTGATCCTGCCGATGACGACCCCGGCGATGATCGACGACTTCAAGGCGGTGGGCGGTCTGTTGATGCTGGCCACCGGCCTGCGCATCTGCGGCATCAAGTCGTTCCCGGTGGCCAACATGCTGCCCGCGCTGATTCTGGCCATGCCGATCTCCGCGCTGTGGGTACGGTTCTTCTAGGAGGCGCACCATGCATGAAGTCCCCACCGCGCTGCAGGCCGTGCTCAACCAGTACAACGTGCTGTCGCTGGCTGTGTGCTACGACGACATTCCGTGGGCCGCCAACGCGTTCTACGTGTATGACGACAGCGAACAGCGCCTGATCCTGATGAGCTCGCTGGACACCCGCCACGGCGAAATGCTGTCGGTGAACCGCCAGGTCGCCGGCACCATCACCCCGCAGTTCGACGACATCCGCCAGATCCACGGCGTGCAGTTCCTGGGCGTGGCCCGGCAGCTGGATACCCCCGGCCTGGCCGCCCCGGCGCTGCAGCGCTACTACCAACGCTTCCCGCTGGCGGCCGGCATGACCGCCGCCGTGTGGGACATCCATCTGGTGCGCCTGAAGCTGACCGACAACCGGTTGGGCTTCGGCACCAAGGTCCAGTGGAACCGGCACGCCGGCCGGGTCATCCCCGGCGCGTCCGCCCTCCATACCCCCCTGACGACATCGTCACTCTGAGGAATACCCGGTATGAAACCGCAACACATCGCTCCCTCGCTGCTGGCCCTGGCCCTGCTGGCCAGCCCCGCGTTTGCCCAGACCCTGGCCGGACCCGCGCTGCCGCGCGGCGAGCAGCAGGTCCTGAAAGTCACGCGCTACACCGATGACGGCAGCGAAGGTACCCTGCGCTGGGCACTGGAAACCAACAACGCCAATCCCGGGCACTACCGCATTGAGCTGTCCGCCATCGGCCAGGCTCCGTACGTGATCCGCCCCACCCGCGAGCTGCCGCCGATCAAGGGCCCGGTGGTGATCGAGAACGTGGACTGGGCACGCAATGGCACCTTCGTCGCCATTGATGGCGGTGCCTACGTACAGGGCCCGGGCACCCGTGCCTGCCCCGGTGCCGTGCCCGGCCAGTACGGTACCAACGTGCGCACGACCACCAAGCCCGGCCTGATCCTGCGTGACACCGAGGCGGTGGAGATCCGCGGCCTGGAGATCAGCAACTTCTGCATCGGCATCCTGGTCAACCGCGCCAGCGGCAACCTCATCCGCGACAACCGCATTGTCGGCAACAAGGGCGGGGCCGGCATCATGGTCACCGGTGACGACGGCAACGGTAACTCCACCGCCACCACCACGGTGCACAACAAGATCCTCAACAACCGCTTCGTCAACAACGGCGACGCGATGGAGATGACCCGCGGCGCAGCCTTCAACCTGATCGCCGGCAACTTCATCACCAGCGACGACAAGGCCAATGAAGAGCCTTCGCAGGGGCTGGAGATCCTGTGGGGCAACGACAACATGGTGGTGCACAACCACTGGGAGAATCTGTCCGACGGTGTGCAGCTGAACTGGGGCAACCGCAACTACATTTCCGGCAACACCTTCACCGGCAACTCGTCGGCGGTCACGCTGAGCGGCACCGGCAACATCGTCGACGGCAACACCATGACCGGCAACCGCGTCGCCGTGTCGGTGCGTCCGCAGGCCGAAGCGGGTAAGGACGCCAGCCCCGGCCGCAACCGCGTGACCGGTGCAGCGGTGAACACCATCAGAGCCAACGAAATGCATGGCAATGGCGTGGACATCCGCCGCTGCTTTGCCGGCGGCTCCTGCCTGCCCGAGCTGAAGGGCGCGATCGTGTTCAACGTGCCCGGGCTGGAGCATGGCCGCTTCATCGGCAACCGGGGTGGCGGCGTGGAAAGCGACGTCAGCAAGCTGGAAACGGTCTGCGCGCTGGATGGCGCAGTGGAAGGCTGCGAAGCAGCTCCCAACCATGGCCAGGCGGCTCCCGCGCTGCTTGCCACCCTCGGCATGGCCAAGGGCGCGGTGGGCGTGAAGGGTGAGATCCAGGGCTCGCCCAACACCCTGTACCGCGTGGAGCTGTTCGCCAACGGCACCGCGGGTGCACTGGAGGCCGAACGGTATGTCGGCTTCGTGCAGGTGCCGGTGGACGGCAGCGGCAGGGGCCAGTTCGTCTATCCGCTGACCTCGGCTGACGCCGCACAGGCCGCCAACGTTACCGCCACCGCGACCAGCCCCGACGGTGCCACTTCGCCGCTCAGCACCCCGCTGGTGCTGCGCCGCTGAGCTACGGCGATCTTTGCAACACCGGGTGCGGCCACCGCGCCGCACCCGCGAACTCCCCACACTGCAACAAAGGATTGCAATGAACACCTCCCCCCTCAAGGGCTGCCCGCAGGCAGTCACGGCCTTGTGCGGCCTGCTGCTGGCCCTCCCGTTCGCAGCGATGGCCGACAACGGCAACGCGTTCTCCGGCCAGACCATGACCGGTGACTGGAATGGCGTGCGCACCGACCTCGCTGAAAAGGGCATCAACGTACGCGGTGGCTTCATCACCGAAGCGGCTGGCGTGGTCTCCGGCGGTATCGACCACAGTGCCCGCAACGCGTTCCAGACCCAGGTCGGGGTGGACGTGGACATGGGCAAGCTGACGAACTTCTGGGGCGATGGTCGCTTCCACCTGACCATCAACGACCGCCGCGGTCGCGGTGCCTCGCAGGAACTGGCCGGCAATGACTACATGCCGATCCAGGAGATCTACAGCGACCAGTTCACCCGCCTCACCGAGCTCAGCTACGACCACAACTTCTTCAACCGGAAGATGAACTGGAAGGCCGGCTACTACGTGATGGGCAATGATTTCGGCATCAACCAGATCATGACCAATTTCGTGAACGCTGCACTGTGTGCGCATCCGATCTCGCTGTCGACCAGCGCCGGCTGGACCAACTGGCCGCGCCCGCGCTGGGCCACCCACATCACGATCCACCCGACGTCGGAAACCACGCTGCGCACCGGCATGGTGCTGGTCAACCCGAACTACAACCTGGAGGAAAACCGCTGGAGCCTGCACGAACACGGCACCACCGGTCACCTGTATCCGGTGGAGTTCGAGTGGGCCCCGGGTACGGCCAACAAGGGTAATTACCCGGGTCACTACAAGGTGGGCTACTACTACGACACCAGCGACATGGCCATGGTGGGTGACCGTGCCGGGCAGATCGCCGACCATCGCGAAGGCGGCTACGTCATGGTGGACCAGAAGGTCACCAACAACGCCACCAACGGCGGCCTGAGCCTGTTCGCCCAGTACACCGCGCAGTCGCAGCAGACGGCCGCCATCCACCGCTGGTTCTCGGCCGGCTTCGTCTACCAGGGCCTGATCGACAGCCGCCCGCAGGACCGCATCGCGCTGGGCTACGTGCGTGCCTCGGTGAACCCGCATCAGATGCAGCGGCAGCTGGAACTGCAGGCCATGGGCCTGATCACCGACCCGGACTTCGAACTCAACACCGCCGAAGAGCTGGTCGAGCTGGCCTACACCTTCCAGCTCAAGCCCTGGCTGTCGCTGCGTCCGGACGTGCAGTACATCACCAAGCCGGGTGCGTTCCGCTACAAGAACACCCAGGACGTGCTGGCCCTTGGCCTGCAGGCCAAGGTCACCTTCTAAGCCGTTCCCGCCGTCCCTCGGCCGCCCCCCTGCGGCCACCCGCTCCGGTGCACACCTCTCTCCCGTGCACCGGGGCCTCTTCTTTCGTGAGTCCCCATGACACCTCCCCCCTCCCGCCGCGGCATGGCCGCTGCCCTGGGGTCGCGGCTGCGGAATTTGCGCATCTCGACCCGCCTGCACCTCATCAACGTGATCGCCGTGGTCGGCATCGCCGCCATCTGCCTCTATGTGGGCGTCACCACGCGCGCCTCGCTGATGGCCGAGCGCCGCCAGGCGCTGGCCCAGGTGATGGACGCCACCACCACCGCCATTGCCCACTACGCCGCGCAGGAAAAGCAGGGCGTGCTGACCCGCGAACAGGCGCAGCACAAGGCCCTGGCCGTGGTCCATGACCTGCGGTATGGCGAGGACAACTACGTGTGGATCAACCAGATACTGGATGAGAAGCGCGCCCGTCGCCTGATGAACGGTGCCAATGACGCCCTGGTGGGCAGCATTGCCGACGCGCCCGCTGATGTGGAGTTCCTGCGCCTGGTACGTACCCAGGGCGGCGGCGTGGTCGACCAGCAGTGGCCGCGCCCAGGCAGCAACGTGCCGGTGGCCAAGATCACCGAAGTGCGGGGAATTCCCGACTGGAACTGGGTGGTCGGCTCGGGCGTGTATGTGGATGATCTGTCTGCGGCGTTCTGGGCCGCCATGGCGCGCCTGGGGGTGATCTTCATCGTCGTCTGGGGGCTGCTGATGGTGGCCGTGCGCGTGCTCACCACCAGCATCAACGTCCCGCTGCGGCATGCCACCGAGGTCGCCACCGCGATTGGCCACGGCAACCTGGACACGCCGTTCCGCAACTGCGGTCGCAACGAGATCGGCTCGTTGCTGGAAGGCATGGCACGCATGCAGCAGCAGCTGCGTGCGCTGATGGACGCACAGAACGCCATGGCGCGCGAGCACGATGCCGGCACGCTCAGCTATCGCATGGACGACACCGCGTTTGCCGGGCAGTTCGGGGCCATGGCGCGCGACACCAATGCTCTGGTCGATGCGCACGTACAGACCCAGCAGCAACTGATGGAGGTGATGGCGCATTACGCGGTCGGCGACCTCGACCACAGCGTTCCGGATTACCCCGGCGAAAAGGCCGAGATCACCCGCACCATGGCCACGGTGAAGGCCAATCTCTCAGCCATCAACGCCGAGATCCGCCGCCTGGCCGAAGCGGCCGCCGCCGGCGACTTCAGTCAGCGCGGCGACGCGCAGCGCTTCCAGTTCGGCTTCCGCGCGATGATCGATGACCTCAACGCCATGATCGCCAGCGCCGATACCAACCTGGAGCAGATCTCGCACCTGCTCAAGCAGATCGCCAGCGGCGACCTCACCGCGCGCATGGACGGCGACGCCCGTGGTGTGTTTGCCCGCATGCGCGACGATGCCAATGCCACCGTCACCCAGCTGACCGACATCATCGGTCGCATCCAGCAGGCCAGTGGCAGCATCAGCACGGCCGCGGCCGAGATCGCCGCCGGCAACGAGGATCTTTCGCAGCGCTCCGAGCGCCAAGCCGCCGACCTGGAGGAAACCGCCGCGTCGATGGAGGAACTCACCTCCACCGTGCAGCAGAATGCCGAGCACACGCGCCAGGCCGATCGCGCCGCACAGGATGCCGGTGTGGCGGTACGCCGCACCGGCGAGGCCATCGACGGCGTGGTGCGGGTGATGACCCAGATCAGCGAGGCCTCCAACCGCATCACAGAGGATTGATGGGATTGCCTTCCAGACCAACATCCTGGCGCTCAACGCCGCCGTGGAAGCCGCCCGCGCCGGCGAGCAGGGCAGGGGGTTCGCCGTGGTGGCCAGCGAAGTGCGCACGCTCGCGCAACGCAGCGCCACCGCTGCGAAAGAGATCGCGGGCTTGATTCACGCCTCCGGCGAGCGCGTCGAAGCCGGGCTGGAGATCAGCGCCAATGCCGGCGAAGCCATCACCACCCTGCGTCAGGCGGCCGCACGCACCACCGACCTCATCAATGAGATCGCCGCTGCCAGTACCGAGCAGGCCAGCGGCATCGAGCAGGTGAACCAGGCCGTGGTCAGCATGGACCAGACCACCCAGCAGAATGCGGCCCTGGTGGAAGAAGCCACCGCCGCCGCCCGCAGCCTGGAACAGCAGTCGCAGTCGCTGATGGAGGCGGTGGCGGTGTTCCGCCTGGCCTGAAAAAAAGAAAGCCCGGCTAGGGAGCCGGGCTTTCCATGACGCGTGGGAGAGAGGTCACACGTCACACAACAACGTACTGCATGAGTATTTCAACACTCACCACGTGAAGCGCGGCCCAACGAAGTACTCCTTGTCGCCGCCCTTGGCCAGCTTCACTTCGCCGCTCAGGCCCCAGTTAGGGGTGAACTTGGCCTGCGCACCCACGCGGCCATAGAACTCACCGTCCGGGTTGATGCCGTGCTTCTCGGTGAAATCTTCGTAGCCGGCCATCGCGTAGCCCTCGAAGTTCGGGGTGAACGCGGTACGCACACCGACTTCAGTGCTGTAGCCGTTGAAGTCCAGACCGTGCTTCGGGTCGAACTTCTGGTAGGCAACGCGGGCGACCAGGTCGGTGGTCGGGGCGATGCCGTAGTTGTAGCCGGCACCGATGCGCCACTGGTCCACGTCGGCGTTGCCGCGCTTGGTTTCCTGCGCGTTGTAGTCACCAAAGATGTGGAAATTCGGATGCACAGCCACGGAGCCCTTCACGCCCCAGCCGTCCGCATCGCCACCCTTGGCGTCGGTGTTCACGTAACCGCCTTCCACGTAGTTGTACGACAGGCCATCAGCGGCGGAAGCGGCGAACGGCAGCGCGGCCATCAGGCCCAGAGCAAGCAGAGAGGTCTTCATAATCGGGACACACCTTTTTTATTTTTGGTTTTGCCGACCACACCGCTTGGGGGAGGGGAGAGAGCGGATGGTCGACAGGTGTTAATTATCCGTTGGACGTCTCAATCGCCCCTGAATATTGAACTGACCAGTACATGAATGAAGCGGGGGTTCAGGGAACTCTCGTCGCTGAGGTCGCCCCCTTGCGACAAAGCTGTTAACGCCCCTTGTAGACAAGGGCAATCTTTGCGCTTGGATCACGCACGACCAGGGACTCGCCCTCAATGCAGTACGCGTGCCGGCCGGGGTCGCCACTGATCTCAAGGGTGTAGCAACCGTCTGACTCACCTACCACTTTGTAGTTTCGGGTGATTGCTTCGGGAATGCCCTCAATGCGAATGGCGAGTGTGTCAGGCGTAATCTCGAGCAGGCCCCCGTCATAGATCTCGCGGATCTCGCCAGCGACGGAATCAGGCAGGCCAGCGGCCTTGGCCCTGTCAGTCGTGGCGACAAGGTCGACCACCCAGCTGCCCTGGAGGGATGGGGACTTATGGCACGCGGCCAGAAGAGCGAGTGAAAACAGAAGAACAAGCTTTCTCATGTGTAGATTCCAGGTTTTCCCATTGATGAAAATCGGTAGATCAAAGACCCATCACTCGCTACTGCTCGGCCTCCAACCGCTTCCGTACAAATTCTTCAGACGCCTTGCCGTGGCGTTCGGCCTGGTCTGACTCTCCTGGCTGCAACAGTCCGACGCTGAATGCTCCGTCGATGGCCGAACGCGGGCCGCCGACGATCAGTGCCACCTGGTCGCGGGTATGGAGCGAGGCAAAGCGCTCGGGCCGGCCACGATCTTCCAGCATCGCCTCCAGCAGGCGTAACACCGCGTCCACGTCATACCAGTCGCCCCGGTTTCGTGCGGGAGTGCGATAGCGCTTGCCGTCCAGATAGGCCACCAAGGTGTAAGCACCGTCCTCGTCCGTAGGGAATACTTCCTCAAACACCGCGCCGTCCAATGCAGGCTGTACCAATTGAGCCAGCGGACGCAGCACGGCCTCGTGCTCGTTGGGGAACCGACCGGTCTCGGCATCGAACGCATGTATGTAGCCGGCCTGGGTCAACAGGGTGGTCGGATCAGCATGTTCGTACGTTCGGCCGGAGGAATCTTCCAACCGGCTGAACCCAAGGCTGACCAGTTGCGCCCGCGCCGACTCAACAGCCGCTGCTGTGTCCTTCGGCCGTGCCTCAAGCGCTGCGTCCAGCGAATCCTTGCGTGGCCCCTCTTCACATACGTAATGCTGCTTGTCCATGCCGGCGCAGACCCGGGCGGCAATCGCGTGCAATGCAGGATCGCCGGTCCGGTAGAAACTGGTGGCCAGCTCGTCCGCGAGCTCACCCGGGGGCATGCGCTTTTGGATGGCGTGGAGCGCCTCCCAGGCTTCAGGCTCGGGCCGGCGGGCAAGCGTCAACGCTGCGCCCCAGGCCTCAAACCGGTTGCCCTTGTCGATGGCCTGTTGTGCAGCGCCTACCAGCACCTGGTCGAACGGGGGCGGCGTCGGGTTGACGTCGATGAGGTCTTCATAGGCTTCCAGCACCGCCCAATAAGGCGTGTCGGCACGCAGCAGCAGAGACGCGTCCTCGGGCTTCCGGCAGTTGGCCGCGAAAGCGCCTGAAAGTGCGTTGCGAAACCCTGAGGCCGCCCCGGCCATGACCGGCCTGGCCTGCGCACAGAACGCTTCGGAGGCGACGCGCAGCCGCGTCAGCGACCGCCAACCTTCGGCCCAGGCCAGGGTCTGGTCAACCGGAACGCGCTTGGCCGAGCGCTGGAGCCGCTTGAACATCCCGGCATCGCCCGCCAGCAGATGGTCCACGACGTGCCCGACCGGCGGCAGTGCCGGATCGCCTTCTTCCCAGGCATGCAGGCCCTGCACGGTAAAGGGCAACGGTGCCGAATAGCGCTTGGGCACGGGGGCGCGATCGATGGTGACGACTGGCCCCACGCCTGCAGCGGCAGGCCCTTTCGCACAGGCGACGAGCGAGCCGAGTCCGAGGGCAAGAACGCAGCCGAAGGTAATCCGGTGATGGCGCATGGGGTGGAGATCCTTTTCCTCCGGCTGTCCGAGGCGGCATTATAGCTTCGGCAGTTCAGCCGCCCACCTTGGAGCATGAAGGACCATGTTCAACGCAATCACAGCCAGATCCAGTCTGTTCGTGCTGTTGGCACTGATGCCCGCGCTCGGCAGCGCGGAGACGACTCAGGGTTTCGAGGAACATTTCTGCGGAGAAGCGATAGGCATCTATCTGCCCAACGCCGAGGGCAAGCCTGCCGCCAACATCACGCTTGCCGACTTTCAGATGATGAGTCCTCAGGATCGCTGCGTGCGCAACCTGCCGCACGACGAGCTGATGCGGCTCCATGCCGCAGTCAAGCCGATCGCCGCCGCCGCCTTCGCAAAGAGTGAAGCCAGCTTCGGGGTCATGGCGCGCTACACGCTGACCCCGGACCGACCCACAACATTTGACATGCAGGTACGCGATGCGCCGGACGCGGAGACGGAGCGCCTGACCCGGTTTCACAACGAGGCGGAGGCGCTGCGGAATTTCCACTCGACCAGCGGCACCGTGTATGTGGTGATCCACTACACAGTGCACGCGAGCGGTGAGCCTGTGCCTGCGGACTAGGCGTCGCTCTTGGTAGCTGGCTCGTACAGCGCTTCAAGCGCATCGAGCGCGGCTTTGACCTCGCTGGTGTCCAGTTCCACGCCGAGCTCCTGCTTCATCTGCTCCATTGAATAATAGTGACCCTGGAACTGACGTTTGAAGTCACGTGCGCGGGTCTTCGCTGCCTCTGGCTCATAGTTGCTCCAGAACAGCTTGACGAGATTGGTCTGCGCCCGAATTCCAGAGCTGAACGCGTCAACCAGCTTCACCAGGAACTCGTGGTGTTTGTTCTCGTAGCTGGGCGGAACGACCGGCTCTTTGTAGTTGTTATCGTCGTGGATGAGGTCCAGCACTTCCCTGAGCCGGGCCACGATGTAGTCATCGGTCTCTTCGACATCCTCGAACGCCGTGATCGAATACGTCTCCGGGTCCAGCTCGATCTTGTACAGATCGTCGCAGTCATGACGATTGAGGTAGAAGTCCTGGTCGTTCGGAGCCCAGAACGCCTTGCCGAGCGGTACATCGATGAACGCGTCGTCGCTCTCGACCTGGCGTGCTACGCCGGTGCGCGCGTCGTAGATGAAGACCTCGGGGAAATCCGGATCCTCGTAGATGCCCAACAGCAACGCCCTGTTGCCGTCGCTGGTCACGTCCACCGACTGGATGCAGAACTCGTAGTCATCGCGGTCAACGCACTTGCCGATGTCGTTGGGAATCTGGTTGCGGAGCAGCTTCATGGTCGTCCTTGCATGTCGGTGTGAGGTGGGTGACGGCATTGCCGACCCATTCTACGGCACCCCATTCAGGTTCCACTTGGCAGATCGTCAAGTTCGCTCAAGGAGCAACCCGGAGGCATTACGCCGCCGGCTGCGAAGCCCACACATCATCGCGAGAAACCGCTGACGGCAGGTTCCTCTGCCTCCCTGACAGGAGACTGCTGCCGCTGCACATTCTGCTGCTGATCAGCGTCCCGGCTGGCTGCCTCCAGCTTCTGGTCAGACACTGCCACGGGCGTCTGCTTTGCCTGCTCGATGTCAAACGGCACCCGCCGCTGATCGTGCGGGTTGCTGCCGTGCTCGACCAGGAAGGCATACCCCTTGTTGCCGATGACTACCGCATCCACGCGTGACACGTTGGGCGCCCCGTCGCTCAAGCTCGCCAGCGCCGAGCGACTGAACTGCTCACGCTCGCTATCGCTGGCAAACCTGATCTGGCCGTCGCGCTCGGCCGTCTGTACACCTTCGCGGATCTGCAGCAGCGCGCCATGACGCGGATGTTGAGGCGAATCCGGCCCCGGTCGCGTGTGATCCAGATCCCGCTCCACGGCTTGCTGCACCAACGCCTGCAACTGCGCCCGTTCGAGGACGTCCACCTGGATGGACCGGTACTCGAACTGCGACGCCAGCTTCTGGTCCACAGGCTCTGAATCACGACAGGGATCGACGATCTTGCAGCTGGCCAGCTCGTCACGCAGATTGCGCTGGCCGTCGTTGTCCAGCTTCAATCCGAACGCAGCGGTGGCACCGCCGGCTTGATACACGGTGACCGTGGACAAGTCAGTTGGCACTGGTCGCTTATCGAACAGCGGTCGGTCGCTCAGCAGGTTCAGATAGTCCATCGCGGCGTTGCCGGTGAGAATCTCCAGGCCCGGCTCTCTGTTGCCGCCCCCCACGTTGGAGTGTCCACCCGGCGCGGTGACATTGATCGCCAGACGATCCGGCGTCATGCCCGGGTCGTTGATGGTCTGGTGCGGGAACAGTTCGCGGCGCTCGTCGGCGGCAAGAATGGAGACGCGCGAGATCACGCTGGGCGGCAGACGCGCGTCGTAGTTGGCGGGCATCGTGGTGGCTACGGGGTCCAGATGCAGTGTGGCCTGCACAGCTTGGCCGGGGGCAACAAGAAGTGGCAGCTTGCTGATGACGCTGATGTTGCCATTCCTGTCCTGCCCGAACTCCAGACTGGATGGATTGGCGATGCCGTACTCATCCACCAGGCGTGCAAGGCCCGCGACCTGGACCGCACCACGGCTGTAGCCTGCGCTTACCACACGGATCTGCGCATCCGGGTCTGCTTGCTTCCACTGTTGCGACTGGTCAGCCAATGCCCGGTAGGCTTCCTTGATGCCGTCGTCCCATGAGTACGCGAATGCGCCATCAAGCGCGCGTCCGATTGCATTCTGCTGCGTGCCGATGCCTCTGGAATAGTGCGCGCCCACCCGGCTATCTGGCTCATCGGCAATCACCTGGGCCTGTTTAAACGCCAAGCCGATAGTCGTGGGAGCACCGAGCTTGGGGTTATTGAGGTCCTGCCCTGTGCCATCCAGAAACGCGAAGAAAAGGTGCTCATGCGTATTGGCGCTGCGTTGTAGCAGCGGGACAGATAGCTGCGCCATCTGTTCGCGCAGTGTCTGCTCCAGTCGAAGATCATCGGCGCTGGCAGGACGGCTTCCTGTGCTTGAGCTCAGCTCACCCATGGGATCATTCCTTTGGCTCAGTAGGTGTATGTCTTGACCAGTACGAGATCCCTACGCACCGCAGAAAGCGGGTTTCCTGGTGCCTGCAGGTGTTTGGTAGGAATGAAGGCCTTCATGTAGACGCGAATGGTCCGGTCGTTGACCTCAAGCAGAATCGCCGGGTTCACGCTGATCCGCCCGTTGGGTACTGCAGCGACCTCCTCCCTCGGCACATAGTGCCGAACCAGCTGATCCGCAAAGATTTCGCCGATGTCGATCTCCGTCTCGTGCGACGTCCCGTCCTTTGAGGTCCACACCACTTTTGCCGGCGGCGGGAAGTTCCGCACGCCGCCATGCCCGCCGTTCCAATCCTTCAGATAGTCCGGACCATACGACGCAGAAGCGCGAGTCGGCTTATCCGAACCATGGTGAACACCGTCGTAAACCACTTCGCAGGTAAGCGTGTCGTGGCAGCGTGCCGAAAAGTTGTGTTTGTCGAAGCGAAGCGGCCATGCGGGTGCCTGATCATTCATCTCAGCTGCCTTGGCAGGATCACCCGCCGGAGCCAGCTCACCACTCGTCAGCACCGGCGTCTCTGGATACGTAAACCGCGCATGTGCCATCGGTGCACTCTCCTGCATTTTGTGGGTGGGAGGCGATGCGCCCCCTGTGGTGGCACAGGCCGCCAAGGCAAGGCTGGCGGCAGCAGCCATGTGCTTGGAAATTCTGGGCATCAAGCGCTTCTCGTCATCGTCCATCGTACGTATCCGTCTTCCGATGCGTCAGCTATGCACGCCGACGTTGAAATTGACGGTAGCACAGGTTTTTGGCGCGATTGTTGAGACACATCACCTAAGGCCAATGACGACAGGTCGCGTCGCTAATGGCGTTAACCGTGCAACGTCACCGCGGAGAGCATCGACTTCAGCGAAGGGCTATGGGACTACGGCTGAAGGCGTGGATGCATGATCGGGATCTGCGGTCGCCTCCGCTGGGCTACCAGGGTTGGCTAACAGCGGCTTGCGTTTGATCACCTTGGGCAATCCGCCCAACGGTAAGGGCCCCAGTGCACGGCGAATACCCCTGTTGATGGTCTCCACCTCACGCGCCAACTGAGCATCGTGATGGGCATCACGTTTCTTCAGGCTCTTGGGCCGGTACAGATTGACGTCGTCTTCCATTGCGCGCCTCCCTCTTCCATGGGATCGGGCCGGATGGCCCGGGTCTCAGGCGGACGTTAGCACAGGTTCTGGACTCGTACAGGGCCGGGGATGGTTACCTGCATCCCCGGAATGCGGGATGATGGGTACGTGTACACACGCCGCGAAGGATCGTCACCATGCGCCTCTGGATGTCTGCCGCTGTAGTTTCACTGTTCGCTTCGGGCCAGGCGCTTTCTCAGGCAGCGCCCATCGGGTCTGAGCTTGTGCTTGTGCAGCCCAAGGGCACGACGTGTCTGGATACGCGGGACAACACGCGTATTCCACTACGGCTGACCAATCGCTCTACGGAACGCATCGCTTTTCATCTCTCTGCACCTGGACAGGAGCGTGACTGGCTTCATGCGCGTTCGTTCGACATCGAGTTCGTTCCGCCACGATCTTACGAGATTTTCGGCGGAGACCTGGATGAGTACGCCCGCTCAGAGCGTCAGGTTCGCTTTGAATCCGGTGATCAGATGGACGTCTTTGTGACCGCCGAACTTTGGCCAGGACCGGGCTATACGGGAAAAGTTCGAGCCCGAGTGAGGGATACAGAAGGCCGTCTGCACGTCTCCGAAGAACTTGATGTCTGCCCGGCGATCAATGCCGCAGATACTGAGAAGTGAGAGAATCCAGCATGCAGAAGTGGAAGGTGTTCGCCATCGGTACCGTTGCAGCGATGGCGCTTGTGATCGGCGCAGGATATGCACTTGCATGGCGCGCCGTACCGGTATGCGCTGACCTGACGTTTCAGGATATCCAGCGCCGGGGCGTCACCGGTCTCGAGTTCGGTGGACGCAAGGTGGCGCTGGGAAGGGCCGATGTCTTTGCCCGTGTCGAAGCACCCTTCCTGGTAGAGACGATGTACTTCGTGCCATTCGATCTGCACGGCACAACCCATGTGCAACGCTATCTGGTCCTTCCCTGGGGTCTGCGACAGATTGGCGTCAAGGCCTACCACCACGTTGATGCCGGTTGCTCGCACCATGCACCCGTCTGGTTGGAACCGCACCGCCCTGAAACCCGGCGGTGCGGACTCCGCCATTACGCCTCAGCGTAAGTCGGATAATCGATATACCCTTCCGCGCCACCGCCATAGAACGACTCGCGCTTCGGCGCAGCCAGCGGCCAGCCATTCTTCAACCGCGCCACCAAATCGGGGTTGCTGATGAAGCTGGCACCGAACGCAGCCAGATCGATCACGCCGTCTTCGATCAACTGCTCGGCGCGCTCGCGGGTCATGCCGCCGGCCAGAATCAGCGCCGTCTTCGGCAGGTGCGGCTTCAGGCTGTGCAGCAGGCCTTCAAAGCCGCCATCGCCGCTGCCGTCGGCCGGCCGGTCCCCCATCTTGTAGCCCGACTGGTCCATCAGGTGCACATAGGCCAGTTCGCGCTTGCCGATCTCTCGTACGAGCGCGGTGTAGGTTGCGCCGATCTCCGGGTACAGCGGCATGTCGAACAGCTGGCCATACGGCGACAGGCGGATCGCGGTGCGCTTGGCTCCAATACGCGCCACCACCGCATCAATCACTTCCAGCGTGAAGCGCAGCCGGTTCTCCAGCGTGGCGGCGGAGTAGGCGTCGCTGCGATCGTTCACCAGCGGATTGAGGAACTGCTCGTGCAGGTAGCCGTTGGCCCCGTGGATTTCCACGCCATCGAAGCCAGCCTCGATGGCATTGGCCGCGGCCTGCGCGAAAGCTTCCACGATGCGCGGAATTTCATCGGTCTCCAGCTGACGCGGGGCCGGGGTCTCAATCAACGCCGCTTCGCCCTGCGCGTTGTAGCCAAAGGCCTGTGCGCCCACCGCCTGCTTGGAGCTGGCGCTGACCGGCTGCTGGTTGTCGAACTGGATGGTCGGGTGCGACACGCGGCCCACGTGCCACAGCTGGGCGAACATGCGGCCGCCGTTGGCGCGCACCGAGTGGGTGGTCAAGCGCCAGCCGGCGATCTGCTCCGGGGTGAAGATGCCCGGGTTGAACAGATAGCCCTGGCCCTCGCGGGAGATCGGGGTGCCCTCGCTCACGATCAGGCCGGCGCTGGCGCGCTGGGCGTAATAGAGCGCGGTGCGCTCGTCGGCGGCGTCATTCGGTGCACGCGCACGGGTCAGCGGGGCCATCACCACGCGGTTGCTCAGCGGGGTGCCAGCCAGATCAAAGGGTTCAAACAAACGGCTCATCAGGGTGTCCTGCGGTAGGGAAGGGGCGCAGGTGGCTGCGCGCTGCCCATCAAGCTAGGGGCTTGCCAAACGGGCTACAATCACGCCGACCGGCAAATCACTATTGCTGGAATCGCAATTTACCTATCGGTGCCGCGCCGCCCATGCAGCTCAAGGCTCTCCGCTACTTTCTGACCGTTGCCGCCACCGGCAGCTTCCTGGCCGCCGCCCGGCAATACAGTGTTCCAGCCTCGTCGGTGTCGCGCTTCATTGCCGCGCTCGAGAAGGAGCTGGGCAAGCAGCTGCTCTATCGCAGCACGCGCGCGGTGCGCCTCACCGAGGCCGGCGAGCTGTTCCATCACCAAGTGCGCGACGCGCTGGAGATCCTCGACCAGGCCGCCGAACAGATGGAGGGCAAGGATGCGGGCATCAGCGGGCTGATCCGCATCAACGCACCGGAATCGCTGGGCCGCCGGCACATCGCGCCGATCATCGCCGAACTGCAGGAGCTGCATCCGGCACTGGTGGTGGAGCTGACCCTGACCGACCTGTACATCGATCCCGTGCAGGACGGCGTGGACATCACCATCCGCATCGGTCCGCTGGTGGACTCGGGGCTGATTGGTAAGGTGATCTCGCCCAACCGCCATCAGCTGGTGGCCAGCCCGACGTATCTCGAAGCCCATGGCACGCCGGAAACTCCCGAAGACCTGCTGCAGCACCGCTGTCTGGTCTACAAAGGGCAGCTGGGCATGCAGCGCTGGTACGTCAATGCCGGCGACGAGCAACCGCTGAAGGTACTCAACGTCACCGGACCCCTTCGCAGCAACAACGCCGAGGCGCTGCTGGCGGCGGCCGTGGCCGGGCGTGGGATCGTGCTGTTCCCGGACTGGATGTTCGAGCAGGGCACCTTCGCACGCGGCGACATGGTGAAGCTGCTGCCGCAGTGGCAGTTCTCCACCCAACCGGACCAGATCTACCTGCAGATGCTCTCGCCGGAGAACAAGATGCGCTCGCGCAAGGTGCAGACCGTTTCGGCGTTCATTCTGGAGGCGATCGGCTCGCCGCCGTACTGGTGTCTGGACATGTAAGCCGAGGCATTCCGACCCGCTTGTCCGGGAATGTGGATGACGGCATTATCCTTGGACTACTTCAGGGAACGAACATAGCCGTGCAGCCCGCTCAAGGACGTCTGGCTCGCTGGGCGCGATCCAGCGCCATTGTGCTCCTGCTTTCTACCTCGTGGCTGGCTACCGCCGGCAACGTTGATGTGCAGAGTCCCCTTCAGATCGCCCGATTGGATGGCTCCTCTCTGGGCGTTCACCTGCAGCGTCCTGTCACTCAGGAAAAAGTCCCGCTGCTGATCTACATAGGTGGTTCACTGTGCATACCTTCGACCGAGGACGAAACGGCGCAGTGGCTGCTGCATCGAGACACGACGAAAGAACCTTACGCTGTCGCCATCGTCGAAAAGCCTGGTCCCACCGTCCCGAAGAAGAACGCCGACGGTGATATTGAGATTGGTCCGGACTTTGCCTGCAGCCAGGAATTCAAGCAGTACTACACGATCGATCAGCGCGTCGTGGACCACCTGCGCGCGCTTCAATACCTGCGCGCCCATGCGGACTGGTGGAACGGAGATCTGCTGATCTGGGGATTCTCCGACGGCGGGCGCGTGGGTGCACGGCTTGCGTCGTACTACCCGCAAACACACGCAGTGGCCCTCATCGGCTTCGGCGGCGGTGTACCGATGGCGGCGTCGATGGAAGACATGGTGTGTGCCACGAATGCGGACGCCACCGAATGCCGAACCTCGCTGCGCCAGCAGATGGACGAGATCCGCATGCAGCCGGTGCCCGGTCGTGACTGGATGGGCGAGGCCAACACGTATGCCGCCTGGGCCAGTCGCCTGGATGCGGTGGAAGCTAACATCCTTCGTGATCTTCGCGCCCCCCTGCTGGTGGTGCATGGCGAGCGCGATGGCTCGGTGCCGGTGGCGTCCGCACGCAAACTGGCCGAGCGCATGCGGGACACAGGTGTGTTGTTCCGTTACCGGGAAGTGCCCGGCATGCGGCACAGCCTTGGGGGCGGGAAAACGCCGACTGAAGTCGAAGCCCTGCATCGGGATGTGCTGGTGTGGCTGCTTGACCCGAAAGCCCGGCAGTAAGGACCACACATGCCATTGGACGACATCGCAGGAGGCCTGCTCGGCGGCGTGTTCCGCTTCGTGGTCTACGTACTCGTGGGCATCTTCTTCGAGGCCATCATCAAGGGCACCGGCCATATCGTGCTGGTGACGCTTCGGCCCAGCAAGGAGCCATCCGAAACGGCCTGCGCAGTGGTGGGTCTATTGTTCTGGGGCGCGCTTGTGGTTGCAGGCGTCCTTATCCTCCGGTCGCTGCTGAACTGACCCCCAGTCCAGCCCGCTCCCGCAGCTCCTGCCTATAGCGCCGGCTGCAGGGCAGCGCAGTGCCGTCGCGCAGGTGCACACGGGCATCGCCGGTATCCAGCGGTTCCAGCGAAGCGATCTGGTCCAGCGCCACCAGATAACTCCGGTGGATGCGCTGGAATCGACTGGGGTCGAGCAGGCTCTCAAGACTGGCCAAGGTGCTGCGCAGCGGATAGTCATGACCGCGTACACGCAGGTTCACATAGTTCCCGGAGGATTGCGCCCATTCGATGTCGTCAGCGGCAATCAGGAAGTCGCGACCCAGCTTGCGCACCACGAAGCGGCCGGGGCGTTCCACGGACTCAACCGGTGGGCTTTCATCCGGCTCGGTCAGTACGCTCGCTTCACCTTGCCAGCGCCGCAGCAGGAAGCGATAGCCTTCGATCAGCAGGATGATGGTGGCAACGCTGCGCGCGTCCTTCAGATACTCGTAGGCGAGCTCGCGCGACCAGGGGCCGAAGGTGTACTCCATTCCCATTACCCGGTAGGCCAGTACGCGCAGCGTGACCATTCCGGCCACGTGCACCAGACAGACAGCGACGCTCAATGGCACAAAGGCCATTGCCCATTGCCGCCAGGTGTCCCAATGCAAGGGAAACCGGCGCGTGTACGCCACCAGCACGGGAATGAGCAGCAGCCACATCAGCGCACTGCTGGCCTCCCAGACGACGGGCTGCCAGACCTCGGCGGCAGGATCGGACCGCCGCAGTTCGATGAGCGTGGTGATGCTGTTGCCTACCAGGTTCGCGCCGATAAGCAGCAGCCAGAATCCGGCTTCGCACACGCGCCGCCAGGGCAGGTAACGTTCGTAGGGCATCAAGGCTGGGGGGGTCATGGTGCCAGTTTAGGTAGCACATGCCCTGACGACCATCTCCGTTCGTCACTATCCGCGGTCGGTTCGTCCCCAAACCCCCGCCGTTTGGCCCTCTGCGCTAATACCCCTGTCGAACATGTTGCAGCGTAGGCACTCTTTCGACAGGAGCTGGGCATGCACCGCCGTTACGATCTGGACTGGGTCCGTGTCTGCGCCTTCGGGGTACTGGTGCTCTACCACGTGGGCATGTACTACGTGACCTGGAGCTGGCACGTGAAGAGCCCATACGCCAGTAACACGCTGGAGCCGCTGATGATGCTGAGCTCCCCATGGCGGCTGTCGTTGCTGTTCCTGGTGTCCGGGGTGGCCACCGCGTATCTGTTTGGCGGGCCGACCGGGACCGACCCCGACGCAGGCAGCAAGCGCCGGCTGCTGGGATCCCGCTCCTGGCGGTTGCTGGTGCCGCTGGCGTTCGGCATTGCCGTGGTCGTGCCGCCGCAGTCCTACTATGAAGTGGTGGAGCAGCTGCCCGGGGGGTATCACGCCGGCTACTTCGCCTTCCTGGGGCAGTACTTCACTGGTTACGACGGATTCTGCGATGCCGAGGGCTGCCTGTACGTGCCCACTTGGAACCACCTGTGGTTCGTTGCTTACCTGTGGGCCTACACCGCCGTGCTCTGGCTGATCTGGGCGCTTGCTCCGCGTGTATTGCAGCTGATGGGGCAGGTCCTGGAGCGACCGCTGTCCGGACTGGGCGCTCTGATTCTGCCGGCACTGCTGCTGGGAGTGCTGCGCATCGCGCTGGCCAGTCGATTCGAGCAGACCCATGCGCTGATCGATGACTGGTACAGTCATGCCCAGTACTTCAGCGTGTTTCTGCTGGGGTTTCTGCTGGCGCGCGCTGCGCCCTTCTGGAAGGCACTCGCGCGCCTACGTTGGCTGGCGCTGCTGCTGTGGCTGGCCAGTTGGGCCGGTCTACTTGCGTACTTCCGCGGCTACGCCTACGCCGACGCCGACCCACCAGAAATGCTGCGCATAGCCATGCGTGCCGTGTGGGGTCTGGACCAGTGGTGCGCCATCGTGGCGGTGTTGGGCTTTGCCCGGCACTGGAGCCCTGGGGATAGTCGCGCGCTGCGCTATCTGGTGTCGGCAGTGTTCCCGGTCTACATCCTGCACCAGACCATCATTGTGGTGGCCGCGCACAACTTGAAGCCGCTTGGGCTTTCACCGGGTGTGGAAGGGCCGCTGCTGGTGCTGATGACCTTTGCGCTGGCGCTTTTCCTGTATGAGGCCATCCGCCGGGTGGCATGGCTGCGGCCGCTGTTTGGCTTGAAGCACGGAAGCCCGACGCCGGCACGGCTGCCCGCGACCAGTGGCAACGCCTAGAACACAACCTCATCTACGGGTACGGCGGCAATCTTCACCCCGAAGCTGCGGATGCTGGGCAGCGTCGCGTTGTGGTGGACAATGATCGCCGTCGCCGGTGCATGCGGTTTGTCATGGGTCGTATGTGCGTCGGCGACCAGCGTGATCTCATAGCCCAGCGCGGCGGCGCGGCGCACCGTGGTGTCCACGCAGAACTCGGTGGCGTAGCCGCAGACCACCAGATGCGTGACACCCAGGCCGGACAGCGTGGCGGCCAAGTCGGTGTTGTGGAAGGAGTCCGGCGTGGTCTTGCGCGACAGCAGGTCTGTCTCGGCGATTTCAAGCTCGGATACCAAGGCCCACGCCTCACTGCCATGGCGGAAATGGTCGCCCTGCGCCGCCTCGTGCTGCACGAAGATCACCGGCACATTGTGCTGCCGGGCGCGCTCGGTGAGCCGATTGATGCGGAAGATCACCTCGTTCGAACTGGCCGGCGTGGGGTCCGGTCCGAACAGGCCCTGCTGAACATCAATGATCACAACAGCTTTCACCCTGGACCCCAGCGGAAATCGAATTCGGTGATCGCATGATAGCGGGCCGCTTTCATGCGCTAAAGCAGTAATCGTTGCTATCGGCAGACGTCTTGCGACCGTCTCTACCAGAGCGGGGTCTGCGGTCGCCCTCAGGAGGCGCGTTCAGCCTCCAGCTTGTCCAGGAAGCCGAACAGCGCCTGATTCATCTGTGACCAGTCCTGTGCACGCAGCACATCAGCCTGTTGCACGTACGGACGATCTCGCAATGCAGCCAGCTCCTGCGTGGACGCTTCAATCAGCATCTCCACCACCTCCGGCGTGAATTCCATATGGCATTGGAAGCCGTAGGCGCGGGGGCTGTACTCGATGATCTGGCGTGGGCAGCCTTTGCTGTAGGCAATAATCGTTGCCTCAGGCGTCAGTCCCGGCATGTCACCGTGCCAGTGGCCGACATCCAGCACATCGGCGAAACCGGCGAACTTCGGGTTGGCGCGCCCTTCCGGCGTGAGCGTGATCGGGAACTTACCGATCTCCTTCTCCGGGCTGTGTTCGTGCTGCCCACCCAAGGCTTCGCCCAGCAGCTGCGCGCCCAGGCAGACACCTACCACCCGCTTGGCCGCGTCGACAAACGCCCGGATCAGGGCCATCTCGGCCTTCGCGTTGAAGTGCGGACACTCGGCCTGCGACGTGGCGGGCGACTGCGGGCCCCCCATGACCACCAGCATGTCGTGCTGGCTGGCATCCGCGGGCAGCGTGTCGCCACCGTGGAGGTGGCTGAAGGTCGCGGTATGACCGCGTTCCTGCACCCACTGCAGGTAGGCCCCCGGGGCCTCGAAGGACTCATGG
The DNA here is from genome assembly GCF_029960115.1 of Stenotrophomonas sp. PS02289. Classification (GTDB taxonomy): domain Bacteria; phylum Pseudomonadota; class Gammaproteobacteria; order Xanthomonadales; family Xanthomonadaceae; genus Stenotrophomonas. The sequence continues at coordinate 38,811 of NZ_JASCOZ010000016.1, forward strand.
ATGACGAAGTGGACCTTCATGGTGATTCCGGGACCGCTGGAGTACGGTCATGATGACATGGAACATTTCCGGGAAGACGGCGTTGCGCCGCCAACGTCCCCAATCGCTGCACGGCGTTCTCCAGTCGCTTGTCCCACACCATTCCACAGCCCAGCCGCACATGGTCGCGGTAGTCGCCACGGCTGGAGAACAGCACGCCGGGTGAGATCCCGATGCCCTCGTCCATCGCGGCAGACGCCAATGCATCGGCGTCGCCGTTGTCGGGCAGCTGCAGCCATAGAGACAGCCCGCCCTTCGGCGCACTGCACCGCGTGCCGTCTGGCCAGTAACGTGCGATGGCGTCCTGCATGCGGCAGGCATTGTCGGCCAGCTGCTGGCGCAGCCGGCGCAGGTGCCGGTCAAGGTCGTGCTGTTCGAGGTAGTCCACCAGGGCCAGCTGCGGCAGGGTCGGGTTGCCCACGGTGGAGTGGTATTTGGCGCGCACCAGCGCGTCGGTCCAGCCGGCGCCCAGGATCCAGCCCACGCGCAGGCCTGGTGCCAAGGTCTTGGAGAATGAACTGCAGGTCAGTACCTGGCCGCGAGTGTCGAAGTGGCGCAGCGGTGGTGGGCGCTCGCCCGACCAGCTGAGGTCGCCGTAGATGTCATCTTCGATCACCACGGTGCCATGGCGGGCGCAGCTGTCCAGCAGGGCCACTTTGTCGGCGTCAGCCAGCACCGTCCCGAGCGGGTTATGGAAGTTGGGCACCAGCACAGCGGCACGCACCGGGGTCTGTTCCAGCAGCACGTCCAGCCGCGCCAGATCCAGCCCGCCGCCGTGCCGGTGCGGCAGTTCCAGCACCTTCAGACCGTGCGCGGCTACGGCCTGCAGAATGCCGTGGTAGGTGGGCGTTTCCACGATGACCACGTCGCCGGGTTGGGTCAGCACGCGCAGCGCGAGGCTGATTGCCTCCATCGATCCTGCGGTGACCACCACTTCGTCGGGTGACACGTCGGTGGCCAGGCGCGCGTAGCGCTGGGCGATCAGGCGCCGCAACGGTGCGTGTCCCTGCGGCGGCGCGTAGTCCAACGCCTGCCGTTGACTGTGCCGCAAGGTGCGGGCCATCGAGGTAGCCAGTGCCCTGGCGGGCAGCAGCTCGGTGGCGGGCGAGGCGTTGTGCAGGGCCAGCAGGTCGGTACGTGCCAGCAGTTCGTGCAGGCGCGCCAGGGCGGGGTTGTCGACCGGGTGCGGCACGCGCCGGCGCGGCGCGCTGCTTCGCGGTGGCAACGGGCTGGCCTGCACGTAGTAGCCGGAGCGCGGCCGCGCCTGCACCAATCCTTCGCGTTCCAGCTGCAGGCAGGCCTGCACCGCCGTGGCGGGGCTTACCCCGTGGCTGCTGGCGAGCTGCCGGATCGACGGCAGGCGTTCGCCGGCGCGCAGGACGCCTTGTGCGATCTGATCGCGCAGGGTGGCGGCAATGGCGGAGTAGAGCAGCATGGTGTTGCCATCTGTACTGGTCGAAATTGATTCTAGCTGAGTCTGTATCGGTCGGGTGTGGAGGAACAGACTGGCCGTCCCCCCAACTGGATACGGCCATGCAGGCGTCCTCCCCCTCCCAGACCCGGCTGGCCCTGTGGCAGCTGGTGGTGGCCGAAATTCTGATCGGCTCGGTCGGCGTGTTTGTGCACGAGAGTGGACAAGACCCGATCACGGCGGTGTTCTACCGCTGCCTGTTCGGTGCGGTCTTCCTGCTGGCGTGGGGTACCGCGCGTGGTCACCTGCACGGCGTGTGGCGTGACCGGGTGTTCCTGCGCGGCGCGGTGATCTCCGGCGTACTGCTGGTGCTGAACTGGGTAGCGTTGTTCGCCGGTATGGCGCGTTCCTCCATCGGCGTCGCCACGATGGTGTATCACTGTTTCCCGTTTGTGATGCTGATCCTGGCTGCGCTGGTATTGAAGGAGCGCACGCGTCCTGCGGATTGGGGCTGGACGGTGCTGGCCTTCGTCGGTGTGGCTGCATCGGCCGATCCGATGCAGGTGCTGTCCGGTAGCAGCGGCTACCTGTTGGGTATCGGATTGACCTTGCTGGCGGCGCTGCTGTGTGGGGCGTCGTTGCTGATGTCACGGCAGATCGGACGCGAACGCCCGTTCGCACTGGTGACAGTGCAGTGCCTGGTGGGTGTGGTGATGCTCGCGGGGTTTGCCGACGCCAGTGCGCTGCATCTGGGCGGCCACTGGGTGTGGCTGATCGGGCTGGGCATCATCCACAGCGGCGTTGTGTATGTGCTGTTCTACTCCTCGTACCGCCATTTGCCGGTGGCAACCATTGCAGTGATCGCGTTTGTGTACCCGTTGGTCGCGCTGTTGCTTGACTATGCGGTGTACGGACACCGGTTGAGCGCGATCCAGTTGGTTGGCGTGGGAATGATTGTGTTGGGAACGTTGGGGGTGAATCTGAAGTGGTCGCTGCCGATGCCCAGCCCATTCAACCGTGTACCATTGCCTAAATTTACGGATGAAAGACGCAGTGCGGACCATGAGGATATCCCCGCACCCTGACAAAATGCTCGGTCATTGGGACGCGGAGGAAGGAAATCTAAATATCTGCGAGTTCCAGGTTGGCAGAGTCATGGTCTACGTCCAGTATGACGACCAGTCATCAATGGCGAGCAGGTTGGCGATTGCCGAGGAAAGCATTGATCAGGCGTTCGATGACATTGACGGTGCATTGGCATTCGCCTCAGACGTGTCTGCGGGTCTGTTCCCGGAATTCTGGAAGAACGCCGCGCGGATCGAACTGAAGCAGAACCCTCTCAGCGTCTTCAGTGTCCGGTATGACATCGGAACCCATCTTCCGAGCTATCAGATCTGGTGGAGTCCGTGGTTCCAGACCGAAGAAGGGACCGCGTACTCTGAAGAATGGGTGGAAGAGGTCGTGCGCGTGACCGTTCCAGACCAAAGGGGCTTCATCTGGATTCGACGTTTGGACAAGGATACGTTCGAGTTGGAGCGATACTGGCTAGCGGAGTGACGCTTTGGGTTCGCGTCTCAAATGATCCGCAGCGTGATCGCCTTCAACACTGCCCGCGTACGATCGCGCGTGCCCAGCTTGTCCAGGATGGTGGAGACGTAGTTCTTCACCGTCCCCTCGGCGAGGAACAGCGTGCGTGCGATCTCCTTATTGGAGTACCCACCCGCCAGCAGCCGTAGAATCGCCACTTCCTTTTCACCAAAGGTGTCGCTCGGCGGGGCCTCGTCGTGGAAACGATAACGCGCCCGCACCGGGTCGGTGCTCACCGGCAGCAGGAGGGTCTCTCCGCTGGCAACCTTCAGGATGGCCTCGTGCAGATCTTCCGGCGCGGCATCCTTGAGCATGAAGCCTTGTGCCCCGGCCTGGCTGGCCTGCAGCAGCAGGTCGCTTTCATCAAAGGTGGTAAGCAGCAGCAATGGCGTGGTGTCGCCGCGTTCACGCAGCTGCCGGGTGGCGGCAATACCGTCCACACCGGGCATGCGCACGTCGCTCAGCACCACGTCCACCTGGTGCGCGACCAAGCCATCCAGCAACCCCTGGCCATCATCGGCTTCCAGCACCACCTCGATGCCAAGCCCCTGCAACAGGGCGCGCAGACCGGCACGCACCAGTGCCTGGTCGTCGGCCAGGGCTACCCGCAGCGCGGGCACCGCGCTCATGTGGGCAACCTCGCGGTCAGATGCATGCCACCGGCCTCGGTACGCGCCAGCTCCAGATGCCCATGCACAGCGGCCAGTCGCTCACGCATACCGGTGATGCCGTTGCCTTCGCGGATGCGCTCGGCACGCTGGCCGTCGTCGCGGATGTCGATGCGCACGCCGTGTTCTTCCCTGTCGATGTTCAGCCATACGGTATCGGCATCGCCATGCCGTGCGGCATTGGTCAACGCCTCCTGCACCAGCCGCAGCACGGCATCGGCCACCAGCGGGTTGGCGATGCGCACCTGTTCGCCGATATGCACCTGCAGACCCGGGCGCGGGAACGGGGTGGCCAGCGCCTGCAGCGCCGTAGCCAGGTCCAGTCCGCGCTCGTCGCGCATGCTCTGTACGACCTGACGGATGTCGCCAAGCAGTTCCGCCGACAGCTGTTCCACCAGTTGCACGCGCTCGCGCGTGGCCGGGGTGGCGTCGCTGGCCAGGGCACGCAGGTTCAGGCGCATCGCAGTGAGCTTGTGTCCGGCCACGTCGTGAAGTTCGCGCGCCAACCGCAGGCGCTCGGCGTCGCGGGCGCTGTCGGCCAGCAGGGCGCGGGTGGCCAGCAGGTCGGCGTTGACCCGGGCCAGGGCCTCGCGGGCCAGTTCGGAACTGCGCGCATAGTGGGCGGTGAGCGCGGCAAAGGCCTGGAAGCCGGCGTAGATGACCACGACCAGGAACGGATGGGTCGCCCCGCCCAGCCGCAGGGCGAAATACAGACACAGATTCAATCCCAGTGCCGACAGCAGCACGGTGCGCGGCGGCCAATGTTCCGCCAGGTGTGCCACCAGCACCACCAGCAGGACCGGCAGGGTGCCCACGCGCGGCTCCAGCCAGACCAGGGACAGCGCCATCAGCGCCAGCAGCACATCGCTGGCCAGCCGCCAGTGCGAGCGGATGGGCAGGTGGTCGTAGCTCACGAACAACAGCATGAACACCCCCAGGGCCACCCAGCGCAGGGTCTGCTCGCCCTGGGTGGCGACGCCCAGCGACAGCCCCACCGCCACGATGGTCAGCAGGCCGGCCAGGCTGAGGGGGCTGATCAGGTTGCGCAGAAAGGAGGGCATGGCCGCATGCTGCCCGCCCGCTGCCCGGTTCGGCAATGGGGGTGGGGCAGAAAGTGACTTCTGGCACTGCGGATCGATGACCACTGGGCATGGGTTGAGGTGGCCGGGCTGGGCAGACTGGCCCCACACACCCAACCTGGAGCGAGCGCCATGATCCGCAGCCTGATGAACTGCCTTCCCTATGCCTGCCTGCTGGTGGCTGCCTCTGCAAATGCGGGCGACCTGCAGGTGAATCTGCAGGATATCCGCGTCCAGACCGGCACCCTGCACATGTCGGTGGTGGATGGTCCGGACGGTTGGAACCAGAAGGCCAAGCCGGTGCAGGCGCAGTCGGCCAAAGTGACCGGCGACACCGCCCACTTCGATTTCAAGAACCTGCCGGCGGGCGACTACGCGGTGATGGTCACCCAGGACGAAAATGACAATGGCAAGCTGGACACCAACATGCTGGGCGTACCGGTGGAAGGCTACGGCTTCAGTAACAACCCGCAGGTGATGCGCAAGCCCACCTGGGAAGAAGCCCGCGTGCACGTGCCGGCCGAAGGTTCCACCATCACCATCATCCTGCGCTGAGGCATCCCACATGGACCGTCGCCGCTTCCTGCAGTCGCTGTTGTCTGTTGCCACCACCGCTGCCATCGGCGGCGTTGCCTTGCGCGCCGTACCTGCACTGGCCGGCGATGCGGCCGCCTTTGCCCAGGCCCGCGAGCAGCATCCGTGGCTGACCGGGTGGCGCAGCGTCACCACCGAAAGCCTCGGACCGGCCACGGTGGATCTGCAGGGCCGGCTGCCGGCGGGGTTTGCCGGCACCCTCTACCGCAACGGGCCGGCCTGGAAGGAACGCAACGGCTTCCGCTACGACCATTGGTTCGATGGCGACGGCATGGTTCACGGCTGGCAGTTCAATGGCAATGGCACTCTGACCCATCGCGGTCAGATGGTGACCACGCCCAAGTTCACCCGCGAACAGAAAGCCGGGCGCTTCCTCTACCCTGCCGCCGGCACCGATGTGCCGAACCGCCAAGCAGTACGTAACAACGACGACGCCAATGCGGCCAACACCTCGGTCATGGTGGTCAATGGCCGGCTGTTCGCATTGTGCGAGGCAGGCTCGGCCTTCGAGATGGACCCGCAGGAACTGAGCACGATCGGTGCCACGACCTGGCGCCCGGATCTGGCATCGATCCCGTTCTCGGCGCACCCGCTGGTGGATCGCGATGGCAGCGTCTGGAACTTCGGCAGCATCTCGCTGCTGGGTGGCACCGGGTTGCTGGTATGGCACATCGGTGCCGACGGGCAGCTACGCTCGGCCAGTGTGGTCGATACCCCGTTCATGGGCTACATGCATGCGTTTGCGATGACCGATTCGCATCTGGTCTTCATGCTGATGCCCTTCGACTACAAGGAAGGCGGTGGCGCGTTCTTCGAGCGCATGCAGTTCGCACCGCAGCGCCCGTGCCGGATCGCGGTGGTGCCCAAGTCCGCCCCGGATACCGCGCGCTGGTTCGAAGCGGCGTTCACCGCCGCCTACCACTTCGGCGATGCGTACGAGAAGAACGGCCGCATCGTGATGCGCACGGTGCGTCATGACGACATCGATGAAGCGCGCTCGCCGATGAAGGAAGCGATGGAGGGCGATGCCGCCCACGCCGCCAACTCCGACGCCAGCCTGCTGGAGCTGCACCTAGACCTGCGCAGCGGCACCGCGCGCTGGGAAGAGACGGGCATCCGCGGCATCGAGTTCCCGATGTTCGACAGCCGCACTGCCGGTGACAAGGGTGCTCGCCTGTACACCCCGGTGATCCAGGGCGAGCACAGCGCGCCCTACTTCAATGGTGTGGCCGGGTTTGACGTCGACCGTGGCCGCCGCCAGGTGTGGCGCTATGGCACCGATATCCTGGCCGAGGAGCACGTGTTCGTGCCACGTCCGGGCAGCCGCAAGGCGGACGACGGCTGGCTGGTCGGTACGCTGCTGGATTCGGCGAACCAACGCAGCGGCATTGCGGTGCTGGATGCGCGGCGGATTGATGAGGGTCCGCTGGCGCAGGCATGGCTGCCGTATGCGGTGCCACTGGGCTTCCATGGGACGTTTGCGGCGAAGGGGTGAGTGCGGTGGGGGGGGGGGGGGGGGGCGGCGGGGGGGGGGGGTTTTTAAAATACCCGCCCCCCCCCCCCCCCCA